>JANSYR010000007.1 GCA_024742285.1 bacterium | reverse complement strand
GATCGCGTTCTCGAAGCGGCGGCAGTCGGCGCTGTACCGGATGGCGATCTGGGCGGTGTGGCGAAACTACATGAAGGATCGGTCGGAAAACCGAAGGAAGGGGACACCGGCGCAGGCGTTGGGGATCACGAGGCGGGCGCTGGAGGTGAAGGACGTCCTGAGTGAGCGGCTGTTCGCGGGGCGGATCCCGTCGCTACGAGGCTGGCTGGCGGAGTGTTACTTCGGTCGGATCCGGACGCGGGCGATCGAGCGCTGCCGAGAGCATCGGGCGAGGTTCGCGATCTAGAGAGATGGGACGGGAGGAGGCGTCTCCTATCCGGGTGCGGTCGAGAGAGGCGCAATCATCGGTCCACGTCTCACGGGCCGAGCCAGCGGAAGTCGGTGTACTCGGCGCCGGCGACGTCGCAGGTGTCGTCCGCGTCGGTCATGATGCCGATCCCGACCACCGGGACGTCGGGGGCGAGATCGAGACCCAGCCGCGCGTCGCGGCCGACGTTCACGATCGCCTCGCGCCAGGTCGTCGCCCCGGCGTCCTTCGTCGGGACTTCCGTCGCGACGAGCTTCACTTCGTCCCGGTAGGGGCTCGTCCAGGTCGTGTCGCGCGCCACCGCGCGTGGCCAGACGTAGGTCAGCGTGGAACCGGGCATCTGGGATCCATACCAGCGCTCGCCGATCGAGCGCTGCAGTCGGTCGAGGAAGGAGGCCCGCTCGGGATCGAAGGGAAAGAGCACGTAGACCCGGGCTGCGAAGTCGTCCCCCTCGCGATGGCGCTCGTCTCGGCTCCGGGCATCGCCGCCGAGGGGACGTGTGATCCGCCATCGCCAGGCGAGCCGGGGGGTCTGACGGAGATCGACCGGCGGGTGGAGCTGGAGCACGAAGCCCGAGGCCCCGCAGTCGCTCTCGGCGACGAGGATCCGCCGTCCCTCCGGCCCGGTCCGGATCGAGTACCCGGTCGGTTTGGGGACCGAACGGAAGGTCAGCGGCTGCCAGGGGGCCTCGCCGGGGACCGGCAGAGGTTGGGCGTCGGGTTCGCTGGCGGGGAGCGAACCGGGCGTGCCGGCGAGGGCGAGGCACGCCACGAGGAGGCTCGGGAGCGCCCGCCCGAGGCCTCCCTGGGAGGCGATCCCGCCGGGACGCCGGGTCAACGGAGGGCTCCGTGGGCCCCCGGCGGCCCTGCTATCGTCGGCGCCGGCCGCGCACCGGGATCCCGGACGCCGGCTCGCGCCCTCGGGATCGCGCGGGGGCACCCGACCCCAGTTCGTGACGGCGCCGCGCGCTGCAGACCGGTCGCAGGCCGCTGGCCTCGACGGTTCGGCGCGTCCACCCGCTCGCGGCTCGCCGAGCCACGCGTACGCTCGTGATGGATCCGGCCCAATCCCGACCTCCCATCCATTCCACAGGAGTCTAGACCATGAGTGAAATCCGATTCGACGACCGCGTCGCCGTCATCACCGGGGCCGGCGGCGGCCTCGGCAAGACCTACGCCCTCGACTTCGCCAAGCGCGGCGGCAAGGTCGTCGTGAACGACCTGGGCGGCGCCGCGGACGGCACCGGCGGCGGCTCCAGCATGGCCGACCAGACCGTCAAGGAGATCAACGAGGCAGGCGGCACGGCCGTCGCCAACTACGACTCGGTCGCGACGCCGGAAGGCGGCGAGTCGATCATCCAGACGGCCCTCGACAACTTCGGCCAGGTCGACATCGTCGTGAACAACGCGGGCATCCTGCGCGACAAGTCCTTCGCGAAGCTCACGCCGGAAGAGCTCGAGATCGTGCTCGACGTCCATCTGAAGGGCGCCTTCTTCGTCTCGCAGCCGGCCTTCCGCGCCATGAAGGAGCGCAACTACGGCCGCTTCGTGTTCACGGCGTCGGCCGCCGGCCTGCTCGGCAACTTCGGCCAGACCAACTACGGCGCGGCCAAGATGGGCCTCGTCGGTCTGTCGAACGTGCTCGCGGTCGAGGGCAAGAAGAACAACATCCTCTCGAACGTGATCGCGCCGATCGCTCGTACCCGCCTCACCGAGGAGCTGATGGGTGAGCTCTCGAAGCTGATCGATCCCGAGCAGGTGACCCCGCTCGTGACCTACCTCTGCTCCGAGGCCTGCGAGACGACCCACTCGATCTACTCGGTCGGCGGCGGCAAGTTCTCGCGCATGTTCATCGGCGTCGCCGAGGGCTGGTTCGCCGGCCAGGGCAGCACGCCGACGGCCGAGGACATCGCGGCCAACTGGAGCACGATCGACTCCGACGCCGGCTACGTGATCCCGGACAGCATCGGCCACGAGATCTCGAGCCTGCTCGCCGCGTTCAAGGGCGAGGGCTGATCGACGATCCCGCGACGCGTCGGTTCTCCGACGCGTCCCCGAAACGAGAACGGGAGGCGGCCTCACGGCGCCTCCCGTTCTTCGTTTCGACGATCGGCCGTCGCTATCCGGCCAGCAGCTCGCCCAGCGCGGGCCATTCGATGGCCGTCTGCGCGTTGAAGACCTCGAGGAGCAGCTTGCGCTCATCGGGATCGTCGCCGCCCAGGAACGTGTCCACGTTCGCCTTCAGCGCGTCCGCTTCCGGCGTCGGGATCTCCTCCTGCGTCAGGATGCCGTCCTCGTGCTCGAGCCCCATGAGGTCGAGCCACTCGGTGAGCAGCTCGAGGCGGCATTTCAGGAAGTAGACCGCCAGCAGCTCTTCGGCGAGGCTCGCCGCCGTCACGCGGGAGAGCGCGCCCTTCACGGAGCCCAGCCGCTTGGCCGGCGGCTGCTTGAGCAGGAACTTCGGCCGGAATTTGAGGACCTGCGCCGCGGCGATCGTCGTGCTCTGGATGGCTTCGGGCGACTCCGCCTCGATCGCCCCCATGATCTTCGCGAACTCCTCGGGGCTCATCGCGCCGATGATCTGATGGGGTCGCATCGTCTCTCCTCGTGATCCCGGCGCCTCTGACGCGGGGCCCGGTTCCGGGGCGAGAGGGATGTAGCATCGCGCCGCGCCGGGCGCCGGTCTCCGGCGTCGCCAGGGCGCGCCCGACCCGTCGCGGGCTCAGGCGTGGGCGCCGCGCCAGACCTCGCGAAACCCGACGCCGACGGTGCAGACGAGGCCGGCGGCGAGCGCGGAGTGGGCGGCGGTGACCTCGACCGGCAGCCGGAGCAGCACGTTCGCGATCCCGACGCAGACCTGGGCGCCGGCGAAGACGGCGGCGATCGCGAGCCAGCGTCGCGAGCCCGCGTGGGCGCGGACGACCCAGGCGGTCGCGATCAGCGCGACGACCACGCCGTAGCCGACGGTGCGGTGGAAGAGGTGGAGGCCCTGGATGCCCGACCAGGTCGGGAAGTACTCGCCGTTCATGCAGGTCGGCCAGTCCGGGCAGACGAGGCCCGCGTAGCTCGACGAGACGAGGCCGCCGAGGACGATCTGGGCAACCAGCAAGGCGGCGGAGATCGAGACGAAGGCGCGCTGGGTGCGGTCTGCCTTCGGCGCGATCGGGGATGTCGGCGGGCCGTCGGCGGAGAGACGGAAGAGGCGGCGAGCGAGGAGCACGACCGCGAGTGCGAAGGCGTTCCCCGTGACGAGATGGGAAGTCACCGTCCAGCGAGCGAGGAGCTCCAGCACCGTCAGGCCGCCGAGGACGATCTGCGTGGCGAGCAGGAGCGCGGCGACTGCGAGCCCGCCCCGCATGGCAGGGCCGAGGCTGGGGAGCCGCAGGGTCGCGATTCCGAGGGCGAGGAAGACGAGGCCCACGCTGCCCGCGAGGGCACGGTGACCCCATTCGAAGGCCACGCCGACGTCGAAGGCGGGGATGACCTCGCCGAAGCAGAGGGGCCAGTCGGGGCAGGCGAGACCGGCCCCGTTCGCCCGGACGAGAGCGCCGAAGACGATCAGGACGTAGGTCACGCCCGCGAGGGCGACGAAGCCCGATGCGAGACGGCGGGCCGTGAGGGATTCGCTGGACAGGGACACGGACGGGGCGGCCAAGGGGACTCTCCCGGGCAGGTTGCGCGCTGCGGGCGCGAGGACTCTAGGAGAGGGAGCCTCGGGTCGCCTGGTGCGCTTCGTTGCAGGACGGCCTCGCCGGGATCGAGGACGTGTTTCCCCGCGGGACCAGGCCGCTCGGGTCTGCCGGGGATCCAGCCTTCAGTCCTTCCCCTTCGGCGTCGATACGGAGACTGTTATGGTGCAAGCCCAGATGACTCGAGAGATCAACGACGACCCGCGCAAGCTTTCACAGATGATTGCGCGCGTCTCCGAGCTGGCGGAGTCCCACTCCGTGAGCTCGGTCGTGGTGGGCGTTGCCGCCCAGGAGGGCGACCTGCTCTTCCCGGACTATCTCGCCTACCTCGAGAGCGCTCTGCGCGTCGAGGATCAGATATTCCGCATGACCCGCGAGCGAGCCGTGCTCTATCTGTCCGACGTCGACGCCACCCGCGCCGCCGAGGTGCTGGTGCGGATCTTCGGTGAGTTCTGCGAGGAATTCCCGACCGCCGAGGCCCCCGAGTTCGAGCAGCGCATGCTCGAGGTCACGCCCGGGATCGGTCCGCTCTCCGTGAAGGAAGTGCTGACCAGCGTCTTCGGCTCGAAGGAAGCGCTGCACTAGCCGCGCCCGCGCGCCGCCCTGCGGGCGGCTCGCCGCTCGGCATTCACCGATCTGCCGGTTCGGAACCGATTTTCTGCATCCGATCTCCGATTTCGGGCACCCACTCCATTGAAGCGAGGGAACCCGACGCCTCTGGGCGTCCTGGACCGTTCGGCTCGCCGGACGGTGGAGACCTTGAGATGGAGATGTCGAGAACCATGGGCCCGCTTGGGCTCGCGGTCGCGGTCGTGTTGCTGTTCGCAGCGACCCCTGCGGCCGCACAGTGGAATCCAGGGAACCACTTCTCCCTGAATCAGGACGGGGACGACTCGTTCACGATCGTGCTCGAGCGGCCGGGCGGCGACGGATGGCGGTTCGAGCTGCCGTCGATCGAGCTGCCGCAGCTGCCCGCTCCTTCGTGGCCGCCTCCGCGTGGCGGGGGAGGGAGCGACGATCGGCCGTCGTTCGAGTTCCCGATCGCGCTGCCGGATCTGCCGAATCTGCCGGGCCGGCGCCCGCCGATCCGGCCTTCGAATGCGGTGCCCGAGCCGAGCGCAGCGCTGCTCTTCGGCCTGGGTACGGTCGTCGTGGGTCAGGCCTCCCGCCGAGCCCGCAGGGTCCGCGACCCCGATCGCTCCTGAACCACCGACCGGATGTCGCCGCCGCTCGCACCGGCGCGGCGGCATCCGGTGCAAGGAACGCGTCACACCGGCGCGGCGGCCTCCGGTGCAAGGCAGGTGTCACACCAGCGCGGCCGCCTCCGGTGCAAGGCAGGTGTCGCACAGGCGCGGCCGCCTCTGGTGCAGGGGCTCCGCTGCCGGGGCGGGCTTCAGCGTCGACCGAAGACTGCCTGCAGGCGGTGCGACGTGGGTCCGGGCGCGCCCGAGCCCACGGGACGCCCGTCGATCGCGACGATCGGCACCACCCCGCGAACGGCGTTGACGCTCATCACCTCCCGCGCGCGGGTCAGCGCGGCCCGGTCGAGGCGCGCGAAGCCGAGCTCGGGGCGGCCGTGGCGCAGGACCGCGAGGCCCAGGCCCTCGACCCCGCCCAGGTCGAAGTCGGGCGTCACGAGGTCGCCCGACTCGGTCACGACGACGAAGTTGGAGTGGCCCCCTTCGACCAGGAACCCGTCTCCGTCGAAGAGGAGGACCTCCTCGATGTCGTTCGCGGCGACTTCCTCGCGCCCGAGATCGTAGGTCGTCACGTCGACGTACTTGGTGTTCGCGCGGAACTCACGACCCGGATGGACGTTCTTCGAGCTCGCGGCGCGCCAGCGGTCGGGCAATGGTTTGAACGCGCGCGGCTTCGCGAGGAGCTCCGGGGGCTCGCCGGGCAAGTGGGACCACTCGAGGCGAACGATCCCGTCGTTCCCGCCGAACTCGACGCGTGCGGTCGTGAGGAAGAGCCGCTCGACTTCCCGCGCGTCGGGGAGCGGGAGCCCCAGGCGCGCTGCGTCACGTCGTAGCCTCGCGACGTGCTGTTCGAGGCGCTCCACGCGGCCCCTGCAGACTTTGGCGGTCGTATACGAACCGAGGCGCCGGGGCTCGGCCCGCGGCGCCTCGTTCGAAGGACTCATGCGCGCTGCGGCCTAACGCTTGTCGATCGGCACGTACGCCGTCTTGGTCGGCCCCGTGTAGATCTGGCGCGGGCGGCCGATCTTGAACGCCGGATCGTCGTGGAGCTCCTTCCACTGGGCGATCCAGCCCGGGAGTCGACCGATTGCGAACATCGCGGTGAACATGTTCGCCGGCGTGCCGATCGCGTTGTAGATCACGCCCGAGTAGAAGTCGACGTTCGGGTAGAGCTTTCGCTCGACGAAGTAGTCGTCCTTGAGGGTGATCTCCTCGAGCTCCTTGGCGATCTCGAGCAGGGGGCTGTGGATGCCCATGCGCTCGAGGACGTCGTCGCAGGCCTTCTTGATCACCTTCGCGCGCGGGTCGTAGTTCTTGTAGACGCGGTGGCCGAAGCCCATCAGCCGTGCGCTCTCGTCGCCACTCTTGGCTCGCTCGAGGTAGTCACGCGCACTCGTGCCCTCGGCGTGGATCGACTCGAGCATCTCGATCACCGCCTGGTTGGCGCCGCCGTGGAGCGGACCCCAGAGCGCGTTGATCGCGGCGGAGATCGTCCCGAAGAGGTTCACCATCGACGAGCCGACGAGGCGCGTGGTCGACGTCGAGCAGTTCTGCTCGTGATCGGCATGGAGGATGAAGAGCAGGTCGAGCGCGTTCCGGACGACCGGGTCGACCTCGAAGTCCTCACACGGGTTGCCGAACATCATGCGAAGGAAGTTGCCGACGTAGTCGAGCTCGTTCAGCGGATAGAGGAAGGGCTGCCCGATCGAATGGTTGTACGCGTAGGCCGCCAGTGTCGGCAGCTTCGCGATCAGGCGGTGGACGGAGATCTCGACCTCCTGGTCGTCCCGGGGATCCAGGGAATCCGGGTAGAAGGTGGAGAGGGCGCCGACCATCGTCGAACACGCCGCCATCGGGTGCGCGTCCTTCGGCAGCGCGTTGAACATCAGCTTGAGGTCCTCGTGGAGCATCGTGTGGCGGCTGATGGTGTTCTCGAACGTCGCGAGCTCGTCGGTGGTCGGAAGATGGCCGTTGACCAGGAGGTAGCTGACCTCCATGAAGTTCGAGTTCTCGGCGAGCTCCTCGATCGGGATGCCGCGGTAGCGGAGGATGCCTTCCTCTCCGTCGATGAAGGTGATGGCACTCTGGCAGGACCCCGAGTTCGCGTAGCCGGGATCGAGGGTGATGTAGCCGGTCTGGGCGCGGAGCTTCGTGATGTCGATGCCCTTTTCGCCCTCGCTTCCTTCGATCACGTTCAATTCGAGCGTCTTGTCTCCGACGCGGAGTTCTGCGGTTTCCGACATGTCTTGATCTCCTCTGCTCACCCCGCCTGCGGTCAGCGGGTCCCGGTTGCTTTCAGCTGGCCCTGCGGTGGCCTTCGGGCTCGCACCGGGGATCGGACGGGACGGGGTCGGGCGGCGCATCCGTTCATTCGCTGCGCCCGCCACACCTCTTCGTCGCGTCGGTCTCCCTCCTCGCACGAGTCGGTCGGCCCGGCCGCGCAGTCGTCGCGGGGCGACACTGGGCGGGCAGGCGGACCTTTCCCGGCACCTGACCTCCCGTCAACCCGCGCGCTCGACGGACCGGGAGGGCTCTGGAGGACGATCTGGCGGCGCCAGTGTCGTGTGCTCGGAGGCTTCCGGGTCGGAGGAGAGAACGGGGGTCAGCGGGGATCCGGACCGCGGGCAGAGTAGCGGAGGTGGGCTCCCGGCGGCAGGGCGGGTGTTCCCGAAAACGGTGGAATTGCGAGGGCATACGGGGATCTGGTGCGTTCGCCGGGGCTCACTCGGGGAGAATCCGGTACGGAAGAACCCGCGTCCCGCGGGGCAAGCGCGGCCGCGCCGCGTGCGAGGCTGAGCGCACGCTCACCGTCCCGGAACCCGGTGACCTCGGTCAGCGGGAGCGATCCGGAGAGCGCCGCGAAATCGCGGGTTCGCAGCACCACGGGGCCCCGTCGGGCCTCGAGAAAGGCCGACAGCGCCGACTCGTCGGCGATCGGGACGACCTGGCCGGCGCCGTAGTACGTGAGGGCGGGCTCCAGCGGAGCGAGTCGGTAGACCCCGAGGACCTCGCCCGATCGGATCTCGGCCCGTGCCCCCGCCGCGATGGGGCGCGGCGACTTGTGCGCATCCAGGACGAGCGGGCCGAGGCCCACGAAGAGCGCGGCCTGGGCGAGGGCGACGGCGGCGAGGCCGGCGAAGAGCCTTCCGCCGAGAACGACCGCGTCGGTCCGGCGCTGGCGCAGCGCCCGATCGAGGCCGGCAGCGGTCGCGATCGAGAGCGCGGGCAGGATCGGGAGCAGGTAGAGGCCCCGCTTGCCCGCCGACAGGGAGAAGAACAGGAAGGGCAGTCCGATCCAGCAGATCAGGAAACGCGCCGCCCGGTTGCTGGACGGGTCGGCGGAGGCCTCCTTCGAGGTGCGGTGGAGCCAGAGCAGGCCGAGTGGGAGCGCCACGCTCCAGGGGAGGAATTCGATCGGGAGCTGGACCAGGAAGTAGTAGAAGGGGCGGGCGTGGGACGTCCCGGCGAAGAAGCGGCCGACGACGTTGTCCACGATCGCCTCGTCGAAATAGCCGGGCGGGGCCATCGCGACGGCGAGCCCCGCCCAGAGCGCCAGCGGTCCGACCGAGAGCGTGAAGGCCCAGGCCGGCGTGATCCGCCGCAGGTCCCGCAGGCGTCCTTCCCAGGCCAGGAAGGCGGCGAAGATGGCGAGCGGGAGCCACGCGACGGGTCCCTTGGTGAGGGCTCCCGCGCCGAGGGCGAGGTGGAGCGTCGCGATTGCCCAGGTCGGACGGCGCGCGGACGGGTCGCGGTCGAGCCAGAGGAAGAGCGCCGTCGCGACGAGGAGGCAGGTGGTCAGGACGCCGTCGAGCTGGGCGCGCCGGGCCACGAAGACGAACCGGTAGCTCGTCGCGAGGACGGCCGTCGCGATCAGGGCGGTCCGCGACGAAAGCCGGAGTGCGCGACCGATCCAGGCCGTCAGGCCGAGGCTCGCGAGCGCGGCGAAGGCGGACGGCAGTCGCGCGGCGACCTCGTCGACCCGGCACTCCCATCCCCCTGCCAGGGCCGCCAGCCAGAACCACAGCGGCGGCTTCTGGGTGTAGACCGCGTCGTTCAAGTGGAGCAGAAAGAGGCCGCCGAACCCGTGCCGCATCGACCGCAGCTCCTCGGCGATCGCCGCATAGCGTGGCTCGTCCGGTGCCCACAGGTCGGTCCAGCCGAGCCCCGTGAGATAGAGCGCCGCCGCCGACGCGAGGACGACGGCCAGGCCGGACCGGAACGGGAAAGGGGGATTCCGGGCTTCGAAAGGGCGGGGCGGGTCGGCGGGATCCAAGACGCGTTCGACGGTACCCTCGACGTCGAACGATCGCCGGCGAGACGTCGCCCGCGCAGGAGAAGCGACCGTGGCCCAGTCCGCCGATGCGAACACCCTCGAGGAGGTGCACGAGGCCTTTCGTCGCCAGGTCGGGGACGCCGGGGTCGGGCCCGGCGGGATCGCCGCGCTCTTCGATGGACTGTCGGCGGACCTGCGTGTCGGCCTCGTTCGGCGCCTGGGCCGGCGAGAACAGCGCGACCTCTACCGCAAGGTCGAGGGCTACGCGCCGGTCGGGCTCGCGGATCTCGTTTCTCCCGAGCGCGCCGATCTCGAGGAGGTCCGGCACCTGGGCCTCAACACCCTGCCCGCGTTTCGGGTCTTCGAGAAGCGCTTCTGCCGGCTTCCGGGCACCGACGCCGCCAAGCCCGATCGACTGGCGGGCTACAACTTCCAGGCGATGGCCTTCGTGACCGGTCCCGGCTACTTCGTGGCGGTCGAGGACGAGAACACGCGCGAGGTCCTGGTCGACTACAACCAGCTGCCCGAGGCCCGACCCGAAGACTGGCCCGAGGTGCGTTCGAACGAACGAGGTCTGTCCCGCTTCGTGTACGGCTTCATGGTCGACCGCGTCCGCCGCGTCTCCGAGCACGTCACGATCGGCTCCGCCGCGCGCAAGGGCCAGGAGCTCGGCAGCTACTTCGCGCTCACGCGGGACGACGGGTGAGACGAGCTTCTTCCCGGGTCGAAGGAAGTGGCGCATGACCGAGACACCGTGGCTCTCGGTGGTCGTTCCCTTTCGCGACGAAGCGCCTTCCCTGACCGGGGTCTACGAGGAGCTCTGCGACGCGCTCGATCCGTTCGATCGGCCGATCGAGTGGATCTTCGTGGACGATGCGAGCCGGGACGACGGGCCCTCGATTCTCGAGGGGCTGGCGGCGCGCGACCCGCGGATCCGCCTGCTGCGCGTCACCCCGCACGCCGGGCAGTCGGCGGCGCTCGAGGCCGGCTTCCGGGCAGCGCGCGGCGAGGTCGTGGCGACCCTCGACGCGGACGGGCAGAACGATCCGGCGGATCTTCCGGACCTGCTCGCGGCGCTCCCGGGTGCGGACTGCGTGTGTGGTGTCCGGGTCGATCGGCAGGACGTGTGGAGCACGCGGATCGCGTCCCGGATCGCGAACGCCGTTCGCGGGAGGCTGCTCGGGGACGGGCTGAGCGACATCGGCTGTTCGTTGCGCGTGATGCGCGCCGGCCCCCTGTCGAGGGTCAAGCTCTTCCGCGGCGGGCACCGCTTCCTGCCCTCCATGCTGAAGATGGAGGGCGCGAGGGTCATCGAACGGCCCGTCGCGCATCGCCCGCGGCGACACGGCACGTCGAGCTACTCGGTCGGGTCCCGGCTGGCGGTGGTCTGGCTCGACCTCCTCGCCATGCTCTGGTGGTCGCGCCGGATCGATCGCTACGACGTCAAGGAATCGACGCGTCCGGTGAGCGACGCGTAGACGGCTCGGCGGTTCGGGCTACCCACCGGCCTTCTTGACCTGGAAGCCGCGCGCCTCGAGCTCCGCGACCAGCGTGTCCCGGTGGTCGCCCTGGATCTCGATCACGCCGTCCTTGAGGGCACCGCCGGTTCCACACTTGCGCTTCAGATCGCCGGCGAGGCTGCGAAGCGCGTCGGCGTCGACCGGCACGCCGGTCACGGTCGAGACGGTCTTGCCCTTGCGACCCTTGGTCGAGCGCCCGACGCGAACGATGCCGTCGCTCTTCTCGGCAGCGGCCGCCTCCTCGCGGGCCTTGATCCGCGCACGCGCGCCCTTGCCGCGACAGCGGCAGCGGGCCTCGGTCCGGCCGCATTCGGGGCACATCCGTCCCTGCTCGCTCGAGTAGACGAGCCGGTCCCCGTCGCCGCGCGCCATCCCAGCCGCTCTCAGTTGCTCGCGCCGAGCAATCGGCGGTGGTCGACCATGATGCAGCGGTCCTGGATCACGCCGATTCCCGCCTCGCGGAGGCGCTGGGCCGCTTCGCCGTTGTGGATCCCGAGCTGCATCCAGACCGCCCGCGGCCGCGGCTCGAGGGCCAGGATCTCGTCCACGTGGCCGAGGACGTGCTCGGACGCCCGGAAGAGGTTCACGATGTCGACCTCCGCGTCGACCGTGCGGAGATCCGCATGACATTCCTCACCGAGCGTCGATTCGAGCTTCGGATTCACCGGCACGATCCGGTAGCCGGCCTGCTGCATGTAGAGCGGGATGCGGTAGGCGTCCTCCGCCGCGTCGTCCTTCGCGCCGACGACGGCGATCGTCTTCGCGTCGTGGAGCAGGGCACGCATCTGATCGTCGGTCTCTTCGATGGCAGCGCTCATTCGTCCGGTTCCTCGTTCCCGCTCTCCGGGAGGGGGGCGCCCCAGATTAGCCGTTTTCCAGCACGGCTTCCTTCGTCGCGGATTCGTCCGTGGGCCGGCTCATCCTCGACACTTCCGGGCGCAATCGATACGGTCCCGGCCATGACGGACCGAGCACGCCCTCTCGAGGGTCTCTTCGCACGGCTGGGGGTGGCCGCGCGATTCTCCCGGCCATCGATCGTCGGCCGCGCTGCGCGCGCGGCTGCGCTCTTTTCCGCGGCCGGATTGCTCGCTTCTCCGGGCGCTCATGCGAGCGGCGAGGCGACTGTCGATCCGGTGGCCGAGCAGGCCACGTCGTCCGCCGTGGCGGATCCGGCCGAGGCGATGTTCGAGACGCGGCTGGACAACGGGTTCCGGGTCGTGCTGCTCGAGGATCATCGGACGCCGGTGGTGGCGGTCCAGCTCTGGGTGGACGCCGGCTCCGCGGACGAGTCCTTCCATACCGGGATCGCCCACCTCTTCGAACACATGATGTTCAAGGGCTCCGAGAACATCGGGGAGGAGGTCCACGCCCAGCTCATCAACGAGCGCGGCGGGCGGATCAACGCCTACACGAGCCGGGACGTGACGGTCTACCACGAGGACGTGACGTCGGAGTCCCTGCCCCTCGTGATCGACCTCGAGGCGGAGCGCTTCCTCAACCTGGTGATCGACGACGAGACCCTCGAGAGCGAGCGGGAGGTCGTCCTCGAGGAGCGCCGGCTCCGGACCGAGGACACCCCGGACGGTCGAGGCTTCGAGGCGCTCGCGGCGCTGGTCTGGAAGGCGCATCCCTACCGCTGGCCCACGATCGGTTGGCGGACCGACGTCGAGCAGGTGACCGTCGAAGCCTGTCAGGCCTTCTTCGACACCTACTATGCCGCCAACAACCTGACGCTCGTGATCGTCGGCGACTTCGAGACCGAACCGACCCTCGCGCACATCGAGCGCGCCTTCGGGCGGCTGCCGAGCGCGCCGGCGATTCCGCGCAACCCGACGACGGTCGTTCCCCAGCGCGGCGAGCGTCGCTCCGACGTCTACTTCGAGGCACAGCTCCCGCTGCTGTTCGCGGGTTGGCATACGCCGCCCACGGGCCACGAGGACGGCGAGGCCCTCGACGTCGCGAGCCAGATCCTGTCGGGCGGGCGCTCCAGTCGCCTCTATCGCTCTCTCGTCTACGACAAGGAGATCGCCCTCTACGCCCACGGCAGCTACTGGGAGATGACCGACGCTGGCATGTTCTACGCCTCCGCCGGTGCGCGGCCGGGCGTCGACCTCGAGACCCTCGAAGCGGCCTTCATGGCCGAGATCGCGAAGGTCGCCCGGGAGGGTGTGACCGACGAGGAAGTGAACCGGGCGAAGCGGCAGATGGAGGTCTCCCTCATCAACCGCTTCGCGACGAACCACGCGATGGCGAGCCGGCTCGGCCGCGAGATCGTGACCTTCGGGCGCGTTCGGCCCCTCTCCGAGCGGATCGCGGCGATCCGTGCGGTCGATGCGGAGGACGTCCAGCGCGTCGTCGCGACCTACCTGACGGATTCCGGACGGAACGTCGTCCGCGTCATGGCGCCGCCCGTCGAGATGCCGGGAGCGACCGAAGAAGAAATCGCGGTGAACGAAGGGGGTGCCCGATGAAGCGAACGGCGCGCAAGCTCCTCCGGGCGACGTCCCTGTCCCTGCTGGCCCCGCTCGCGCTCTCGGGCTGCGCGAGCCTCCCGCCGGCCCTGGGCGGCGCTCCGCCGCCGGCCTGGGAGCTGCCGCCGCCGCCGCCCGCGGAAGGTCCGATCGTCGAGGCCGGTGCGCTCCACCGGGCGACCCTCGAGAACGGGCTCACGATCCTGATCCTCGAAGACCACCACCTGCCGCGAGTCGCGCTCGGCCTCGAGCTTCGCCGCGGGGCCGGGAGTGTTCCGCCCGGGAAGGCCGGGGTGGCTGCGATCACGAGTGAAGTGCTCCAGCGCGGTGCCGGTGATCGCGACGTCCTCGAGCTGGCGAAGGTCGTCGAGGACGCCGGAGCGTCGCTCTCGGTCGACGCCGGCTGGGACACGACGGGGATCTCGCTCGCGGGACTCGCCGAGACCCGGGAGCTCCTGATGGAGATCCTCGGCGACGTGGCGCTTCGTCCGCGCTTCGACGAAGGCGAGTTCGCGAAGGCCGTCGCGGAACATCGCGCGGGCCTGGTGTCGGCGCAGGACGATCCGGCCACGCTGATCCGGTGGAACGCGATCCGGGCGCTCTACGAGGACCATCGCTACGGCGTTCCGCGCGCCGGAACCGAGGAGACGATCGCCGCGCTGACCCTCGACGACGTGATGGCCTACTGGACCGACCGACTCGTTCCTTCGAACGCGATCTTCTGGGCCGTCGGGGACATCGACGCCGAGGTCCTCGTCGCGGAGGTCGAGGCGCTCTTCGGCGGCCTCGAGTCGGGCCCGGTGCCGCCGAAGACGCCGCCGACCCCGGAGCGCGCGCCGGAGGCCCGGCGGATCGTCGTGGTGGACAAGCCCGAGCTCGGCCAGGCCCGGATCATCGTCGCCCACGAAGGCATCGCGCGAACCGAGCCCGAGCGGATCCCCCTCGACCTGATGAACGACGCGCTCGGAGGCAGCGGTTTCTCCTCGCGTCTGATGAAGAAGATCCGGTCCGACGAGGGGCTGACCTACGGAATCGGCTCGGGCTTCTCGTTGCGCGCGGTTCCGGGACCCTTCTCGATCTCGACCTTCACGCGCAAGGATCAGGTCCGCCGCGTGGTGGATCTCGTCCTCGCGGAGATGTCGGCGATCCGGGAGACCCGGCCCGTCTCGCCGGAAGAGCTCGCGAAGTTCGTCTCGTACAACGTCGGACGGTTCGGGCTCTCGCTCGAGACCAGCCAGTCGGTCCTCTCGTCCCTCGTCGATCTCGAGGTGCACGGCCTGCCCGACGATTCCCTGGACACCTATCGCGGACGGCTCCGTGCGGTCGACCTCGAGACCGTGCACGCGGTCACGCGCAAACGGCTGGCCCCGGATCGCGCCGCGATCGTCGTGCTCGGCCCCGCGGCCGAGATCGTCCCCCAGCTCGAGTCGCTCGGCGAAGTCGAGGTCTGGTAGCCGGATCCCGGGCGCGACGGTCGGCGCCGTCGCGTCCCGACGGGCCCGTTCCCGTTTCCGCGTCCGACGCTCCAACGAACCGATCCCGTTGGGGCCGAGCGTCCCACGACCGGACGGCCCGATCCGGTTGGGGCCGAGCGTCCCACGATCGGACGGCCCGATTCCGTCGAGGCCTAGCGTCCGAAGATGTCGAGAATGTCCGAGCCGCGGACGTAGCGCGACGGGTGGATCGCCTCGGACAGCTCGTCGAGGGTGATGCCCTCGGGCTGGATGGCCTCGAGCCATTCCCGCTGGATCACCCGGAACTCGCCCCGGGAGAGGCCGAGTCGGCGGTGGTAGCGGAAGAGGGCGTCGAGCTGATCGAGGGTCCCGTAGGCCTCGAGCAGCGTGCTCGGCCGGTTCTTCACGAAGCGGCGCAGCTCGAAGCCGACGATCCGTCGCGAGCGGGTCTGTGCCCGGTATCGGTCGAGCGCGTCCTGCAGGACCGCCTTGACCTCCGGGGCCCGCTCGCCTTCGCTCCCGAAGAGCGATTCGTAGAGCGCGATCGCCGCCTCGGCGTCCGTCGGGTTCAGTCGGCTGTCGGTGACCGGGACGTTGCCGTCCTTCGGGTACTGACCGGTGTCGTCGAGGATGGCACCCCCCTCGAGGCGAGCGACCAGGGTCTCGACCGGGGTCTCCCGCGCATCGACGCCGAGCTCGGCCATCCGCTCCGGATTCTGGAGCGGAGGGAGGTCGCGCCGCTTCCGGTCGGCTCGAGCCCGATCGTGAGGCGGAATCGCGCCCGTCAGCTCGGAGCGCGAGGCGCCGAGGGGAATCGGCGCGGCGACCTGGTCGAGCAGGCTCGACCCCCGTGTGAAGCGGAAATCGGAGGCGTCGAGACCCGTGCCGTCGGCCGAGATCGCCGCGGCGGGGAAGCGCGAGAGGAAGGCGGGCAGCGCGGGGTCGAAGGGATCCGGCAGGCCGAAGCCGATCTGCTTTCCGCGACCGATCGCGCTCGGCGTGACGCCGCCGAAGTCCAGGGCGTTCGCGACGATGACCGGGCCGCCGTCCTGGGTCGACGCGCCGTTCGGGAGGAAGGTCACCCCGGCGTTGCGCCGGACGAGGCCGATCTCGTTGGCGACGACGGTGATGCCGTTCGCGCCGCCCGCGGCGACGTCCCCGAGCGTGACCGCCTGACCCGCGTGGTCGATCCGGAGGTCCCCCGCGACGGCGAGGCGTTCGCCGGAGGCCATCACGAAGGACCCGCCACCCGTGCTGCGGAACGTGAGGTTGCCGGCGCCCTGGCCGATCGTCGCGAGCGGGGACGTGTCCTCGCGGCCGACGCCGTCTTCCCGGAAGCCGGTCAGGACGCTCTCGATGGCGTCGAGACCGACGGCGCCGGCAATCGCGCTCCGGAAGTCCTCCGCCGGATCGGCGTCGGCCTCGGTCGGGTCGCCCGGTTCGCTCAGAGCGAGGCTCGCGAAGACGGTGTCGCCCTCGACGAAGACGAAGCGGTCTTCGTCGATCGGCGTCTCGGCGATCGTGTCGCGATCGCCGGGGAGCTCGAAGTCGGGATCGCCCATTCCCTCGTCCAGGATGTCTTGCTGGTCGTCGATCCCGTTTCCGTTGTCGTCGTCGATGCGCCGACCGAACTGCACCCGGCCGTCGGCGTCGTCGGCGTCGTCGAAGAGGACATGGAGGAACGCGAGTCGCTCGGCGGGCGTGCTGCCGTTGGTGGGCGTGCCGGTGTCGTTGTCGAAGCCGAGATCCCCTTCGAAGAAGACCTGGCCGCGGGTCTGGACGACGAGGCCGGCCCCGATCGGGGCACCCCCGTCACGGAAGACGTCGCCGCCGAAGGTCAGATCCCGGCCGACGACGTCGAGGGTGCCGGCGAGACGCACGTCGGTGTCCCAGAGCTGGTCGCCCGTCGTCTCGACCGTGAAGTCGATCGAGTCGGAGGTCGGGGGGGCGCCGTTCGGGGCCGCGAGGGTCGGGGCGAAGTCGGGGACCGTGACCTCGTCGAAGCCGGCGATCTGGAAGGAGGCGAGCTCGATCGCGGCGTTGTTGGCGTTTTCGACGTCGGTGAGCGACTCGAAGGCGTAGTTCGAGATGCCGGGGCGGAAGTCCGTGAGCGCGAGGTCGAGCACGCCGCCCGGCCCGGTGGTCTCCAGCACGAGGTTCGATCCGATCACGCCGTTGCGGAGGTCGTCGGTGAAGACGAGGTCGTCGTCCGTCTGGAGTCGGATCTCGACGAAGCGGAGATCCACGCGGCGGTCGGTCTCGAGCTCCGACGAGCCGAAGGCGAAGCCGCGGCGGAAGTAGCGATCGAGGCGCGGCAGCGTCGTCGTCGAGAAGTCGTTGTCCTGGATGAGGGTGAAACGCGAGCGTTCGAGCACGTCGGGGTCGCTCGCGACACGGCCGAGTTCGTCCACGTCGTCGAAGTCGCTGCGAAGCGCGCGGCTGACGATCCGCAGGTTCGGGTCGTCGAGCTGGAGCTGCACGCCCGCGCCGGTCGCATCGATCGTGATGTCGTTCGAGCGGAGCTCGACGGTGCCCCCGAAGCCGGCGGCGGTCGAGAAGGGAGCGGGAGCGGTTCCCGCGCCCAGGACGATGCGCAGGCTCGCGTCTTCCTCGTCGGAGCCGAGCGAGAGGGTTTCGGCGGAATTCGCGAGGACGTCGAGCGCGACCAGACCGCCGGCGTCCGCGACCGTGGTCTCCGCCTGGACCGAGGCGAGCTCGACGCGGCCGAAGCGGCCGGTGCCCGCGTTCAGCGCGGCGACGATCGGCTCGGTGTCGAGGTCCGCCGTCGACGAAACGGTCAGAGAGGTGTCGCCGTCGCCTTCACCGTCGCCTGCGCGGACGGAGATGGACTCGAGCCCGCTGAAGTCGATCTCGGCCCGGAAGTCGTCGGCGGGGGTCTCGTCGACCAGCGGATCCCGTTCGCCGTCCCCATCGAAGTCCCGGTTCGTGACACGGAAGGGCGGGCCGTCTCGCAGATTGCCGGCGCGAAGGGCGATCCGTCGGGCGGTCAGCTCCGAGGCGGCCGCTCCCGAGGTCTCGAAGATCAGATCACCCATCGGGTTCTCGTCGTTGATCTCGTCGAAGGGCTGTTGTTCGAGGAAGCCGGCCTCGAGCACGATGGACTCGGCATCGATGTCCGTATCGGGCCGGAGGACGATGCTCCCCTCGGTGAAGATCGAGACGCTGCCGAACTCGTACGCGCCTGTTTCGAGGAAGACTTCGTCTTCGATCGGGGTGAACTCGTTGCCGATGAAGAGGTTGCTCCCCGTGACGTTGTTGGCGCCGAAGGTGATCGCGGCGAACGTCGGGTCCAGCGGGTCGTCGTCGTCGCTGTCGAAGCTCGTGAAGAGGAAGAGGTCGGTCGGGTCGTCGTCGCCGAAGGCATCGTCGGTCGGTCCACGGCCGAGGTGACCGCCGACGTTGAAGCTCTCGAAGAGCTCGTCGCCGGTGATCTGACCGTCCACGTCGACGAGGATGCTCTCGGGGCCGCGTCCGATCGCGAGGTCGAAGACGTCGGGGTCGGCTTCCGTGGCAGCGAGGTCGCTCAGGTTCCGGGTCGTCGCGTCGGCGTCCGCCTGGAAGGCTTCGATCAGCAGGCGTTCGTCGTCGAAGGTGTCGTCGCCGCCGGCGGGGATCGCACCGGTCGTATCGCCGGCTCGCTCGCCCGCGAGGAGTCGTCCGAAGCCCGCGTCCTCGTTCCCGGTGGCGATCAGGTCGAGATCGTTCGCGCGCAGGCGGAGGCGAAGATTCGCGAGGGCGCCGGTATCCGACGTGAGCACCAGGTCGCTGTCCGAGAGGGTCGCGCGGAGCGTGATCACCTCCGCTTCGAGGACGAGCCGCCCGGCACCCGAATCCAGATCGAGGGGCAGGTCGGTGAAGTCGGGGTTGCGCCAGTCGATCGCGCCGGCGTCGTTGCGGATCACGAGGATCGACGGCAGGACCGGCGCGCCGCCTGATTCGACGAACTGGTCGCGGTCCGGGAGGTCGCTTTCCGAGAAGGTCTGGTCTTCCTGGAACACGAAGCTTCGACCCGAACCGGCGGCCGGATCGTCCGTCAGGTCGAAGGTCGCGCCGCTGACCGAGACCCGGGAGCCCGTACTGCCGCTGGAGCCGTCGCCGGAGACCAGTCGGATGTGCGGGGCCCGGACGACGACGCCGCTCTGGAAGGTCAGGCTTCCGACGCCCTGGGAGCCGGCGCGAAGGGTGAGCTCTTTGCCGTCGGCGTCGGTTCCCGCCGGCGCGAAGGCGTCGGCGAGCTCCGTCGTGTACAGGAAGCGGGTGGCGCCGCCGAGGGTCACGTGGCGCCCGTCGAAGACGAATCCCGCCGGCAGCTGGATCGCGTCGCCGCTCCCGGTCTCGCGGCCGATCAGCGTGATGTCGACGTCCCGGAACTGCGAGGCATCGAAACCGCCGGTCGACAGGTCGATTGCGCCGAAATCGGACTGGAGCGCATAGTCGACGCGCTCGTCGTCGAGTCCGAAGCCGTTGCCGATCGTGATTCCGAACTGGTCGATCGTGGGGAGATGGGTCGCCGCATCGATCGCCGCGTCTTGTCGGAACGAGAAGGACTTCTCGGTCCCGTCGGCGACGAACGCACCGCCGGCCCCGTCGCGGAGCTCGATCGGCGTCGCGGCCGTCGCCGCGAGGCCGACGATGGCCGAGCGGCCCTCGGCCTCGCTTCCCTCGGTCTCGCCGCCGGCCCCCGCTCGGAGTGCGATCGAGTTCGCCTGCAGCCGGATCGGCGCGCCGGTCGAATCGAATTCGAGATCGCCGAAGCCGGTCGCCCCCGCGTGGAGCGACAGGACGTCCGTCGCCGCGAGGGTCAGCCCGGCCTGGACCTCGAGGGTCCCGCCGAGCTGGCCGACGTCGAAGCCGGATTGCTCGATGCCCGTCTGGCGTCCCGCCGTGAAGGAGAGTTCGTCGGCGTCCAGGATCGCGCCGGTCACGCTCGTGTCGATCGTGAAGCTGCGCGGGGACGTGACCGCGAGGCTGGCCACGTCGAAGGGGTTCACGATCGACGAGAAGTCGACCGCCGGGGCCGGGAGCTGGGAGTCGAGCAGGAGCCCGCCGTTCAGCGTGACCCAGCTGGCGCCGGCGTCCGCGCCGGGCGTTCGCCCCGCGTCGTCGTTCAGGCCGGCGGCATCCTCGATCGTGAGCGTTCCGGACTCGCTCGTCAGCGTGATCCGCTGGCCGTCGGCGCCGATCTGCGCCGTGTCGAAGACGCCTCCGGCGCCCGCGCCACCGGACCGACCGCCGAAGAAGATCTCGTTGTCCCCGGTCGCGGCCGCGCTCGTCACCGCGAACGCTTCCGCCTGCGTGATCGTGACCGCTTCGGGACGGAGCGCGCCGGAGAAGTCGCGTAGCTGCAAGCCTTCGTAGTTCGCGCCGGCCTCTCGAGCGAGCTCCGTCTCGCGGTCGTCGACCGGGTCGGCGAGATCCGAGGTGACCGCCAGGACCGGCGCGGTCTCGATCGAGACCGAGTCCGCCTGGATGCGGACACCCCCGGCCGCGTTCGCGCCGCCGGATCCGTCGAAGACGAGGCGGACGTCCGGGTCGAAGCCAGTGGGGGGCATGGTCCCCTGTTCTTCCAGGGTCAGCGCAGTCGGGTCGATCGCGACGTTCAGATCGAAGGTCTCGGCGGCCAGCAGCGTGTTTCGGGCGAAGGACGCCTGCCGCTCCGCGTCGATCTGGAGCGTGCCCGAAGTGACGAAGGCGTCGTCCCCGTCGTTGACGTCGTCCTGCGCGCCGACGATCGCGAAGGGGAGCGACTGGAGGCTCTCGCCACTCGCGAGGATCTGGACTGCGGCGGCGCCCGCGTTCGTGCTGGTGACGACGTCTCGTGCGCGCAGCGTGATGCCGGCGGCGGCGAGCGTGGTCGGCGTGCTTCCGCCGATCGTGATCTCTCCGTTCCCGTAGAGATCGTCGTCGGTGTCGATTCCGCTGCGGTCTCCGGCGAAGACCGCGAGGAGGCCGTTCTCACCGTCGTCGCCGCCGGTCGTGTCGAACGTGCCTTCCAGGCTGACGCTTCGCGTGGTCGCGCTGCCGATCGTGAGCAGTCCGCCTTCGGTCCGGACGTCGTTCGCGCCGCTCATCGCGATGACGCCGCCCTGGGCGTCCGGCGACATGTCGTCGACGACGTCGACCGAACGGAGTTGGCGGTCCTCCGGGTCGAGGCGGTTCGCGACGATCGAGATGGGACCGCCGTCCGAGTCGACCGCGGGATTCGTGAAGCGGGCGTCGAGGGTCGCGCCATCGAAGCGCGCGTTGCCGACGCTCGTCGTTCCACTCACGCCGGCGCGCAGGGACATCGCGCCGCCGCCGGATCGGAGCGTGCCCGAGACGTCGAGCTCGCCGGCCTCGATGAAGATCTCGGTCGGGCTGAGTCGGCGGCGGACGTTCACGCTCGCGGCCTCGAGGGTGATGGCTCCCCCTTCGAGGGCGTCGTCGTCCGGGCGTGCGGTGTCGATCGTTCCGTCGATGTCGATGCCCGTCGAGATTCCGGCCGTCGTGGGATCGAATTCCGAGCGGGAGGACGCCTCGAACTCGCCGACGTTGCCGAACCGATCGATCGATCCGGACTGCAGGAACACGGAGCCCCCGTCGGTCTCGAGGGTGAATCCGGCGTCCTGGCGCACGCTGATGCCGCGGGCGACGAAGCCGCCGCCGCCGGTCCGCATGTCGGCGCGGATGTTCACGTCGCCGTTGACCTGGTCCCGGTCGAAGTCTTCGTTCGGGTCGCGCTGGGCCTGGTCGTTTGCATTGAACACCAGGCCGAGGGACATGTTAGGCGTGACGGTGGTGTCGCCGTCTCCGACGAGGATGTTCGCGTCGATGTTGATGTCGCCGGCGGCGAGAAGGGTCAGCGTGGCGCGGGTTCCCGGCGCGGCGGCACCATCGGGGATCAGGATGTCGGCTTCGACGTCGATGTTGCCGGCGCCGTCGGCGATCTCGTCCCTGCTCTCGACCCGCGGATCGAAGGCTTCGGTCGAGAGCGTGACGTCGGTGCCGACCGAGAGCGCGCGGACGATCAGCGCGACGTCGACCGTGTTGGGGTCCGTGCCGCCCACTTCGAAGTCGATGGCCCGCAGCACGTCATCGAAGCCCGCGCTGTCGAAATTCGGGTCGAGGATCGCTTCGACGGCCCGGTTCAGACAAGCCGGTTGGCCGAAGCCGCAGTCGAGATCATTGTCTTCGTCGACGAGCCGGATCGAGAAGGGGTCGATCAGCCAGTGCCCGCCTTCGCCCTCCGGTGCGGAGAGGTCCGGGGTCGTTTCGAGGGAGAGCCGCTCGAGGCCCGAGGTCTCGACGAAGCCGCCGTCGCCGCCCTCGGCCCCGCCGCGCGCCGAGACCGCGCCGGCGATGTGGGTCAGGGACTCGGCGAAGAGGATGACCCGCCCGCCGTCGCCATTCGTGATCGCGTCGGCGCGGACCTCGGCGCCCTCGGCGACGACGAGGCCCCGGGCGCGCTGCAGCTCGCCCTTGCCCAGCTCGTCGCCACCCACGCGGATCGAGCCGCCGCCCGCGCCACCGGACGCGTCGAGGGTCGCGCCCTCGGCGATGATCGTTCCGTCGTCGGCCCGGACGTCTCCCGCCAGCACGATCGTCTCGCCGGTCACGTCGATCGTGCCGCCGAGGCCATCGTCCGACCGGTCGCTCGCGTCGAGCACGCCCGCGATCTCGACCCGGCCGTTCTCGCCCCCGGCGATCTCGATGGTGCCGGCACGGATCGACGGCGTGTCGCCGCCGGCCTCGGCGATCTGTCGGATGCCCCAGCCGAGGGGATCCGCGGCGGCCAGACGCACGCGCCCGCGACCGGCGTCGATCGTGCCGCGGTTCTCCACGGCGTACTCGGGGGCCTCGACGTGGTTGTCGGGTCCGTTCGCGCGGGGGATCTCGACCACGACCGGATTGTCGAACTCGACGAGCCGGACGGCCTCGCCGCCGAGCATCATGAGCGTGCCGTCTTCGATCTCGATGTGCCCGGTGTTCACGACGCGCCGGCCGATCAGCGCCGCCGTCTCCGCGGTCAGCTCCCCGAGGTTCTGGACGCCGCCGTTGCCCGTGAGGGCGATCAGGTCCATCGGGTTGGTCAAGCCCTCCGTGATCGTGTCGGCGTCGAGGAAGTGGATCGAGTCGGCACCGACCGCGAGGAGGCGTCCGCCCGGCGTGAAGATCTCGCCGGCCAGCAGGACGTCGGTGCCGTAGAGGAGCACGTTCTCTTCGGCCGCGATCACGCTGCCCGGCGCTGCGACGACGCGCCCGGTCAGCTCGAGATCCCGCCCGCCGATCGAATCGATGTCCGTCAGGTCGGCTCCGACGGCCACGAGGTTGCCGACGTCGATGATGGCGGTCGTGCCGATGTAGATGCCGTTGGGGGCGGCGAAGATGATCGTGTCGTCGGCGCCGGAGCGGACCTGGCCGTGGATCATCGCGATCTGATCGCCGCCGATCAGGTTCAGGTGCTGCGCGCCCTCGGCGGTCAGCGAGAAGATCAGCGTGTTGTCGACGGGCTGGTCGAAGCCGCCCCGCCAGTCCGTCACGCCCTCCTGCTCGGCCGAGTGGATGACCGTGAGCCCTCGCTGGGAGTTGTCGATCTCGCCCGGCGTGAGCATCACCGCCTGGTCCGCGGACTGGAACTCCTCACCGGCGAAGCCGGTCGCGGGCGTGAGCGACACGATCGCCGCGACGAGCAGCCGCGCCACGGCGCGCTCGAACGCGGATCGCTTGCCTCGCGTGCGCGCGCGGGCGTCCCGGGGGCGGCCTTCGCGCCGCCCAGCGTCAGTAGACGATGCTGAACAACGCATGGATCTCGCTGTCTCCGCTGTTGACGACTTCGCGTCCGTTGCCGCCCACGCCGAGCTCGTCTTCGAGTGCGACGGCCCAGTCGACGCGCGCGCGCACGTTCGAGAGGATCTGGAGCTCGGCACCGATGCCCGCGCTCATCAGGGTCTGGTCCCGCTCGCCGGGTTGGAGGCTCGACTCGTTCCGCTCGGTCCGACCGACGTCGAAGAAAGCGCGAAAGACGAAGTCCCAGTCCGGGCGACCGTAGACCTGCTGGGGCGAGGCGCGGAAGTCGCCGAGCAGCGGCATCGTGAGCGGCTTCCGGCGGATCGGCAGCGCCCGCGGAACGTGGAAGCGGTACTCGACCGATCCGACGTAGAGATCGTCGCCGACCGCCACCGACTGAGGGTAGCCGCGCACGCTGTACAGACCGCCGAGGGTGGCGTTCGCCTGCGGGATCACCCGTGCGTCGTCGAAGGTGTACTGGGAGCGGAAGCTGAGAGCCAGCTCGTGGGCGAGGGTGGAGCTCGTGTGCGTCGCCGGGTCGCGCCAGGCATCGGGGTTCACGATCGGTTCGAGGTAGCCGGACCAGTTCACGCTGAATCCGAGCTGGGCATAGCGGTCGACGACGTCCGTTCGGCCCAGGGCGGTCCGGTTCGATGGGTCGATCTCGTTCGTCTGGCCCGAGATGTCGAGGTCGGCGGAGAACGCGGAGAGCTCGTTGATCCGCTCCGCGTGGACACCGACCCGGGGAACGACGAGAAGCGCCTGTCCGCGGGTCGGGGAGGCGGGGCTCTTGTTGTCGACGTCGAGGTCCTGCAGTCGGAGTCCGCCCCAGACGTCGACGAAGAAGTTCCGGTGCTGGTACACCTCGTAGACGAAGCGCCCGCCGTAGAGAAAGCTCTCGCTGCGCACGATGTCGTTGGCCAGATTGAGGAAGGTGGCGGCGGAACCGACTTCCGACAGGCTCCAGCTGAACTCCGCCTCCCAACGCAGCCGATCGACGCCCCACCACGGGATGTCGTCGCGCGGGATCCACTCGAGCCACTCGGGGTCACCGCGCCGGTGGTTCATCCAGTCCGGGCGATCCGAACCGAAGAAGGGAGCCTGGTAGCGCGCGGCGACGGCGTTCACGTCGTCGAGGCCCGTGTTCAGGTACTCGAACGAGAGGACGTCGTCGCGATCCGTGAGCTGACGATGGCTGAAGCCGTACCGCTGCTGCCAGAGGTTCGTTCGGCTGGTTCCCGTATTGCTGCCCTGGCCGTAGACGAACCAGGGCTTCGTCTCGAGGATGCGGTAGTCGAGGATGACCTCGCCGGGCTCTTCGCCGGGGGACAGCGCCGCTTCGACCCGTCGGCCCGAGTGGCGGTTCAAGCGATGGAGATAGTCCTCGAGGGCGTGTCGATCGAGCAGGTCCGTCGCGGCTTCGTCCCCGACGCTGGCCGGCTGGAGCGGGGAGGCGAGGCGGATCCGTTCGTGGATTTCGTTGTCGATCTTCCAGTCGCTCTTCACGCGGTCGCCGGCGGCGATGGTGCGGACCTGCCCGACGCGTCCGATCCGGATCTCGAGGCCGAGGGCGGTTCGTCCTCCGGTTCGCAGGTCGCGCGCTTCGACGAGGTCGAAGTCGCGGGCGGCCGGGCGGACGTCGACGCCGTAGTAGCCGGCGGCGTGGAGCCGTTTCACGACGGCGGTCAGGACGGCGACGAGGCCTTCCGCGTCGAGGTCGATCGGTTCGGTCCCGCTCGCGCGGAAGACGTGGGGGATCGTCGGCGCGTCGGGACGCGCGGCCGTGAACCCGTTGGCGGTCTCGCGCAGGGCGACCTCGATCGGGAGCAGACCCTCGATCGCGGGGTGGTCCGTGTGGGCGGTCGGATACACGAGCTCGAGATCGCCGACCGGGAAGACCGGCCGCCCATCGGCCTCGTCGAGGAGCACCTGGGCGGGGGCGCCCGAGGCGCCGACCAGCGCCGCGAGCCCCACGGCGAGCAGGACTCCGACACGCAGGGGGGTCGGTCGACTCGGGGCGGTGGCGCGTCGCGGAAGGGGCGGCAAGGTTTTCTCGGGTCGCTCTGGGATCGCTGGGAAGCGGGTTCGGGCCGGAGTCGGCCAATGTGAAGGGGCGGGCGCGCCGCTCCGGACATTCGAGCGGGCATGCGGACGCGAACGGTCTGTGGAGGCCAGCGGCGCGCCCCTCGATCGCGGCCCGCGCCTCGATGGAGACGCGCCCCTCGATTCGGCGCGGCGCGGTCAGGCTGGAACGGCCGCGGCCGGGGCGGCGGACGATAGCGAGATCCGCCTCGCAACTCCCCCGGTTCGCAGCGAATTCCGCTTCAGAATTACGGCTTTGTTGCGGTCGATGCTCCCCCGATTTCCTTGGAGGAGCGGGGCCTCGGAATGGTTCCGTCCGTCCCGGAATCGACTCGAGGTCACGATCCGCGATCGGCTTTCCAGTTGACCGACCGACCGGTCGGTCGATAGTCTCTCCACCATGATCCCGAGCGACGAATCCCCCCACCCCCGGCCCCCGGACAGCCGCGACAAGATCCTCGAGACCGCCGAGGGCCTGTTCGCGATCGGCGGCTACGCCGGCGTGGGCATGCGAGAGCTCGCGACGACGGTGGGGCTCTCGAAATCGGCGCTCTTCCACCACTTCCCGAACAAGCAGGAGCTCTACAGCGCCGTCCTCGACCGCTCGCTGATACGGATCGAGGGGGCGCTGCTGTCCGTCGCGACGGACGGATCGCCGGTGGAGCAGCTCGAGGCCTGGATCGATGCCGTCGTCTGCACGCTCTCGGAGGACGTGCCGGCGGGCCGTCTGATGATGCGGGCGCTGGTCGACGAGGAGCCCTTCCCGGCGATCGTGCTCCAGGCCGCCGAGGGGCTCGATCGCGACCTCGAGGACTTCGAGCTGCGGCTCGCCGGAATCCTCGAGCGCTTCGCGGCGCTGTTGGAGGCGGGGATCGCCTCCGGTGCCTTTCGGCCGGTCTCGATCCCCGACACGCTGCTGACGGTGATCGGGGCGATCACCTTCCACTTCTCCTCGGGCGAGCTCGGCGAAGCGCTGCTCGGGGAGTCCGTCTTCTCCGGCCCGGCGGTCGAACGCCGTCGCCGCGAGGTCGCCCAGTTCATCCGGCGCGGGCTCGTGGCCTGACGTCGGACCCCAGCGTCTTCTTACGCCCCTCTCGGCTCCCATGCCCGCTGAGGGCTCTTCTGCCCGCTGAGGGCTCCCATGCCCGCTGAGGGCTCCCCAACAGAGGAAACCCATGGACAAGATTCTCAGTGAACAGCGAAAGAAGATCGGTGGCTTCGAGGTCATCGACTTCGAGGACGAGGCCGTCGTCCAGGGCGTGCGCAGTCGCGTCGACGTCGACGTGCCGGTCGAGCTCCACTGGACCTGGTCCTACGAGAGCGAGATCGACGAGCTGCGCCGTCTCTACGAGAAGGGCAAGGCGGGCCAGTGGAACGCCCAGACCGACCTCGACTGGGACACGCCGATCGATCGCGACGAATGGATGATGAACCCCGATTTCTCGCTGATGGCGAATTGCGTGAAGATGAGCGGCGGCAGCGAGGCGGCCCAGAAGGAAGCGACCCACGACGAGGTCGCGTACACGCTCTCGCAGCTGCTCCACGGCGAGCAGGCGGCGCTCCAGCTCTGCGGCCAGCTGACGAACGTCTGCAGCGAGATCGACCAGAAGTTCTACGCCGCGAGCCAGGTGATCGACGAAGCGCGCCACGTGGAAGTCCTCGCGAAGTTCCTGCACGAGAAGGTCGGCGAGATCCATCCGATCGGCGCCGATCTCAAGACGCTGCTCGACATCCTGCTCCAGGCGGAGGGCATGCAGAAGAAGGTGCTCGGCATGCAGACCCTCTTCGAAGGCATGGCCGTCGGGATCATGGACACGATCCGCAAGGAGAGCCGGAACGAGCTGCTGTCGACGATGATCCACCGGGTCGAGCAGGACGAATCGCGACACGCGGCCTTCGGCGTCCTCAACATGCGTCGGATCGTCACGGAAGCGTCGAAGGACGAGATGGACGAAATGGAGGACTGGGCCTTCAACATCCTCGAGACGCTGAACGCGAACCAGCAGCTCGAGATGCTCCGGACCTTCGCGGACAAGTACGGCTACGACCCGGAAGGCGTCGTCGCGGTCGCGACTCAGCTGCCGAATTTCGCGGAGCTGAACAGCCCGATCTACATGCACACGGTCGTGCCGAACCTGCGCAACCTCGGCTTGATCACCGGGCGGACCGAGGACCACTGGAAGCGCGTCGGCATGATCTACGATGCGTCCGCGGCGACGGCCGCATAGGCGCGGCCCGGCTCTCTCTCCGGGCGCTCGTTCGCCCCGGCCTGGCCGGTCACGAATAGCGGGCGAGCGCCGCTTCGAGGGAGGCGCGCACCTCGCTGCGCAGCGACTCGGGCTCGACGACTTCGGCGCCGCCGCCGAAGGAGAGCACCCAGTTGGCGAGCTCCTGGCTTCCCCCGACCTCCATCGTGAGCTCGAGGCCCCCGTCTGCGAGCGCTTCCGTCTTCTGACTCGCGTGCCATTCGCGCTCGCTCACGTAGGACGCCCATTGCGCCGTGAACCGGATGCGGATCGGGACGGCGGGCTCCGCGACGACGCCGAAGCTGGAAGCCGTGTAGGCATCGAAGTCGAACTCCGGATCGACCTCGAAGGCGTCGCTCGTCGCGGAGATCGCGAGGATCCGGTCGACGGCGAAGGTCCGGATCTCCTCGCTCCGGTGGTCGTGTCCGATCACGTAGAGCGCACCGCCGTGGTACCAGACCTTGTAGGGATCGATCCGTCGGGTCGACTCCTCGCCCGTGCGACCGGTCCGGTAGGTCATCTCGAGGGTCCGGTTCTCGAGCACGCCCTCGTTCAGGACCCGGATCGTGTCGTGGAAGGCGGCGTAGCGCTTGTGTGGCCCGGGCAGGACGCGAAATCCGTCGCCCAGCCGCTCGAGGTAGCCCGAGAGCTCGGGGCCGAGGCCTGCGCGGACCTTGGCGAGCGCCGCCTGGATCGAGTCGTGGAAGACCGTTCCTTCGAGGGTCTTGAGCAGGTCTTCCGAGAACGCGAGGGCGAGCAGCTCGTCCGGCGTGAAGGGGACCTGGCCCATCTGGAACGTGTCGAGGAAGCGGTAGTAGGCCTTGCCGTCCCGCTTCTCGCTCGTGACCGGGAAGCCCGCGTACATGAGCGCATCGAGGTCGCGGTAGACGGTGCGCCGGACGCAGCCGAGATCCTCGGCGAGCTCGTCGAGGCCGACGCCCGCACGGCTCCGTGCCAGACGCTGGATCAACTGCCACTGTCGTGCGAGCTGGTCCCCCCGCATGGCGAGGACAGTACCGGCTCCCCGGCCAAGCGTCGAAAGCGCCGCGGCTGAGCGTCGAAGGCGCTGCGGCTAAGCGTCGAAAAAGGCGGCGAGCTCGTCTTCCCGGCCTTCCGCGTCCTTGTACCCGACCTCTTCACAGCGTCGCGCGTAGGAGGCGTCGAAGAGCAGATAGGACAGCAGGTCGGCTTCGCGGGCGGTCGTGCCGGCGCCGCTGGCCCGTCGGAGCAGGCCCAGGAAGGGCCCGAAGTCGAGATCCGGATCGTCCCGCACGACCTCTGCCGCCAGCACGCCGAGGTCCTCGGACGGGCGGATCACCAGGTCGTCGATCCGCTTGAGGTCCCGGTCTCCCTCCGTCTGGAGCTTCGCGTTGATTCGCGCCAGGAAGTCGTCGCCGTAGACGTCGCGCCCCGCGTCGAGGATGTCGTTGATGAAGTGCATCCGCGCGACGTCCGCCTCGATCGGGGACAGCATGAGCGCGTTCAGCACCTTGCCGAAGAGGTACATCGGGTTGCCGAACTCGGCCGTCCGCTCCTGGGCGATCGCCTCGTTGACCGAAGGCTCCGTCGGGTGGGTCAGGCCGATCACCATGATGCGATCCGCGCCGAGGCGGACCGCGGGGGCGAGGGGGGTGTTCAGACGCAGCCCGCCGTCCGCGTAGTAGCGCGCCCCGACGCGAACGGAGGGGAAGAGCAGCGGAATCGCCGCGGAGGCGAGGGCGTGGAGCGGGGAGAGTCGGATGCGCTGCATGCGGATGTTCGAGACGGAGGCCCAGGGCGGGAGCTCGGGGCGCGCCGAGTCGCAGAAGACGACGGCGCGGCCGGTCGCGATCTGGGTCGCGGCGATGCAGACGGTGTCGACCCGGCCGGTCCGCAGGTTGCGGCGGATCCCGCGCCAGGGGATCGACTGGAGGACGAGGCGCTCGAGGGGCTCCGTGTCGAGGAGGCCGTAGAGGCGATCCGGGCGTTGGCCCTCGCGCAGCTGCTGGGCGACGCGCTTCACGCCGAGCATCCGCCGCGGGAGGCGGAAGAAGTCCCGGGTCGTGAACTCGAAGATCTCGTGGACCTTCATCCGGTGCCAGATGTCGACCAGGTGCTCGCCCCGCTTCTCCGTCTCGTCCGCGGTCGCGGCGAGGAAGCAGGCGTGGATCGCACCGACGCTCGTTCCGCAGATGATGTCGAAGTCGGGCTGGATGCCGGTCCGCCGCGGGAGCTCGTCGAGGATGAAGCGGAGGACGCCGGCCTCGTAGGCCCCGCGCGCACCGCCGCCGGAGAGCACGATCGCGCGCTTCGGCTTCTCACCGTGCGCGGGCGAGCTGGACGGACCGGGTGCGGTCGCTGTGGCCATCGGGCTCGGGGGAGCGGCCTAGCCGCTCACGCGCTCGGCGTACTCGCCGGTCCGCGTGTCGACGCGAAGGACGTCGCCTTCCTTGATGAAGAGCGGGACGTCGAGGGTGGCGCCGCACTCGAGGGTCGCGGGCTTGACCGCGCCGGAGCTCGTGTCGCCCTTCACGGCGGGATCCGACTGGACGACCTTGGACTCGATGTAGTTGGGGAGATCGACGTTGACCGGGTTGCCCTTCCAGAAGAGCACGTCGACGACCATCTCCTCCATCATGAACTTCTCCTGGTCGCCGATCACGTCCGGCGGGATCGGGATCTGGTCGTAGGTCTCCTGGTCCATGAAGATCATCGACTCGCCGTCGTTGTAGAGGTACTGCATCGACTTCTCGCTGATGTCGGCGACCTCGGCCTTCTCCCCGGAGCGGAAGGTGCGCTCGACGGTCCGACCGTTCAGGAGGTTCTTGATCTTGGTGCGGACGAAGGCGCCGCCCTTGCCCGGCTTCACGTGCTGGAAGTAGGTGATGGTGAAGGGCTGGCCATCGAGCTCGAGCTTGAGGCCGTTCTTGAACTGCGAAGTGTCGGTGGTCGCCATGTCTGTCGGTGGAATCCTGTGCGTCCGTCACGCGGTCGAGCGAGTGCGCATCAAAGACGGGATGTGTCGGGAGAGGGGTCCGGGCCGGTCCGAACGGGCGCCGAGTCTAGCGGAGGGGCGGCCCCAGGCCAGGAAACGGGCCGCTGGGGGGACGATCGGACGGATCCGGTCGAAAATTGAGCGCAGACGGGTGGTCGTTCGTGGGGGGCGCGTGGGGCGTGTCGCGTTCGTGCCGGGCGCGGGGCGCCGTCGAGTCGTGGCCTTTCGCCCGAAGCGCGCTCACCGATGGGTCAGAACCACCCGGACCGCGTCGTCCCCCGGAACCTGGCGCTGCAAGAGCGCCATTCCCCGATCCAGATCGTCGAGGGTGCAGGTCTGGCCGAGCAGCTGCTTGGCGGGGATGCGTCCCTCGTTGAGGAGCCGACAGGCCTCCGCGCAGGACGCGGTCGTCGAGCCCGAGCCCCCGTGGATCGTGAGCGATCGGAAGATCAGGTGGTCACTGATGATCTCGACCGGCTGCTCGTTCTTGAGGCCGCCGAGCAGGATGTGACCCCCGTGGCTCGCCAGCGCGATCGCCTGCGGGACGGTCGAGGTCGCGACCGCGGCCATGTCCATGACGATCCGCGCCATCGCGCCGCCGGTGATCTCGCGGACGCGACCGATGGCGTCCTCCTTCAGGACGTCGACGCAGTCGTCGGCGCCGACGGCGCGCGCGATCTCGAAGCGCGCTTCGTCCTGGGTCGTTCCGGTCACGATCACCCGCGCGGCGCCGCGGAGCTTCGCCATCACGATGCAGCAGAGACCCATGTGGCCGGGCCCCTGAACCACGACGGTGTCGCCCTCGCGGACACCGGCCACGTCGACCCAGTTGACGGCGCTCGCCAGGCCTTCGAAGAGAGTGAGCTCCGACGCGGGCAGGTCGTCGGTCAGCTTGTGCAGGCGCGTCCCGGGGATCAATCCCATGTACTCGCCGTAGCCGCCCCAGAGGCCGTGCTCGTGTTCGACGCCGAGGGTGTAGGAATAGCCGGCGATGATCCCGGTCGGGTTCTTCGCGGAAGGCGTCTCGAGCACCATGATCTCGACGGCGACGCGGTCGCCGACCTCGACCCCGAGATCGGCGTCGGGCGCGAGCGCGTGGATCCGGCCGACGATTTCGTGGCCGGGGACGATCGGCGCGACTTCGCCCGGAACGTGGTGGTGGCCGTTCAGCTGCGCGACGTCGCTGCCGCACATGCCGACCGCCTCGACCTCGAGGACGGCGCCGCCCGGTCCCGGCTCGGGGATCGGGAACTGGCGCAGTTCGTAGGTCCCGTCGCCGTTGAAGACGGCCGCTCGGCATCCGCTCATCGAAAGAACCCCTCGGATCGGAGAAGGCCCCGAGCATAGTGAGCGGAGGGCTCGTGCGCGCGATCGCACGGACGGGGCGCCTGCTAAGCTGCCGGGCCGCTCGCCCCTCCCCGGAGTCCACCCATGTCCTCCCCCGAAGCTCCGGGTTCCGACGCTTCGCGCGATCGCGAAGGAGAAGCGAGCGACCTGGGCGTTACGCCGCTCGGGATCTGGGCCCTCGCCTGGCCGACGATGCTCGCGATGGGCTCCGCGACGATCGTGCGGATGACCGACTTCGCGATGGTCCGGGAGCTCGGGCCGAGCGCGACCGCCGCGATCGGCGTCGGCGGCAACTTCTACTGGCTGATCGAGTCGCTCGCCTCGGTGCCTTCGCTCGGGCTGATGGCGATCGTCGCCCGCGCCGTCGGGGCGGGCGACCGGGCGCTCGCGGGCGCCTCCCACCGACAGGCCCACCTGCAGGGAATCGTGCTCGCGCTGCTGGGCGGCGCGCTCGTCTTCCCGGCGACCGAGCTGGCGATCGGGATCTACGGGGTCGAGTCGGACGTCGTCGCGCTGGCTTCCGACTATCTCTGGTGGCGGCTCTGGGGGACCGTTCCCCTCGCGATCGCGATGAGCTTCGGCAGCGCGCTGCGCGCGGCGGGCGACGTGCGCACGCCGCTCTGGGCGGGGCTCGTCGCCGGCGTCGTGAACGTGTTCATGAACTGGGTCCTGATCTACGGGAAGCTCGGCGCGCCCGCGCTCGGCGTCACCGGGGCCGCGATCGCTTCGAATCTGGCGCTCACCGTCATGATGATCCACTTCGTCTTCCTCTGGCTCACGAAGCGGATGACGATCGTGCCGGACGAGGGCTCGTGGCGACCGGACTTCGACCTTCAGCGCCGGATCTTCCGGGTCGGCTTCCCCTCCGGTCTCGAGGGCGGCCTCTTCCAGATCGGGCTGATGCTCTTCCAGCGCGTCATGTCGACCTTCGGGACGAACGTGATCGCGGCCTACAACGTCGGGTCGATGCTGCTCAGCTTCTCGTTCATGCCGGGCGTGGGGTTCTCGATCGCGGCGTCGACCCTCGTCGGCCAGCACCTGGGCGCGCGCGATCCGGACCGCGCCGCGCGCGAGGGCTGGCGGGCGATGTTCTGGGCGATCGTGACGATGACCGGGATCGGACTCGCCCTCGCGATCTTCGCGCGCCCGATCGCGGAGGGCTTCACGACCGATCCCGAGGTCGTGGAGCTCTCGATCGTCGCGCTGACGATCTTCGCGGTCGCGCATCCGCTGATGGCGATCGAGTTCGCCCTCGGCGGCGGGCTGCGCGGGGCCGGCGACACGGTCTTCCCGCTCCTCTGCGTCTTCTCGGGGCTCGTCGTCGTCCGGCTCGGAATCGCGACCGGCCTCGTGGTCTTCCTGGGGGCACCAATCGCGTGGGTCTGGTCCGTCCTGATCCTCGACTACGCGCTCAAGGCCGTCCTCTTCGTCGAGCGCTTCCGGCGAGGCTCGTGGAAGCGCCGCGTGGTCTGAATCGGCACGAGACGCCGGGTTCGTCGGGGGCCTCTCGCGCTCCGCCCCGAATCTCTAAGATCGGAATCGACCCCAAGCCGGAGACCCTCATGTCCCTCGACCCCACCCGCACCCCCGTCCTCCTCGGCATCGGCCAATGCCTCGAACGCGACGGGATCGTCTCGACCGTCGAGCTCTGCGCCCGCGCCGCGGAGCTCGCCTTCGAGGACGCGCCCGGAACCCGGGAGCGGATCCAGCGCCTGAGCATGGTGTCCGTGATCTTCTCGCCCGCGAGCGAAGGGGCGGCGACCGAGGTCTGCGACCTACTCTCGCTGCCCGACGTGAAACGCGAGATGACGACGCCCGGCGGCAATACGCCGCAATGGCTGATGAACCGGGCGTGCGAGCAGATCGTCGCCGGCGAGCTCGAGACGACGATCCTGGTCGGCGCGGAGTCGACGCGGTCGATGCGGAAGGCGGACCCGGATCAGGACTTCATGCGTGCGGGGCTCGAGACGCGTGAGGAAGGGGGCCCGACGGACGAGGTCGTCGGCGCGACCATGCGGGGCATGCTCAGCCCGCCCGAGATCGAGGCGAAGCTCGTTCGCCCCGCGGACACCTATCCGATCTTCGAGAACGCCCTGGCCGCGAAGCTCGGGACCGACCCGGAAGGCTCCCGCGCGCGGATCGCCGCGTTCATGTCGCGCTCGAGCGAGGTCGCGGCGAAGAACCCGATGGCCTGGTTCCAGGACGTCCGCTCCGCGGAGGACATCGCGACGCCGACCCCGGCGAACCGGATGACCGCCGAGCCCTACACGAAGTGCATGAACAGCTTCATGAACGTCGACCAGGGTGCCGCGTTGATCGTGACGACCCTCGCCGTCGCCCGGGAGCTCGGTCTCGAGCGTCAGGCGATCTTCCCATGGGCCGGCGCGAACAGCGCGGACCTCGTGCCGATCGAGCGAGAAGACCTCGCCGCCTCGCCGGCGATCCGCGCCGCCGCGGCCGCGACCTTCGAGGCGGCCGGCGTGACCCTCGACGACATCGACTTCATCGACCTCTATTCCTGCTTCCCGATCGCGGTCCAGATCAGCGCCCGCGAGATCGGCCTCGAGCTCGACGACCCGCGTGGCCTGACCCAGACCGGCGGCATGTCCTTCTTCGGCGGTCCGGGGAACAACTACACGACCCACGGCATCGCCGCGGTCGCCCTCCGCCTCCGCGAAGGCGGCCGCCTGGGCTACGTGACCGGCAACGGCGGGATCCTCTCGAAGCACTCGATCGGCATCTACTCGAACGAAGCGCCCGAGCGGCCCTTCCAGATCGCAGACACGAGCGCGGCCCAGCAGGCGATCCAGGACTCGGCCCTCGAGTGGACCAGCGAGGCGGAAGGCGAGGCCGTGGTCGACGCGGGGACGGTCGTCTATGGGCGGGATGGCTCGCCCGCCTTCGCGCCCGTGATCGCGACGCTGCCGGACGGAAGGCGGATCTGCGCCGTGGCCGACGAGGCGACGCTGCCGACCCTGTCGGGGCGAGTCCTCGAAGGGCAGACGATCCGGGTGACCGGCGCGAGCCCGCCTACGTTCACGGTCTAGCGCCGGCCGGAACCGTCGATCCGAGTGCTCCGGCTCCGTCGAGCGCACGCGCCTGGACGACGTACCGCTCCGGCCCGCCCGGCACGACCGCGTCGAAGGGAAAGCACGTGATCAGGGTGAGCTCCGGGCGTCCGGTCCGTTCGAGCAGCTCTGTGCGCGACTCGTGGACGACCGTGGTCGCGACGACCTCGTAGTCGCGCACCGCCCCCGTTTCGTTCTCCAGTCGAAGGAGATCTCCGGTCCTCAACCAGCGAAGCGCCGCGAAGTGCGTGTCCCGATGGCCCGCGATCGCCACGTTGTCCGCCTCTCCGGGGCGCGCGCTCGAAGAGACGTGGGCCGGCCCGAAGGCCATCGCTTCGCCGCTCGCCCCGGCGAGGACGTAGAGCGGGTCCGCGTCTGGCGCGAGCCAGAGCCTGGCGATCGGTCCCGTGTCCGCCCACGGCCAGGGCTTCGGCGGGGCGGCGCCCGGCTCGGCGTGGGCCCAGGCCCGGGCGATCAGGTGCTGGGCCAGCAACGCCTTCGCCGGGATCCAGCCGCCGTAGACGATCGCCGCCGCGCTCACGACGACGAGGGCGAGGGCGGCCGACCGGAGCCGGCCGCCCCGACCCCGGGGCACTAGCCCGCCTCCTCGGCCCGGCGATCCCGCCTTCGACCGCTCGCGAACGCCAGCAGCGTTCCGCCGAGTCCCAGTCCACTCGCGCCGAGCGTGATCAGCAGGGCGGCCGGGGTCCCGCCCTGGGGCAGGCGGCCGATCCGGACGGAGGCGATCTGCTGGCCGATCGCGACGGCGTCCGCGGCGGGGGGCGCCACGGCCATCGGAGCCGGCGATGCGTCGGCGCGCTCGCGTCGCCCACGGCGACCGAAGATCTTCGAGAAGTCCCAGCCGGCGGGCAGAAGCGACGGGACCCGGCGCGTCGTCGGCTCGGCGTCGACCGGCGCTGTCGGGGTCACGTCGACGGCGACCAGGCTGCTCCAGCGCGTCACGAGCTGATGGCGGACACCGATGGCGGCGACCTCCGCCGAGACCTCGTCCATGGACCGACCCTCGTGGAGCGAGTCCATCAGGCCCGCGACCTTGCGCCGGGCCCAGAGGCGCGAGACGCCTTCGTGATCCGCACCGCCGCCGAGGTCGAGCTCGAGGCGGACGTCCTCGCCGCCGCGCTTGCCGGACACGACGACGCGCTTCGCTTCTCGCGGGAGCCGGGCCGCGACCACGACCGGCTCGCCGGCGTAGACGTCCGGGATTCGCGCGGGCCAGCTCTCGACCGACGGGTCGCCCCAGTCGACGTGGAGGTCGTGGAGGACGGGACTGTCGATCTTCTCGAAGAGCGCGGCCATCTTCGGCACGACCTCGGCGGGGTTGCCGATGTAGGTGAAGGTCCCGCGGCCAAACTCCGCGGCCTTCGACATGAAGTGGCCGTTCGGGGCGGAGCCGATCCCGACGGTGTAGAGCCGGCTGCGACCGAGATGGCGCTCGATCGCCGAGAAGAGGCCGCGTTCGTTCCCCACCGCGCCGTCGGTCACGAAGACGACCTGGCGGACCGCGCGGGATTCGGCTCCGGGCTGCAGCGCCGCGACGAGGGCGGGGAGCATGTTCGTCCCGCCTTCCGCGTCGAGGCCCTCGACCCACTGGTTCGCCCTCGCCACGGCCTCCGGCGTCGCCGGTCGCGCCTCGGGGAAGAGACTCCGGAAGCCCGAGTCGAACTCGATCACGTTGAAGGCGTCCTCGGGGCGAAGGGTCGCGAGGGCTTCCCGGACGGCGCGCCGGGCCTGCACGATCGACTCTCCGGACATCGAGCCGGAGGTGTCGATCACGATGATCGTCTCGCGCGAGACGCGGGTCGCCTGGGTCTCGACCTGCGGCGGCATCACCATCAGGAGCGCGTACTCGTCGCCGTCCATCGACTCGCGGAAGAGGGCGGCGTTCGGCGCGTTGCCGACGGCGGGGACCCATTCGAGGACGAAGTCGCGATCCGCCTGTGCGTCGGGGTCGTCGAGCCCGATCGCGTAGACGTCGCCGCGCTGCGCGCGGATCCTGAGCGGATGGCTCGGACTCGAGACCGAGTCGAGGGGAAAGCCGGCATCGATCTCCGCACGCACGGTCACGGGGTGTTCGCGCCCGTCGCCGGGCTTCGCGACGGGGGGCGTGATCCGAGCCGCGTCCGGGACCTCGTCGGTGTTCACGCCCCAACCCGTCCCTGCGAAGCCGCTTGCGATGGGCGTGCCCGGGACGTAGCGCGGGCCGACGACGAGGGGGAAGCGCAAGCTGAAGCGTCCCCGGTCGTACCTTGCGTCTTCCTGGTAGGCGATGGTGACTTCGACGGTCTCGTCGGGACCGAGGTTCGCGATCGAGGTGGTGAAGACGTTGGGGCGCTCCTGCTCGACGAGGCTCGCTTTCCGGCCTTCGGACTTCGCCTTCTCGTAGGTGCGTTTCGCGCGAGCGCGCTCCTCGACGCGTCCGGCGATCACGCGCTCGCCGATCCGCATCGTGAGCGTGTCGACGGCGGCGTCCTCCGGAAGCGGGAAGACGTAGACGCCTTCGACCCAGTCGCGGGTCGGGTTGGTGAAGCGCTGGGTCACGCGGGTGCGGGCAATCAGTCCGGAAACCTCGATCGCGACGTCGGTCTCGAGGAGCGGCGCCTCCCGGAGTCCGTCGTCGGCCCGGATCAAGAGCCCCCCGGCGCCCATTTCGCCCGGATCCCGGACGGGGCCCAGCGTCGGCGTCGCCGCGAGCGCGACGAGGGGGAAGAAGATGAGGGAGAGCAGGAGGAAGAGGGATCGGGGGCGTACGGCGGACATCGCGTTCTCCGGGCGCAGCTCGGCCGTCGCGGACGCTGCACCGCGCGAACGAGGGCCATGCGGGGTGTCGCGGCCCTCGTCGCCGGAATCACGGGCGTCTCGTCGTGGCGGCTCGTGCCTGGACGTCGCGTGTTAGGCGATTGCGAATCCGGCGACACCGGGGTGGTTCGGGATTCGCTCGGAAGGACCCCGCGCCCCGGAGTGCGGTTCTGCGGCGCCGTCAGGTGGTGCGAGTCGCCGCAGCGAGGGGGGCGGGTCAGGTGCCCGGGCTGATGCGGTGGCGTGCGATCACGGAGCCGAGCAGGTCGTCGAGGATCTCGCCGGCTTCGTGGTCCACTTCCAGGAAACACACGCCGCCGATCGAGAGGCCGTCGCCCGTGGCCGGCGCGGACCAGACGGTGCGCGTCGGAAGCGAGAGGGGCCGGCCGCCGAACTCGAAGGTGAGCTCGCCCTCGGTCCCGTCTTCGCCGAGGGTTCCGCCGACGAGGCAGGCGCCGCCGAGACCGACGTCCCGAATGGTGGTCTCGGCCTTCCGTCCCGGGATCTCGAAGTGGGCGGCGATCCGGGTCGGAACGCGGAGGTGATAGCGGAGCTCGAAGGGATCGTGGTCGTGGAGGACACCCGAGATCACGAAGCGGATCGATTCGTCCGGCGGATCGTCCCAGAGCTGCCAGCGGACGCCATGGTGGTGGAGCGCCTTCACGACGCGCTCCGCCGGTCGAAGGCCGAAGGGGATGAGCGCGTCCGGCGCGACCCGCAGACGCCGGGCGAGGTCCGGCACGCGCTCCATGTCGAGGTCGGCGGTCAACAGGACGGCATTGATCTGGCCGGCGCACTCCGCGGCGAGGAGCTGGGCCTCGTCGATGTCGGCGGCGTAGTGGACTTCGAAGTCGCGCCCGAGCAGATCCATCGCGAGCTGCTGGAGCTCGCCTTCGGGCGTGTCGACGATCAGGAGACGGCGTTCCGGTTCCACGAGCCAGACATCGGTTCGATGCGCCATCAACGTGACGTCGCAACAGATGATTGGGGGTCCGACCGGAGCGTGCGGGTCGGGCGTTCTGCCGAGAGACGATGAGTCGAACCCCAAACGACACGAGGCCCGCGGATCGCTCCGCGGACCTCGTTCGATCGATCGAATGATCTTCGGCTGCGTGGGGACTAGCCCTTCGCGCCTCCGACCGCCTCGGTCAGTGCCGGGATGATGTCGAAGAGATCGGCGACGACGCCGACGTCCGCGACCTCGAAGATCGGCGCGTCGGGATCCTTGTTGATCGCGACGATGAAGTTCGAAGCCTTCATTCCCACGAGGTGCTGGATCGCGCCCGAGATGCCGGCGGCGATGTACAGCTTCGGCGCGACGATCTGACCCGACGAACCGACCTGGTAGGGGTGGTCCAGCCAGCCCGCGTCGACGACCGGGCGGGAGGCGCCCATCGCGCCGCCGAGCGCATCGGCCAGCGGCTGGATGACTTCCGGGAACTTCTCCGGGTCGCCGACACCGCGGCCACCGGAAACGATCACGTCGGCCTTGGTCAGGTCCACGCCGGTCGACTCGGCGACCTTGATCTCGACGAACCTGGCGCCCGCGGAGAGGTCCGCGGAGAGCGCCTCGGTTCCGCCGTCGCTCGAGCCCTCGAAGGGCGCCATCGCGCCGGGCTGCATCGTGGCGACCGTCTTGCCCGTCGTCGAGACTTCGGCGTCGAGCTTGCCGTTGAAGACGCGGCGCACGAAGTCGTAGCCGCCGTCGCCGGCGCTGGCCTTGATGCAGTCGCTGGTGAAGGCGCAGTCGAGGCCCGCGGCGATGCGCGGTGCGACGTCCCAGCCGGTCGGCGTGTTCGAGATGAGGATCAGGTCGGCGCCCGACGCTTCGGCCGCCGCCTTGATCGCCTTGCTCCAGACGTCCACGTTGTAGTTCTCGGCCGCGGCGTCGTCGACGACGTACGTCTTGCCCGCGCCCTTGCTCGCGAACTCGTTCGCGAGGTCTCCGACACCGGATCCGATGACGAGGCCGTTGACCTCGGCACCGTCGATGCCCTGCGCGGCCGCGACGAGTTCAAAGCTCGCTTCGCGGATCGCGCCCTTCTGAATCTCAGCAACGACGAGTACGGTTCCCATCGTGTCCTCCTCCTAGTTCCGCCGGCCGGTTTGGCCTGCGCGGAAGTCTTGCTCGGCTGCTCCGTCTGCCGCCCGACGTCGCTTCTCGCGAGCGCCCGCGGCCCGGGGTGCGCATGCACCCGCGGCTACAGAAGGCCCAGCTCCTTGATCTTCGTCACGAGCTGGCCGACGACCTCGTCCGTCGATCCGGAGAGGATCTCGGCGGAGTCGCCCTTCGGCGGGACGTAGATCTTGTTGATCTTGGTCTTGTTCTGCGCGGCCGAGGCCGAATCGGCGACGCCGAGGTCGGCGAGGCTCTTCACGTCGACCGGCTTCTTCTTCGCCTGCATGATGCCCTTGAGCGACGCGTACCGGACCTGGTTGGCACCGGACTGGATCGCGATCAGGCAGGGCTTCGGCAGCTCGACCACCTCGAGGGCGCCGCCCTCGAGCTCGCGCTCGACCTTCACGGCGTCGCCGCTGAAGTCGGTGGCGAGGACGCCGGTCGCGCTCGGGAAGCCGAGGAGCTCGGCGACCATCGGAGGGATCGCCGATGCGTTGTCGTCGTCCGCCATCAGGCCGGCGAAGACGAGGTCCGCACCTTCTTCCTTGGCGACGGCCGCGAGGATCTTGGCCGTGGCGAGTGCGTCGGCTCCGGCGGCCGCGTCGTCGTTGACGTGGATCGCGCGGTCCGCACCCATGCCGAGGGCCGTGCGGAGCGCCTGGGTCACGCGGTCGGGACCGATGGACACGACGATGACCTCGTCGGCCGAGCCGGCGTCCTTCAGCTTGAGGGCCTCCTCGACGGCGTAGGTGTCGTAGGAGTTGATTTCGAACTTGATGTTGTCTTCCTGGATCCAGGTTCCGTCGGCGTTCACGTCGAGACGTGCGTCCTGATGGGGAACCTGCTTCAGGCACACCATGACCTTCATGGGGGCGAGCCTCCTCTGGCCAGGCGCCGTCCGCTCCTGAATTCTCGTAGAGACAGGGGAGCGCGACGCGACCTGGGCGAAGCGTTGCGAGTTGGGATTGGGTCTGTCGGGAATCCCGGCGTGGGATGACTCGCCGGGAAATCGAACGCGGCGGACTCTACCGCCCGGGGGGCCGGATTTCAACGCAGCGAGGTGCCGCGGAGGGCTGCGGCCGCGCGCCCGGATTCGCCGGGGAGAGCGCGTCTACCGCGGCATTTCGACGACGAAAACCGACTCCCGGGCACCCGTCGACCGGGCGTTCCCGGTGCAGGATGCCGGTCGAAGCGCCAGCCCCGCCGAGCGCCCGCAGGCGGCGGAAACAGGCGGCGGACCTCCCGCCGAGCGCCCGCAGGCGGCGGACCTCCCGCCGAGCGCCCGCAGGCGGCGGACCTCCCGCCGAGCGCCCGCAGGCGGCGGACTAGTACCCCATGAACGAAAGGAACATCTCCACGTTGGCGGCGCGGAGATACGGGTTCGTCCGTTTCTGCGCCTCCATCGAGTCGTGCCCTTCGGGGGAGTAGAGATGGCCCGGGAAGAGGTTCGTCGAGTCCGGGAGCTGCTTCAGCGTCTCGAGGCTCTCGTACATCGCCTTCGGATCCGCCCCCGGTAGATCGACCCGTCCGCAGCCGTTCAGGAAGAGCGTGTCGCCCGAGACGAGATGACCGGCCTGGTCCCGCTCCTCGACGTGGAAGCACTGGCTGCCCGGCGTGTGGCCGGGGGTGTGGATCAGCCGGATGCCGACGCCACCGAGCTCGAGGACGTCGCCCCCTTCGTGCTGGACGAGATCGCCCTCGGAGACGCCCGTGACCTTGATCGTGCCCTCGGCCTCGTGCTTGTTCACGTGGATCGGCATCGGCGCGACCTCGAGGAGCTTCGCGAGCCCCTCGATGTTGTGGCCGAAGATCTCACCGCCGACGTGATCCTGGTGATAGTGGGTGACCAGTGCGCCGACGACCTCGATTCCGTCGTTGGCGGCCTGATCGAGCAGCCCCTGCACGTTCCAGGCGGGGTCGACGACGTAGGCCTTGCGCTGCTCGCGGCTTCCGATCAGGTAGGCGAGGTTGGCCATCTCGCCGACCGCCTGCTGCACGAAGTAGAGGTCGCTCTCGGTGGCCATCGTTCTCCTCGGACTCCTCGGGGTCGCTCTCGCGGATTGCTAGCGGGTTCGCCGGCCGATCCAGTTCGCGAGCACGCCGAAGACCTCGGCCTGGACCTGCTCGTTCGTGCGGCCCGACTTGCGGGGCACGTGGAAGTTCGAGTCCGCCTCGGCCACGTCGTAGAGCTCGATCGGCGCACCGACCCTGCGGAGCGCCTGGCGGAGCGCCGTCGGATCACAGCGGCGGTCGCGCGTTCCCTGGACGAAGAGTGTCGGGGCCGTCGAGCGGAAGAGCACCTCGGGGTCGCTCTTCTCGGGCTTGTCCTGCGGGTGGAGCGGGAAGCCGAGGACGAAGAGACCATCGGCCTGCAGTCGGTCGGCGACCAGTCCGGCGGCAACGCGGCCGCCGAGGCCCATGCCGCCGACGATCAGGCGCGCGGGCAGGGCGGTCGGATCGCGCCCGAGGATGTTCAGTGCGGCGCGGTAGCCGCGCTCGAGTACCGCCGGGGAGTCGGCGGTCGCACGCTTGCCCGCCTCGGCGAACGGAAAGTTGAAGCGCAGGGTCAGATAGCTGCGTTCGGTGAGCGCGTTGCAGACCGCGGCGATCAGCGGGTCTTCGTGGTCGCTGCCGCCACCGTGGGCGAAGACGACGGCGATCCGCTCGCCGGTCGGCCACCACTCGGGGATGCCGAGGACCCCCTTCACGTGGTCCTTGCCGTGGACCGGCTCGGGCAGGGGGATCTCGAGTTCTTCGAAGGTGGCGGAGGGCTCCATGGCGGGGCCCATGCTACGCAAAACGAGGGCGGGAGTCTCCCCTGAATGACCGCAAGTATCCGTTTATGAAAGAGAAAAAGAATCCCGCGCTCCGGCTCGACAGGGACGATCGCCTCCCGCATCGTTCCCGCACGCGGACGCCTCGCCCGGCGGATCGCACGGGGGGTGGGACGAACGTGGAGCGGGCCGACGGGAAAACGGTGTTTCTTTCAGGCGGGCGGAGCGGTCTCGGCTTCCCCGGCCTCCTGGGCCTCCTGGGCCTCCTGGGCGTAGTCGCGTCCCTCGCCTGCTCGACGCCCACCCTCCAGGGCGAGCGCACCCTCGTCGACGTCGATCCGCGACAGGAGGCGCGATTCTCGGAGGGCCCGCCGGAGCGCGTCTTCCTGATCACGGTCGCGGGGCTTCGCGCTGCCGACTACCTCGACCCCTTCGGGCATGCCGCGGCGGAGGGTGCCCTCGTCCACATGCCGACCCTCGCCCGCATGGCGCGCGAGGGCGCCACCGGTCTCGCCGCGATTCCGCCGGCGCCGAGTGCCGCGCGGGCCACCCATGCGACCCTCGTGACCGGTCGCACGCCGCCGCGCCACGGGATCGTCGCCGACGCGACCCTCGACGGGGAGGGCACGCGATCGCTGCCCTTCCACGACAGCCGCCTGCTTCAAGGCACGACCCTCTGGGACGCGGCCGTTGCCCGGGGCGTGGTGTCCCTCGGTTGGCCCACGACCACCGGGGCTCGGATCGAGCTGCTCCTGCCGGAGCCGACGGGCGAGGGGCTGGCGTTCGCGCGGCCCGGCACGAGTCCGGCGCTGACACGGGAGATCGCGACGATCGCCGCCGAGACCCGGGAGGCGAGGGACGGTGAGCTCGAGCGCGCCGTGCCCTGGCCGTCGGCGCGCGAGGAAGACGGCGTCCTCGTCGAGGTGGCCTGCCGCCTGATCGCTTCGGAGCGGGACGCGGGACTCTGGCTCCTGCGGCTCGACCAGACCCTCGGGCCCCTCGCCGCCTTCGGCCCGGGCTCGGTCGAGGCGGACGATGCCTTCGACCGCGTCGACGCGGAAATCGAGCGACTCGTCGACTGCCTGTCCACGAACGGACAGATCGAAGACACCGCGATCTTCGTGACCGGAGACGCGGCGCACCATCCCGTCCACACGCGTGTCGCTCCGAATACGGCGCTCGCGCGAAAGGGGCTCGTCGGGCGCGATCCGCGGACCTCGACGGGCGTACGGAGCTGGCTCGCCCTTGCGCGCTCACACGGGCGATCAGCCTATGTCTATGCGCGGGATGCCGCGAATGCCCTCGATGCACGAGACGTCCTGCGCGAAGAGGCGGATCGGACCGGCGCGTTCGAGCTGGTCTCGGCCAAGGAGCTGGCGATCCTCGGCGGCGACCCGCAGGCCTGGTTCGCCCTGGTGTCTCCGCCCGGGATCGTGATCTCCGACGATCTGTCCGGCCCGCTGCTGGCGCCCGCGCGCGTCCGCGGCGCTCCGGGCGTGCTGGGGGAGGGGACCGAGCAGACGAGCGTCGGCTTCGTCGCGTGGGGCCGCGGCGTCCGGAATCACGTCCGCCTGCCGAGCGTCGACCTGCTCGACGTGGCCCCGACGATCAGCGCGCTGCTCGGGCTTCGCCTGGGCAAGGACGTCGACGGGGAGCCGATCCTCGGGATCCTTCGGGCGGCGGTCGAGCCGCCGCCGGCCGGGCCCCGGCGTCTCGGCCAGGACCGGGATGCGGACTCGAGACTCCGGGAGCTGCGGCGCGGGCGGGAGGAGAGTCCGTGAGCGGGCCGCCCGTCACGATCGAGCTCAACCCCAAGGAGCAGCGGCTCTACGATCAGCTTCGCGAGCGGCTCGCCCCGCCCACCGCGGGCAACGCCTCCGGCTTCGGGGACGTCCTGCTCTTCCTGCCGGATCTCACGATCCTGCTCCTGCGACTCCTGCGCGACGAGCGCGTGCCGCTCCTCGACAAGGGCCTCGCGGTCGCGGGGCTCGCCTACGTCTTCTCGCCGATCGACGTCCTGCCCGCCCTCGTGATGGGCCCCGTCGGCCTCCTCGACGATCTCTTCATCGTCGCCGCCTGCCTCTCCCGCCTCGTGAACCACGTCCACCCCGACGTCGTCCGGTCCCATTGGTCCGGTCGGGGGGATGCCCTCGAGGTCATCCAGAACACGACCGGCTGGTTCGAGCGCGAGCTGGCGCTGCGCGTGAGCGACCTGCGCCGTTTCCTCGCCGGCCGCGGCGCGCGTTAGGCGCGGCCGCCGGCGAGCGCCCGCAGCCGGCGGTTCCCGGCGAGCGCTCGCAGCCGGCGGTACCCGGCGAGCGCTCGCAGCCGGCGGTACCCGGCGAGTGCCCGCAGCCGGCGGTTCAGTCTCCGCGATGGTACTCGCTGAGCGCGCTGCGTCCGAGGCGCTTCCTGTCCTCTTTGGGCAGGCGCCGCACACGACCATCGTCGTTGATCGATGCGTGCTCGGTTCGTCCCGAGCACAGGAGCTCGCCGTCGCGCGCGATCACGTAGGCCATGGCGAGGGAGGCGCCGCGGACCCACTCGAGCCAGGTCGCGACGTCGAGCATGTCGTCGAAGCGGGCCGGCTGCTTGTAGTCGAGATCGACCTTCGTGACCGCGAAGTGGAGACCCAGCTCGATCCAGTCCGGATAGCTCTTGTCGTGGGTCTCGAGCCAGACGACCCGCGCGTTCTCGCAGTACTTCAAATAGTTGGAGTGATGCACGATCCCCATCGCATCGGTCTCGTGGAAACCGACCCGATGCCGGATCGTGATCGTCGTCGCGTCTTCGGGGATCATGCGAGCGCCTGCGGCCCAAGGGCGCGCACGCGCCCGCTGAAAAGAGTGCCCAGGGCGCGTCTGCGCCCGTGGCTAGAAGTTGTCTTTTAGCTCGCGGATGCGGCCGAGCTCTTCGGCGTCGGACGCGCGCATGAAGGGGTTCGTCGCCTTCTCTTCCGCGATCGTCGACGGGATCGTCATCTCCGCCGGGGTCGCGTCGTGCCAGTCGGCCGCGGCGTTCGCCCGAAGCGAGACGACCCGGTCGAGGCGCTCCTTGATCTCGGGGTTCTCGGGCTCGACGGTCAGCGCGAACTCGAGGTTTCCCTGGGTGTACTCGTGACCGCAGTAGACGAGGTAGTCGTCGGGCAGGGCGGCGAGCTTCACGCAGAGCGCGTCGTACATCATCTGCGCGTTGCCCTCGAAGAGGCGACCGCAGCCGCCGGCGAAGAGCATGTCGCCGGTGAAGACGGCCTTCGCATCGTCGAACACGTAGGCCACGTGGCCCGTCGTGTGGGACGGGATGAAGAGGACGCGTCCCGTCTGGTCGCCGAGCTGGATCGTGTCGCCTTCGTCGATCCCGATCGTCTGGCCGGGCAGGCGATCCTGCTCCTGGTCCGAGACGTGTCCATAGACCGGGACGCCGTAGCGCTCCGCGAGCTGCGGATTCGCCATCGAGTGGTCGAAGTGGTGGTGCGTGGAGAGGATCAGCTTGACGTTCGCCCCGGTCGCGGCGACTCGCTCGACGACCGGATCCTCTTCCGGTGCGTCGATGATCGCGGCGTCCTGCGTCTCGTCGCAGATCACCAGATAGGTGTAGTTGTCGCCGAAGGTCGGAATGCGTTCGATGGTCAGGCCCATGCGGCGAAGCTAGCAGAGCGCAGGGGCTCGTCGGGGCGACCGGGCGTCGCGCGGTCCTCGATCAGAGCAGGCTCAGCTGGCTGTCGTCGCCCGCCTCCGCCTCCGCCTCTTCGCGGGCGGCCCGCGCGGCGGTCTCCTCGGCCTCGATTCGCGCGCGGTCCTCCGGCGTCGTCCAGAGCGGACAACGGCGCTTGTACTCGCACCAGCCGCAGAGAGAGATCTTGCGAGCAGGAAACTCGGTCGCCGCCTGGATCTCTTCGATGCGCGCGATCGTCTCGGTCCGGAGCTTTCCCAGGTCTTCCTTCGTCCGGCTCGAGACACAGGTTCGATTCTTCGCGACGTAGTGCCAGACGAGGCGGAACTCGGTGTTCTCGCCGTAGGTGCGGGCGAGGCCCAGCTGGTAGAGCGCGAGCTGCCGGTCCTGGTCGAGGATGCGCTGCGACGGAACCCGCGCGCCCGTCTTGTAGTCGTGGATCTCGATCACACCGTCGCGCGTGCGCGAGATGCGGTCGATGATGCCCTGCATCTTGTACTCGCCCGCGTCGTCGAGGGGAAAGACGACGCGCTTCTCGAGGCCGAGAATCTCGCTCTCGTCGAAGGGATAGTGGCGCAGGTAGTACCCGCGGAGGCAGTCCTCGCCGAGCTGGCGGTAGTAGGAGAGCGGCGTGTTCTCGCGGACGATCCGGACGCGCTCGGGGTCGTAGGTCTCTTCCCAGAGCTTGTGGTAGCGGTCGACGACCTTCTCGATCCCGGGGATCTGGTCGCGGCCGACGAAGATGTAGAGACGCTCGAGAACCTCGTGGACGCGCTTTCCCACGAACGCCTCGATCCCCTCGGATTCGGCCGGGATCTTCTGGATGTACCGGTACTCGAACTGCTTGGGGCAGTTCTCGAAGCTCGAAAGACGCGAATGGCTGTAGATGGTCGCCAAGCGGACCCCCCGTCCGTGACCGCGCCGTTCCGAAGGCGGCGGATCCGGCTTCAGGATAGGGGGTCGCTCCAGACGCTGCCGGCGCCCTGCGATCTCCCGGCGTCCGACCGCGTCGAGGTGGCCTCGCGCGGGATGTGGGGCATCCTATGGGCCGCTTCGGCTCCCGACCCGACGGGACTCTGCAGCGCGCCCATACTCTCCCCGCAGCCCGTTCGGCGGGCCCGATCCGCCTCGGCGGGCGTCGGGTCTCTGCCGCCGGTTCTCGATCCCCCGACGCGCCCGCTCGATCGTCCGTCGCTTGACGCCGGACGGATCGGGCACAGGAGTAGGCGATGGCCAGCAATCCCAGGTCGCGAACGGCGACCCCGACCCTTCGCACGATCCGAAACGACGCCACGAGCTCGTTCACGTGCCCGGAGGAGGTCCTTGAGCAGGCGATCGAAGGCCTCGCGGGCTGCGACGAGACGGTGCTGTCGGAGACCGTGTGCGGCGGGATCCTGGACCCGAACCTGGTGACCGAGTGGGTCGACCGCGCGAAGCGGCTGCTGCGCTTCCGCGTGGATCCGGCGGAGCTCCGCTCCGAGGTGCCCGGCGTGGCGGAAGGTCTGTTCAGGCTCCTCGAGCAGGTCGACCTGCCGGAAGACGGGCCGGACGCGGCGGCGCTGACGACCCGCTTCGTCGAGAACCTGGTCAAGCTCCGGGAACAGCTCTCCCACGACGTCGAGGCCGCCTACGCCGGAGATCCTGCCGCGGCGGGCTACGACGAGATCGTCGTCGCCTACCCGGCGATCCGCGCCCTCGCGGTCCATCGGATCGCCCACGAGCTCCACGGCTACGGCGTGCCGCTCCTGCCGCGGATCATGAGCGAGTACGCCCACGACCGGACGGGAATCGACATCCATCCCGGCGCCACGATCGGCAGCCATTTCTTCATCGACCACGGGACCGGCATCGTGATCGGCGAGACCGCCCACATCGGCGACCGCGTCCGGCTCTACCAGGGCGTGACGATCGGGGCGGCGTCGCTCCGCGATGCTTCGAAGCTGCGCGGGAAGAAGCGCCATCCGACGATCGAGGACGACGTCACGATCTACGCGGGTGCGACGATCCTCGGCGGAGATACAGTCATCGGTCGTGGCAGCGTGATCGGCGGAAGCGTCTTCCTGACCGAGAGCGTGCCGGCGAACAGCCGCGTGATGGCCGAGGCACCGCGGCAGCTGGTCAAGGGCGAAGACGAGGAGTCGATGCAGCTCCAATGGGACCTCTAGAGCCGTGACGCGATCCCGCGCGAAATCCTGGCTTCGTGGTGTGCTCGTCGCTGCGCTCGCGCTCGCTCTGTCGGGCTGCGCGGACGAGGGGCCGTACACGCAGGACCTCTCGTCCGAGCTGATGAGCCCCTTCTGTCCCGGGCGGACGCTGGCGTCCTGTCCGAGTCCGCAGGCGGGTGAGCTGATCCAGTGGATCCAGGTCCAGGAGGCCGCCGGCGCGACCAAGGACGAGGTGGTCGCGATGTTGATCGACCGCTTCGGTGAGGAGATCCAGGGCGCTCCGCCCGCGGAGGGGATCACGCTCTGGGCCTACGTCTTCCCGGTCGCTGGCTTCCTGGGTGGCGGCGGACTCGTCGCCGTCGTACTCCGGCGGATCGTCGGTCGGCGGGACGACGACGACGAAGACGATGACGACCCGGACGACGACTCGGCGCCGCCCGCACCGCCCTCGGGGCCGACTTCGCCCGAGGACGACGAGCTCGCGCGCCTCGTCGACGAAGAGCTGTCGAACCGGCGCTAGGCGAGAAGCAGGACTCATGAAGATCTATACGAAGCGCGGCGACGCCGGGCAGACCGACCTCTTCGGGGGCGAGCGCGTCGGCAAGGACGAGCTGCGCGTCGCGGCCTATGGCGACGTGGACGAGCTGAACTCCGTCGTCGGGGTCGCCGCGGCGAGCGGTTGCGACACGGCGCTGGCGGACACGCTGCAGAGCGTCCAGAGCGCACTCTTCGATCTCGGCTCGTCCCTGGCGACGCCGGACCCGGCGCACCGCGAGAAGTACGGGATCGCCGGAATCGCGGAGGCCGACATCGAAGCACTCGAATCGCTCATCGACCGGCTCGAGGCGGACCTCGAGGAGCTGAAGACCTTCATCCTGCCCGGTGGCTCGCCCTCGGCGGCGGCCTTCCATGCCGCTCGGACCGTGTGTCGACGGGCGGAGCGCGCGGTGGTCCGGCTGGCGAGGATCGACGGTGAGTCCGTCGAGGAGAACTCGCTCCGGTACCTCAATCGGCTCTCCGACGCGCTCTTCGTGGTCGCGCGCCACGAGAACGCGCGGCTGGGCGTCGCGGACGTGGCCTGGGTGGGGCGGACGGGCGGGGACTAGCGACGCGGTCGCGTGAGGCGGGCCATGAGGATCCCGAACTCGACCTCGGTCATGATCGACCGGCGGCGGAAGTCGAGACTCACGAGCCGGAAGTGGACGTGGGCGTCGATCAGTCCCGGCAAGGCGAATCGACCGGCGGCCTCGACGACCCGGTCCGCGCTCGCGGGCGCGGCGCCTTCGATGGCGTCGATCCTCCGGTCTTGGATCACGAGCGTGCGCTCGCCGACGAAGTCGAGGGTGTCCGTATCGAAGAGGTTGGCGTTCCGGATCAGGGCTCGCACGACTCGCCACGCAGGGGCAACGACACGAAGAACCGGGTGCCGCGCCCGGGCTTGGAGTCGACCCCGATCCGCCCGCCGTGATCTTCGACGATGCGGTGGGCCATGCTCAGGCCGAGGCCGGTTCCGCCCTCCGTCGGGCGGGTCGTGAAGAAGGGGTCGAAGACTCTGTCCCGGTCGTCTTCGCGGATCCCGCACCCGTCGTCGGCGACCTCCAGCTGGGCCTCGTCCTGGACGCGGCGTGCCGAGACCGAGATCGTCTCCGCGCCCGATTGGACCGCGTTGGTCACCAGGTTCAGGATCACCTGTTCGAGCTCGATCGCGTTCGCGAGAAGCGGTAACGCCTCTCCGGATCGAACGAGCTCGACCTGCCGACCCGAGGTCCCGAGCGTCTCGATCGCGCGCTCGAGGACTTCGTTCAGGTCCAGGTCGTCGTGATTTGCGACGGCGCGTCGCGAGAACCGAAGCAGGTTGCGCACGATCTCCCCGCACCGTTCGGCGTCGATCCGGATCCGTTCCAACGTCTCGCGATAGCGCTCCTCGCCCGCTCCCGCGTCGTCGTCGCTGAGGGCGAGCTCCGAGCCGAGCAGAATCGCACCGACCGGATTGTTGATCTGGTGCGCGACGCCGGCGGCGAGGGTGCCGATCGAGGCCAGCCGGTCCGCGTGACGCAGCTGCTCGCGAGACTCCCGGAGCTCCCGGGTGCGTTCCTCGACGAGTCGCTCGAGGTCGGCCCGGAAGCCGGCTTCGAGCTCGAGGCGTCGCTCGTGCTCGCGGTCGGCGAGCCGCTTCGCCTCGACGAGTCGCGCGAGGGTGCGTGCCTGGAGCGACTCGTAGATCGACGCGACGCCGCAGGTTCCGGCGATGCCCGCGATGCATCCCCAGAAGCTCCAACGAGCGACCTCGCTCTGCAACGGCGACACGATCTCTTGCGCGCCGAGCTGGAAGGCGGTTGCGAGGGCGCCCATGCCGAGCGCGAGGCCGACGGCCCAGTACGTGCCGGCGCGGCGGCCGAGCAGGAGCACCGCGGGCAGCGGTGTGAGCATGGCGAGGAAGAACCCGCCGGTATCCCGCCCGCCAGTCGCCCCGGCCAGCGAGAGCGCGTAGCCCGCCATGATCGCGACGACGCCGTGCCCCAGCCATCGAACCGGCACGCCCGCCTTGAACGCGAGGGGCGTGGCGACGAGCAGGAGGCCGAGGGCGTAGGAGAGGAGCCGGATCTTCCACGAGTCGGGTTGGTCGGTCGCCGCGATCAGCGTCGCGAGCACGGTGCACCCGGCGACGAAGGAGACGCTGATCGTGAGGCGCGCGCGTCGCAGCGCGTCGTGGTCCGGCAGCGTGGCCGATTCCGGGAGGAACCAGTCGACGGCCCGCAGCGGTCCGCCCTCGACCCGATGTCCGGTGGGCGCGTGCGCCGGTCGCTCCCCGGATGTCGACCGACCCGGGAAGGGGCTCTCCGATCGCGGTGGCTCGGACGCCGTCTGGCGAGATCGTTCCATCACCGTCGCCCCCCAATGCCCTGGCAAGGTAGCGGGTTTCGGTCGCTCGGAACGAGGGAATCGCGCGGATTCGACGAGCGTCCGCCGAATGCGACTCTTTCGCCGAAGGCGTCTACGCGTTTCGACGGAGGGGCGCGAGCGGAGCGCGGCACACCGTGCGGGAGAAGGTGCGGGCGAGAGGGCGTCGGTCGTTCAGGTCTGGAGCGCGCGTGTCGCTTCGTAGTGTCGCTCGTCCAGGTGGCCGTAGTACCGGACGGGTTCTTCGAGCTGGCGACGCAGGAGCGTGCCGATCACGAAGCCGACCGTGAAGGCGACGAGCAGCGCGATCAGCACGGTCCGTACGACCCGGCCGAAAAGGCCTCCGCGGCCCGGCGGTCGGAGCGGATCACGCGCCACGCGGGTCGTCCGGCGCCTCGGCCCGGGTCAGGGCGCGCTCGATCCGCCGACCGAGTGCATCGACCATGCGATCGACGGAGACGCTCGGATCCGCCTCGATCGCCGTGGCGAGGTCCTTCGCCGAGCCGAGCTTCGCCACCCCGAACCGGCCGTACCGGACCTGGAGCGCGTGCTCGATGCGCTTGCTTCGCCCTTCGCGGCGGCGCGCCTCCCCGAGACCGCGCGCCGCGAGGTAGGCCGTGTGCTCCTCGAGGCCGTCGATCAATGCATCGATGCCGAGGCCGTCGCGGGCCGAGCCCGTGAGCACCGGCGGGACGCGATCGGGGTCGCGGCGCTGGCCCAGGTCGAGGCCCGCGCGGAGCTCGGCCGCGGCCCGGGTGGCGACGTCGCCCAGGTCCGACTTGTTCACGAAGAAGAGGTCGGGCCACTCGAGGATGCCCGCCTTCATGAACTGGATCAGATCTCCGGCCGCGGGCTGGGCCACGAAGACGAGGGTGTCGACCACGTCGATCACCTGCGCCTCGGACTGGCCCACACCGACCGTCTCGACGAACACGTAGTCGAGTGCGGCGGAGAGGATGTCGAGGGAGGGACCGGTCACCTCGGAGAGGCCGCCCAGCTGGTCCCGCGCCGCGAGGGAGCGGAGGAAGACGCCTGCGTCGCGGGCCGAGGAGCTGAGCCGCATCCGGTCGCCCAGCAGTGCGCCCCCGGTCCGCTGGCTCGAAGGATCGACGGCGAGCACGCCGACCGACCGGTCGCGTTCCCGCAGCCCGGACACCAGCGCATCGAGCAGCGTCGACTTGCCTGCGCCGGGGGCCCCGGTCACGCCGATCCGGACACCCCGGGCGTGGGACGCCACCGCATCGAGGAGGGCGAGCCGCGCCTCCCGATGGTCCGGGCGGTTGTCGTCGACGGCATTGAGCGCCTGGCTGATCGCCGATCGCTCGCCCGCGCAGACGCGCTCCGCGAGCTTCCGGGCGGCCTCCAGCTCGGCCCGAGACCCCGGGTTCGCGGAATCAGCCGTCATGCGAAGCCGCGACGCCGTCGCCGTTTTCAGCCGTCATTCGACTCGGCGACCACGTCGACGATCTCGTCCATGATCCGGGTCAAGTCGAAGTCCTTGGGCGTATAGACCCGGCGGACGCCGGCTGCCTCGAGCTTCTCGGCGTCGTCGTCCGGGATGATCCCGCCCACCACGACGGGGATCGTGCCCATGCCCGCGTCCTTCAGCTGCTCGACCACGTCGGTCACCAGGACGCCGTGGGAGCCCGAGAGGATCGAGAGACCGATCACGTGCACGCCCTCGTCCTGGGCCGACTGCACGATCTCCTGGGGCGTGAGACGGATGCCGTCGTAGACGACCTCCATGCCGACGTCGCGGGCCTTCACCGCGATCTGCTCGGCGCCGTTGCTGTGGCCGTCGAGGCCCGGCTTGCCGACGAGGATCTTGAGTCGACGGCCGAGGGTCTCGGACAGTGCGTCCACGCGCTTGCGGACCTGATTCACGTCCTCGCTGGCTTCCGCGACCGGCGCCGCGACGACGCCGGTCGGGGCACGGTATTCCCCGAACACGTCCCGCAGGATCTGCGACCACTCGCCGGTCGTCACGCCCGCCTTCGCGGCCGCGATCGAAGGCGCCATGATGTTGCCGCCGTTCTTGATCACGTCCTCGAGGTTCTTGAGCGCGGCGGCGGCGTCCGCCGCGTTGCGGCGGTTGCGGAAGGCTTCGAGGGACGCGATCTGCTCGCGCTCGGCGCTCTCGTCGACCTTGAGGATCGAGCCCGCACCTTCCTCGACGAGCGGCGAGTCGACGGCTTCGATGTACTCGTTCACGCCGACGACGGTCATCTCCCCGCTCTCGATCGCGCGCAGCCGTTCCGTCTGGCTCTCGACGAGCTTCTGCTTCATGTACGCGTTCTCGACCGCCGTGACCGCGCCCCCCATGTCGAGGACGCTTTGGAGCTCGGCGCGCGCCTCTTCGAGCAGCGCCGCCGTCTTGGCCTCGACCACGTGGGAGCCGTCGAAGAGATCACCGTACTCGAGCAGGTCCGTCTCGTAGGCGAGGATCTGCTGGGTGCGCAGGGAGAGCTGCTGGTCCCATGGGCGCGGCAGGCCAAGGGCCTCGTTCCAGGCCGGAAGCTGGAGCGAACGCGCCCGGGCGCGCTTGCTGAGCGTCACGCCGAGGGCCTCGAGGGCGATCCGGATGATGTTGTTCTCGGGCTGCGCCTCGGTCAGGCCCAGGCTGTTGACCTGCACGCCGTAGCGGAGTCGGAGCATCTTCTCGTTCGTGATGCCGTAGCGATCCCGACCGATCTCCTCCCAGAGCTGGTTCATCGCGCGGCACTTGCACATCTCTTCCACGAAGCGGATGCCCGCGTTCAGGAAGAACGAGATCCGACCGAAGACCCGCGACAGCGTCTCGTCGTCGACCTCGGGCATGGCGCGCACGACGTCGAGGATCGAGATCGCGTTCGCCATCGAGTAGGCGATCTCCTGGACCGGCGTCGCCCCTGCTTCCTGGAGGTGGTAGGAGCAGACGTTCATCGGGTTCCAGTTCGGAACGTGGTCGACGGTGTACGAGACGATCTCGCTCGTGAGGCGCATGGACGCCTCCGGAGGGAATACGAACGTGCCGCGCGACAGGTACTCCGTGATGATGTCGTTCTGGGTCGTGCCGCGGAGGGCGCTCTGATCCGTGCCCTGGCGCTCGGCGGTCGCGATGTAGAGCGAGAGGAGCCACGCCGCGGTCGCGTTGATCGTCATCGACGTGTTCATCTTCTCGAGCGGGATCTCGTCGAAGAGGACCTGCATGTCGTCGATGTGGCAGATCGGGACGCCGACCTTGCCGACCTCGCCGCGGGAGAGCGGGTGGTCCGAGTCGTAGCCGGTCTGGGTCGGGAGATCGAAGGCGACGGAGAGACCCGTCTGGCCCTTGGCCAGATTGCTTCGATAGAGAGCGTTGCTCGCCTTGGCGGAGCTGTGTCCGGAGTAGGTCCGGAACATCCACGGGCGGTCGCGTTCGGGGCGGGAGTCGATCGAGGACACGGGGGGCTCCGTTCATGGGCGGTCGGGGGTGGGAAGACGAGAGGAGCGAGGCTGGGATGGGAGCTGGCCGGGCCTACGTGGGGGGCGATCGATCCGGCGAGGGCCGACGAGCTTGCTCCATGGCCACGAGCGGGGGGCGGTACTACCCCTAAGTGGCTGAAAAACTTATCGAAACACCTCCTGCGGGGCAAATCCGGGCCGGGGTATGCTCCGAACCATGAGTCAGCCCACCCAGGATCTGCGCGCTTCCTTCCTGGGGCTCACGCCCGCGCGGGTCCTCGCGGCGGTCGAGGCGGCGGGGCACGCCCCCTCGGGCCACTGCTTCGCGCTGAATGCGCTCGAGAACCGGGTCTACGACGTCCGGCTCGAAGACGGTCGTCACGTGGTCGCGAAGTTCTACCGGCCCGGTCGCTGGTCCCGGGAGACCATCCTGGACGAGCATCGACTTCTCTCGGCGCTGGTCGAGGCGGAGATTCCGGTCTGCGCGCCGCTCCGCTTCCCCGACGGCGACACGCTCCATACCGACGACGACATCCACTACGCGATCTGGCCGCGCACCGGCGGCCGCTCCCCGGACGAGCTGGCGGACGACGAGCTCGGCGTGCTCGGGCGCCTGATGGCGCGGATCCACGCGATCGCCGCGGACTTGGGCGCGCCGAACCGTCGCCCTCTCGATCCGGAGCAGGGGCCGCTCGACGCGCTCGCGCTGCTCGAAGACGGAGGCTGGCTGCCGCCTTCGTGCCATGCCCGCTACGCGGGGGCGGTGGAGCGGCTGGTCGCGATCTACCGGGAGCGGAGTCGAGGGGTCGCCGTCCAGCCGATCCACGGGGACTGCCATGCGGGCAATCTGCTGCGTGGCGACGAAGGCTGGTTCTTCCTCGACTTCGACGACATGGTGATCGGCCCGCCGGTCCAGGACGTCTGGATGCTCGTGCCCGGGCGCGACGCGGAGGCGGATCGCCAACGCCGTCTCCTGGTCGACGCCTATCGGACGTTCCGCGATTTCGACGAGGGAACGTTCTCCCTGATCGAGCCCCTGCGCGGATTCCGGTTCGTCTTCTATGCCGGGTGGATCGCTCGCCGATGGGACGATCCGGCCTTCCCGGATGCGTTCCCGCATTTCGGGACCGACGCCTACTGGGAGGACGAGACGCGGGACCTCGAGGAGCTCGTCGATCGCATCGAGCGCGGGGACGATCTTCTCGCGCCGGCGGAGCAGGGGGAGCGCGCGGGCGAGGGCGGGGAAGAGCTCACGAACGCGGACTTCTTCTGGGATCTCTAGCGAGGACGCGCCGGGCCGATCGCTTCTTCGCAATGGCGGGTCCGCGCCGGGTCTATCGCTTCTTGAGGACGATGCGATCTTTCAGGTAGGCCCAGTTGAGCGGGCGGAAGCGGAGCTCGCCGGATTCACCCTGGCCCGTCAGGTCGGCGAACTCGAAGGTCCCGCCCGGATTCATCAGCCAGGGCTCGCTCGGCACCGCGTCGTCGACGGTCAGGTTGTGGGCGTAGCCCTCGCCGCGTTTCTCGCTCCCGGCGAAGAGCCCGAGGCCCGGCTTGCCGGGCGCGACCAGTCCGAGCGCATGGGCCCCTTCGTGGGCCATCACCGTACCGAGCGCATCGCCGAGACGCGCGACCGCGTTCGAGAGGGCGAGGCTGCGCGGGCTGCCGTCCGGAGCCGCGAGGCGCGCGGCGTCGCCGGGCTCGGTGCCGAGAGGCCGCTCGAGCAGCGGGCCGAACGCTTCGGCCCAGAGCGGATCGTCGGCGTACACGGCGAAGGCGGCCGGGAAGATGCCGGCGTCGCTGCCGTCTTCGGCGGTTCCGATGCACTCCTCGCTCCCCTTCGTGCCGTTCTCCGAGTCGAAGCGGACGAAGCCGATCGAGTCCGGGTGCTTCGCGTTTCGCCCGCCGACACACACGCGTGTCACGAAAGGACCGTCCTCGACCTCGACCTCGAGCTCGAAGCGCACGAAGACCTGGTCGCGCCCGCGGCCGGTCCGGTTCGGGTCGTCGCGTCGGTCGTAGGCACGTCGAACGCGGGCGAGGGCGCGCTCGGCGACGGCGTCCGCGAAGCGTCGCGTGTCGTCGGCCGTCGCCGAGCCGACGAGGCCGAGGTCTTCCAGGTCGGTCTCGAAGTCCGCTCGCCCATCGCGGTCGCGATCGACGCCGAAATCGAAGTGGATGATCTGTCGCGAGCCGATCGGAGGGCCGCCGAGCCAGGTTCGGATCCGCTGGCGGCGGAAGGTCGTGAGCTCGCGTTCCTGGGCGTCGACGAGGGTCGCGCTGACCGAGAAGAGACCTTCGATCAGTCCCAGGTTCTCGGGGACGACGAAAGTGCCGACGTCCCCTTCGAATCCGAACCGGTCGGTGATCTCGACGACGGCGCCGGTTCGTTCCTCGCGGATCACGACTTTCAGGGTGTCGCGTACGCCGGCGGGCAGATCCGCGGGTAGCTCGACCTGGAGCGTCCAACCGGAGGGGGGAACGAGGACATCGCGCCCGACGCGAGTCCCGAGGTCGTTGATCCGGATCTCGATCTCGGCCTCCTCGAGGCCGGCGAAGCGCTCCTGGCGGACGCCGAAGAACACGATCACGAGCCCGATCACCAGGCCGCCGACGATCGCGAGGAAGGTGCCGCCGCGGCCGTCGGATCCGTCGTCGGTCGGTCTCGGCGGCAAGGGGGTGATCGGGGTCTCGTGCGGGGAGCTCATCGGGGGTCCTCCCGCCGACCTTCGGCGAGGCGGCGGGCGAGATGGAATTCGAGGGCAGGAACGGGACTGTCGGAGGCGAGCACGTCCCGTCGCCAGGGCCCGGGACGGAGCGCCGCCGAGCGCGGCGCAGGATCGCGCACCGGGTCCGGGAGCGGAAGAGGGACGAAGCGAGCCTCGAGGGCAGGGAGGTGCTCGGTCGGGATCGGGGTGCCACTGCCGTCGGAGGGGGCTTCGCCTCGGGCATAGACGTGGGTCGCCGTCGCGAGGCCGACCGTCGCCGCCGCGGACCCGCCGCCGAGCAGGATGCGTCGCTCGTCCTCGGCCTCGGTGGCTCGAGGGGCCCGCGAGAGATCTCCGAGGTCGCGTCCCCGGGCGACGGGGGCCGTCGCATCCGGTGTCGCGGTCGCCGTCGTCCCGACTGCGCCGAGCAGGGTCGGTCGGACGTCCTCGAGTCCGGCGAGGCGGAACGAGACGCCGGGGCCGTCTCGCGGACCCGGCGTGGGGGGCCGCCAGAGCAGCGGAATGCGGTGGCGCTCCCAGTCGAGTGCCGCTCCCTCGGCATCCCCGAGGAGGCCCGCCACGAGCATCCCGCGCCGCCGGTCGCCGAGCGCGACGTCGACCCGCGCGACGGCGCGCTCGACCGCGCCGAGGTCGGACGCGCCGCTCAGATGGAGCCAGACGAAGCGCGGCCCCGGGGCCCTGCCGATCCATCGTTGCAAGGCATCCGCCAGCGCATCGGGGGCGCCGGGGTCGGAGAGTCCGGCCAGACGATCGTCGTAGTGCTCGAAGCCCTGGTCGAGTCGCCGCGTGCGATTGAGCCGGGGACTGGTCACGAAGGCGGCCGCACGGAAGCCGCTCGCCACGAGCCGCTCGGCGATCGTCTCGAAGTGGTGGGGCAGGAAGGTCGCACCGTCGTCCCGCACCGGATGCAGCTGCGGCGGCAGCCCCGAATGGACCGTGGCGGCCGCGGAGGCTTCGCCGCGGGCTGCGCTCACGGCCCACGCGAAGCGCGTGCCGCCCTCGGCCTGAGCGCAGAGCCCACGTCCCGACTCGGCGGGGCCGCCGAAGCACGACAGGGCGGAAGCAGGCAGGGCATCGAGGGTGACGAGGACGAGATCGGGGTGGTCCGGCACGTCCTCGGCGCAGGCGAGGAGGAGGGTGAGCAGCGCGACGACCGCGACGGGACCGGTCGGGCGCGCGGACGGCGCGCGACCGTGGTGGCGGGCTTGTGTCGAGGACGGGTCGGGCACGACCGGCGTTCCGCTCATGTCGGAGGGCATAGCGAATGAGACGTGCGATGTTCGGGACATGATCACTCGACTCCACAGCGCGCTGGTCGATGTCGCCGATTTCGAAGGGGCGGTCTCGGACTATGCGCGGCTGGTGGGCTTCGCGCCCGTCCGGCAGGAACGCGACGCCGCAGGACGCCGCAGCGCCTTCTTCGTCTTCGCGAACATGGCGCTCGAGCTTCGCGCGTGCTCTGCCGAGCCCGCCGCCGAGGGGGAGCCCCCGCGAACGGGGCAGGCGGCGCTGCGGCTCGTCTGGGAGGACGGGGACCCGACCGAAGCGCTGGCGGCGGCGGGAATCGCCGTCACGTCCCGGTGCGAGCTTCGGGCCGCCGCCGAGGGCGACTCGGCGGAGGGCGATCGGACCTGGACCCGCTATGCGCTCGCACCGGAGGCGTCCCGCCGATTGCCGGTCGAGCTGATCGTCGACGAGACGCCCGAAGCCGGGCTGCTCGGAGGGGCGCCGGTTCCGGTCGCCGGGGCCGAGGCCCGGGAAGCCAGGGTCCACGGGCTCGATCACGTCGTCGTGATGAGCCCGTCCCCGGAAGCCACCCGCGCGTTCTACGGCGACGGGCTCGGGATCCGCCTCGCCCTCGACAAGACCTTCGACGAGCGTGGGGTGCGGCTCCTCTTCTTTCGTCTGGCGGGGCTCACGATCGAGATCGGTGCGCGCGCGGGCGCGGATCCGGCGCCGGAGAAGGCCGACCGCTTCGGTGGGCTGGCCTGGCAGGTGCCGGACGTCGACGCGATCCGGGCGCGCCTGGCCGGCGAGGGCTTCGACGTCTCGGAGGTCCGCTCGGGGAACAAGCCCGGGACGCGGGTCTGCACCGTGCGTGGCCCCGTCCACGGTGTACCGACCCTTCTGATCGAGCCCGTGCAGCCGATCTAGGCGCGCTTCGGCCGGTTCTCGCGCCGCGCGGGCGTCCCGGAGACGTGTATTCGCGCGTCCACGTCGGGTGGGGTTAACCTCTTCCCTCCCGAACGGCGCCCCTTCTCGGAGACCCCCGAAGATGACGACGACCCCGCCCGCCGACCGCCCGGCCGACCTCGAAGCCGCGATCCTCGAGCTGAAGCGCGAGAAGGGCGCGGTCATCCTGGCGCACTTCTACCAGGAGGACGAGATCCAGGATCTCGCCGACGTCGTCGGTGACTCGCTGGCGCTGGCCCGCGCCGCCCAGGAGATCGATTGCGAGATGATCGTCTTCTGCGGCGTCCACTTCATGGCCGAGACCGCGGCGATCCTGAACCCGGGGATCCCGGTGGTCGTGCCGGATCTCGAAGCCGGCTGCTCCCTGGCGGACGGCTGTCCGCCGGAGGAGTTCAAGGCTTTCATCGCCGACCACCCCGGCGCGAAGGTGGTGACCTACATCAACGCCTCGGCGGGCGTGAAGGCGATGAGCGATCTGATCTGCACGTCCTCGAACGCGGTCGAGATGGTCGAGCACTTCGAGGGCGAGAAGGTCATCCTCGCGCCGGACCGCCACCTCGCCCGCTGGATCGGCCGGGAGACCGGCCGCGACGACTTCATCGTCTGGCCCGGTGCCTGCGTCGTCCACGAGCAGTTCAGCGCGAAGGGCCTCGCCAAGCTCCGCGCCCAGCACCCCGACGCCGAGGTGCTGGCCCACCCGGAGTGCGACCAGGCCGTCCTCGACCAGGCCGATTTCATCGCCAGCACGACCGGCATCATCGCCCGGGCCGTCGCCTCGCCGGACCGCCCCTCGATCATCGCGACGGAGGACGGGGTGTTCCACGCGATCCGCAAGCAGGTCCCCGACAAGGTGCTCCATCAGGCGCCCGGCATGGACGAGAGCTGCGCCTGCAACCAGTGCCCGTTCATGCGGCTCAACACGCTCGAGAAGCTCTACGACTGCCTCGTGAACGAGGGACCGACGGTGACGGTCCCGGAGGAGCTCGCGAAGCAGGCGCTCGTGCCGATCGAGCGCATGCTCGAGCTCTCGAAGTAGGCGCGCACGGTCCGAGCGTCTCGCGTCAGAGCGCGGCGAGCCAGTCGCGGACGCCCTGTCCGATTTCGTCCGGTGCGTCTTCCTGGACGAAGTGGATGCCCGGGATCTCGATCACCTTCTGGTTGGGCCACGCGAGGCAGCCGTCCCGCAGCGCCTTGCGCAGGATCGCGCCGGGCTTCGCGTCGAAGAAGAGCTTCGGCACTTCGCTCGTCGCGAGCCACTCGGCGTAGGCGCCGACGATCTCCACCATCCCGGGCGGCTCGCCCTCGATCGGGATCTGCCGCGGCCAGGTCAGCGTCGGGCGTCGGTCCTCGCCGGGGTTCGCGAAGGGGCGGCGGTACTCGTCCATCTCTTCGTCCGACAGCTTGCGGAGGATCGAGCTCGGGAGGACTCCCTCGATGAACAGGTTGTTCTCGAGGATCATCTCTTCGCCCTTCTCGGAGCGGAAGCCCTGGAAGACGGGCTGGACCGGCTTGGGCCACTGGTCCCAGGAGTCGACGGGACCCACGATCGCTTCCATGTAGGCGATGCCCTTGACCGCGTCGCGATGGCGGTTCGCCCAGTCGAAACCGAGGGCGGAGCCCCAGTCGTGGATCACGAGGGTCACGTTCTCACGGACGTCGAGGGCTTCGAGGAGCGCGTCCAGGAAGCGGCGATGCTCGACGAAGGTGTACGAATCGGGGCCGGGGTCGCGGAGCTTCTCTGAGTCGCCCATCCCGATCAGATCGGGGACGATGCACCGACCGGAGCCCTCGAGATGAGGGACGACGTCGCGCCAGAGGTACGAGGACGTCGGATTGCCGTGAAGCAGGACGATCGGATCGCCCGAACCCCGCTCGTGATAGGCCATCTCGTAGCCGAGGATCTCGATCTTCTTCTTCGCGAGGGGAGCGGTCGTGTGCGGCATCCGGCGACGATGACGGACGCACCGGTCCCGCGCAAGAAACCGGACGTCCGAAACGCGAACGCCCGACATCGCAGGCGATGTCGGGCGTCGATTCCAGGTCTTCGAACGCCGCTTCGTCGAGCGGCGCGAAGGACTAGCTGCGACGGCGGTTGAGGCTCGCGAGGCCGCTCAGGCCGAGACCGAGCAGCAGGGCCGTCCCGGGCTCGGGAACGACCGAGACGTCGACCGTGTGGCGGAAGTAGCGGGTGTTGCCGTCGACGCTCGCGCTGAAGTCCGAGGTCGGCCCGCCGAAGATCAGCCCGCACGTCGGCGAAGCCGTGTCGACGCCGGTGCACAGCCCGGTGGTGTTCACGTTGATCGCGTTGAAGACCACGGCGCCACCGATGTCCGGCGTCACGGTCCCGGTGATGGTCGCGATCTGGTCCGTGATGGTCGCGCCACCGCTTCCGTCGAGGGTGATCGCGAACGAGCCGGAGTAGGTCACCCCGGAGAAGTCGATCGACGAGACGGCGCCGTCCGAACCCGACAGCGTCGCCGAGGCGAGGCTGATCGTGAAGTCGAGGGTGCTCCCGGTGATCTCCAGGTCGCCCGTCACGGGGGCGGAGGCATCCAGGTTGTAGATCACGTCGAAGGCGCAGGGCGAATCGCCGCAGCCCTGCGCCTGATCGAGCCCACTCGAGGCGGGATCGATCGGGCCGGCGAGCGCCGAGCTGGCCGAGAAGAGCAAGCCACTCAGTGCAAGTACCGGAACAGCCTTCGAGAATCGCAGTCGCATCGGGAGGTTCCTCTACCGGAATCGAGCATTGTCAGGTCAGCGGGTACGCCGAGAAGCTTAAACCACGCGCTCTCGAAAATGTCAGACTTTCTGAGGCGCAGAGCATGATTTCCGCACCCGAAACGTGTCTTTGCCGACCCGAACTGCTCCGCGCGCGCGGCTACCCTCGGGGCCCCCACGGGCGGGGGACGAGGGCGGGTATCGCGACGGACGGAACCCCTGGGCAGCGAATCCCCGAGCGAGCGCCGAGCCCTCGGCTCGGGGACCTGCTTCCCGATCCCTGCGTCAGCGCTGCTCGGTGCGGCGACCGGAGGCAGAGAGTCCCGCCAGACCGAGGCCGAGGAGCAGAGCCGTTCCCGGCTCGGGGACGACGCCGAAGAAGGTGAAGTCGGCCTTCACGTCGATGGTCTGGCCCATGGGGGCGTCGAAGGTCGCCAGCGTGACGCCGAAGATCGCCAGGTCGAGCTGCGTCCCCGAGACGAAGAGCGATCCGCCCGTCGACGAGTTCGTGGACTCGTAGTAGGTCGGCGGCGGCGGCGCTCCGACGGCCTGGACGTCGCCGCTCATGACCGTGGCAATGTTGAAGGAGCCTGCGCCGCTCACCAGGGCGGTCGCTCCGGGGGCCTCGACGAGCATCGCGTTGCTCACCTCGACGATGTCGAGTCCGACCACGGTCTGGTCGAGATCGAGAACGAACGTCCCGGTCGGGATCAGCTCGAGCCCCGACAGCGTGTCCGTGCCGGGGTCGAACTCCACGAAGGATCCGCCCAGGGTGAGGATCACCGGATCCGCCGCACCGGGCTCGATCACGGACGTGCTCGTCCCCGCGAGCTCCGCGCGGAGCGACATCGAGCCGCCGGTGAAGGTGTAGGTGGCAGCGGACGCAAACGTAGGTGCGAGCAGCAGGAGCCCAACGAATACGGCGCAACGAACAGCCAGATCTCTCAGCATTGAACAGGTCCTTCTCAACGATGAGCGCCCCCTTCCCAGTAGGGCGCCGATACTTCTGCAGAGGTTCGACTCACCACGTGACCTTGCATGCTCCGCGGGCCGCATGCTTGGTGAGGCAGGACTCCGTCACCTCGCAGCACGAGGAGGGATCGAACGCACCGGTCGTGTCGAGCGGGGCGGGATCTCGCGGGCGACGGTCGTCTGTGCCTCCTGACTCTCGCGAGCCAGGGACGCGCCGAACGATAAATGGATGTCGCAACCGCGTGAAGCCGAATTCACGCTGCCTTCCCAGTGCGGGATCCAGGGATCCTGCACATTCGACCCTACAGGAATGAACCACTTGGGTGGGAAATATTGTCCCCGCCGTCATGCTTTATTGATTAGAGGGAACCGATCCGACCCCGATCTGAAATGTTCTCGTAACTATCCGGTATCTCGTGGTATTTTCGCGCACAGGCCGGTTGCGCGGGTGCGGGGCGCCGGTCGGTACGACAGTTCGTCGGACTCTGCGCCCCATGGAGTCCGACGTTCGATCCGCGCACGGCGCGTGCGGATCAGGTGGTCAGTCCCCGCGCGCGCAGTCGAAGCAGGAAGGGCAGGGAAACGGCGACGCAGAGCATCTCCGCGGCCCCCGCGACGACGAAGGCCGCCTGGTAGCCGGCCGCGGCCCCGTGGCTCGCGCGAACCGTGTCGCTCACGAAGCCGCCGGTGAGCGGTCCCAGGATGAAGCCGAGACTGCCGGCGGTATTGAACGCGCCGAGGGCGGTCGAACGGATCTCCGGCGGGGTCAGATCCGTCGTCATCAGCATCGACGGCACGAACATGACCGCCGCGGACATGCCGATGATCGCCATGCCGGGCGCGATCCACTCCGTCGGCCAGAACCCGAGGCTCGCCGTCAGGACGCCGTAGATCGCCGAGCCGCCGCACAGGAGCGCCGTTTTCGAGAGACGGTCGGCGAGGACGCCGAAGGGGAAGGAGAGGAGCGCGAAGGGCAGCATGAACACCGCGATCCACATCCCCACCTGCGGCGGGTCGGCGCCGTGGAGCCCCGAGGCGAAGAGCGAGAAGGTGGTCGTGTAGAAGCCGACGGTGAAGCGGTCGGCGAAGGCGAAGACGAGGGGCGCGATCATCGAGCGGTGGCGCTTGATCGCCTGCCAGATCTCGCTCGCGCCAGGCCGTGATTCCGTGCTCTTCGGGTCGAGCAGGGCGAACGAGGCGAGGAGGGCCGCGCCCACCAGCAGCCCGGCGCCGGTCATCAGGGGCCGAAGCACGTCCTCCCGCCCGAGGACGCCGCCGATCGGCGCGCCGATCGCGACGCCGAGCATCATCCCGGCGCCGGTCATGCCCATCGTGAACCCGCGCCCGTCTTCGCCGCCGAGGCTCGCCGAGATCGAGAGCAGCAGCGAGAGCGCGAAGATGTGGGCGCAGCCCTCGATGAAGCGGATGCCCAGGAAGACCGGGAAGGACGTGTCGAGGGACATCGCGACGAAGCAGAGCGCGTCGACCACGAGGGCGCCGATTACCAGCGGCCGACGCTTGCCGATCCGGTCCGCCAGCGCCCCCGCGATCGGTGCTGCGATCGCCGCGCCGATCATGTTGATCGACATGAAGAGCGAGGTCAGCAGCTCCGAGACCGCGAAGCGTTCGCCGACCAGCTCACGCAGGATCGGCACCGGCAACGTCACCGGCATCATGATCGAGACGGCAAGAAGGCCCATGAGCGCGATGTGCGCACGTGCCGGCGCTTCCATTTTCATCTCCGTGACTGTAGCGATCGGCGCTCAGATCGAGGGTAGTGCACTCCCGACGACGCGACCGGGGGCCGCGGCCCTCAAGCCGGGACCACGCAGCGTCGAAAAAGACCCCATGGAAGCAGCGTCTTCACGTCGGACTGCACGCATGCGCCGACGCGGGGGGCTCGGCGTGTGGGTCCTGCTGGCCGCCCTTCTGACGAGCCGACAGGCGATCTCCGGCCTGACCGTCGAGGTGTCGGCGCTCGACGGGTCGCCAGTACGCGATGCGGTCGTCTCGCTCGAGCGGATCGACGAAGCGAGCGGCCTCGTCGTCTCGAGCGAAGGCCCCGCGTCGTCGTCCGAACGGTCCGGGCCGCGCGCCGTGATGGATCAGATCGACCTCGCCTTCGAGCCGCACGTACTCGCCGTCGAGGCGGGCACATGGATCGACTTTCCGAACAGCGACCAGGTCCGCCACAGCATCTATTCGTTCAGCGCCGCACGCACCTTCGAGATCAAGCTCTACCGCGGCAGCGAAGTGCCTCCGATCCAGTTCGGTCGCGCGGGCCTCGCCGTGCTCGGCTGCAACATTCACGACGACATGCTCGCCTACGTCTACGTCCTCGAGACGAAGCATTTCGCGGTAACCGGGTCGGACGGGCGGGCCCGGATCGACGGGGTCGTCGCTGCTCGCTACCGCGTGCGTGTGCGACACCCTCGCCTCGAGGAGAGCATCGTGCTCGAGTCGGAACGATCGCTCGGCGCGGACGACCACCTCCAGCTGACCCTGCCTTCCCGGCCCCCACCGCGCGCCGCACCGCGTGAGGAGCACGACGACGATCTGGGCGATGTCTTCGGGGCGCTCCGTTGATCGAGTCACTCGGCTTCCGCGCCCGGCTGCTCGCGGCGATGCTCGTCGTGATCGTCGGGCTGCACGCGGCGACGAGCTACGTCGTCCTCGCCCGCGCCGAGCGGCAGGGGGAGGCACGTGCCATCGCCGAGCTCGACGCCGGTCGTCGCGTCTTCGAGCGGCTGTTCGAAGATCGGGAGCAACGCCTGCTCTCGACCGTCGGCGTCCTGGTCACCGACTTCGGGTTGCGGAGTGCGGTCGCGACGAAGGACGCGGCGACGGTCGCGTCGGCGCTCGCCAACCATGGTCGTCGCGTCGGCGCGAGCCTGGCCTTCCTGCTCGACGTCGACGGCGACCTGGTGGCGGTCGATCCGGCGCAGGCGAGTCTCGACACGGACACCGAGCGCCTCGATCGCGTCGTCGCCGAGGCCCGAGATGCCGGCGCGGCCAGCGGGGTCGTCTTCCTCCGTGGGCAGCTGCAACAGATCGTGTTGGTCCCCGTCAAGGCGCCGATCACGGTCGGTTGGGTGGGCATGGGCTTCGAGCTCGACGTCGATCTTGCGCGCGAGCTGCAGGGGCTCACCGGACTCCACGTCTCGTTCTGGTCGCGTCGCTCTCCGAACGGATCCGTTCGACTCTCGTCGACGCTCCCCCTGCCGGACCGCAGGGCGCTCGCCGCGCGGCTCGCGCTCGACGAACTCGACGCCCGCGCCGCAGGCTCCGAGAACTTCGAGGCGCTGGGCTGGTTCGCGCAGGCGGTCGAGCTGGGCGGAGGTTCCGACGCGAGCTTCGGGGCGGTGTTGCAGACGTCCTATGCCGCCGCGATGGCGCCGGTCGTCGAACAGCGACGCGAACTCGTGACCTTCTTCGCGGCCGCCGTCGCGCTCGCGCTCGCGTCTTCCCTCGCGGTCGCGCGACGCGTGACGCGTCCGGTCTCGATGCTCGCCAATGCCGTCGAGGCCGTCTCGGCGGGCGACGTCCGTGCCGAGATCGACCTGCCGGAATCGCGCGACGAGTTCGGTGCGCTCGCGCGTACGTTTCGGATCATGCAGGAGACCGTCGCGGATCGCGAGGAGCGGATCCTGCACGAGAGTCTTCACGATCGGCTGACGCGCCTGCCGAATCGCGCCGCAGTCGAGAACGAGCTCGACCGACGTCTCTCGGGAGACGAGGCCTTCTGCGTGCTCCACATCGACGTGGCGCAGCTGAAGGACATCAATGGCGCGTTCGGCGCCACGATCGGCGACGAGCTGCTGGTGCGGAGCGCGGAGCGACTCGCGGCGACGGCTGGAATCACGTGGCTCGGCCGCGTCGGGGGTGACGAGTTCCTCGCGATCACCGAGGCGCGGGACGCCGTCGCGCTCGAAGAAGTCACCCGCGCGGCGTGTGAGCAGCTCGAGGCGCCGCACGAGATTCGCGACGTCCAGGTGTCGGTCGGTGTTCGCGTCGGAACGGCCAGCGTTCCCGCGGATGGTCGCGCCGTCGACGAGGTCATGCGCAGGGCGGAGATGGCGCTCGGGCTGGCGAAACAATCGCCGTCCGGGATCGCCGCCTACCTGCCTGGTCTGGAAGAGGCGAATCAACGTCGGATCGGAATCGCGATCGAGCTGGAACGTGCGCTCGAAGAAGGCCAGCTCGAGCTCCACTACCAGCCGAAGCTCGACCTCGTCTCGGCGCGGGTCGTCGGCGTCGAGGCCTTGATTCGTTGGACCCATCCGGTCATGGGGCGAATGAATCCGGAGGAGTTCATCGGGATCGCCGAGCAGACCGGCTTCATCGGGAACGTCTCGCGCTGGGTTCTCGAGGTCGCGTGTCGACGGATCGCTCAGTGGTCGGCGAGCGGGATCGATCTCGTCGTGAGCATCAATCTTTCCGCCCACGACGCCGGCGAGCCAGATCTGCCCGAGCGGATCGCCGAGGTGCTCCGAGAGAGCGGTGCGCCGCCCGAACGGCTCACGATCGAGGTGACCGAGAGCGCGATCATGGATCACCCCGAGCAGGCGGCGGACGTCCTGGCGCGAGTGCGCGAGATGGGCGTCGGCGTCTCGATCGACGACTTCGGGACGGGGCATTCGTCGCTGGCGCAGCTGCGGACCCTCCCGGTGGACGAACTCAAGATCGATCAGGCCTTCGTCCGGAATCTCCGGGAAGCCTCCGCCGACGAGGCCATCATCCGGGCGACCGTCGAGCTCGGACACAGTCTCGGACTCAAGGTTGTCGCCGAGGGCGTCGAAGACCGCATCAGTTGGAAGATCCTGCAGCGAAACGGCTGCGACGTCGCGCAGGGCTACTGGATGGGGCGGCCCATGCCGGAAGACGAGTTCTCGATCTGGCTCGATCGATTCGAGAAGGAGGGCCTCGATGCGTGATCGTCGAGCGAAACGAGGGCGGATGAGACGGGCGGGCCCTCGCATCGCGCTGGGCGTGATCGCCGCGCTCCTGGCGGCGTCACCGGCGGCGGCGGGCGGGCGTCTGCTGGCGACCGGAGGCGCGACCCAGATCGAGGGCTCCGCCGGGAGTGGGATCGTCCCGTGGGCCGTGATCGCGGGGACCGGGACGGACTCCGAGGTCGGCGGATCGGCCTTCGGTACGGGCGTCTTCGTGGATGATCTGCGGCTCGCGAGCTTCGGCGCTGCGATCGGGCTCTACGACCGCGTGGAGCTCTCCTTCGCGCACCAGCGCCTCGAGGTCCGCCCCCTCGACGAGCTGATCAAGCAGAACGTGTTCGGCGTGAAGGTGCGCGTCGCGGGTGACCTCGTCTACGGATCGCTGCCGGCGATCGCGGTCGGTGCGCAGTTCAAACACGTCCTCGACTTCGACGTCCCGCGGCTGGTCGGCGCGGACGACGACTGGGGCGTCGATCTCTACGCGGGAGTGAGCAAGGTCTACCTGGGCGCGCTGGCGGGGCACAACGTGCTGCTCAACGGCGTCGTCCGAGCGAGCCGGGCCAACGAGCTCGGGCTGCTCGGATTCGGCGGACCCGGTCGCGACAACTACCAGTTCCACTTCGAGGGGACCGCGGCGATCTTCCTCACGCGCCGCGTGCTCCTGGGCTACGACTTCCGCCACAAGAACAGCAATCTGCGCGCCTTCGACGAAGACCCGTGGCACGACGTCTTCCTGGCCGTCGTTCCGAGTCACCACTTCAAGCTCGTCGCGGCCTACGGACGCTTCGGGCAGGTCGCCGGCCTGGGGCACCAGGACGGGGGCTATCTCTCGATCCAGGGGAGCTTCTGATGCGGAACCACACCCATCGAACGACGAGTCTCCGGGCGCGCGCCGTGCTGGGGGCGACCCTTTGGCTCGCGCTCTCGACGTTCGTGACGGGCTGCGCCGAGATTCCTCAGCTCGACCGGCGACCGCTCTACGTCCAGCTCGGGGGCGTCGAGGGCGTCGATCGGGTCGCGGACCGTTTCGTGCGCGAGCTCGCGACCGACCCGAACACCCGACCGCACTTCGAGGGGATCGATGCGCGTCGCTTCCGTTCTCAGATCGCGGCCCATCTCTGCGAGATCGCGGATGGCCCCTGCACCTACGACGGCGACTCGATGCTCGAAGTCCATCGGGGGATGGAGATCGATCAGCGCGCGTTCAACGCCACCGTGGAGTGTCTGATCCGGGCGATGGAGTCGCTCCGGGTGCCAGTGCCCGCTCAGAACCGCCTGCTCGCCCGGCTCGCGCCGATGCACGCAGACATCGTCACGTCGCGGGCGAAGGCGCGCTATCCGACCCTCGACGCGCCCGCTTCGAGCGAGTAGCGCGCGACGACCGAGCACGGCCGCCACATCATTCGAGCAAGCTAGAACCCGTACGCTTCCCGCAGCTCGTCGTCGTTCTCGCAGAGCATGCGCGCGAGCTCGACCATGACGCGACACTGCTTGACCGTCGCGTCGTCCTGCATCTTGCCGTCGATCATGACCGCGCCGGTGCCGTCGCCCATCTCGTCGATGACCTTCTTGGCCCAGAGGACCTCGTCGACCGGTGGCGAGAATACCTTCTTGGCGATGTCGATCTGAACGGGGTGGAGGCTCCAGGTGCCGACGCAGCCCATCAGGAAGGCGTTCCGGAACTGGTCCTCGCAGGCGACCGTGTCCTTGATGTCGCCGAAGGGGCCGTAGTAGGGGAGGATGCCGTTGGCGTTACACGCGTCGACCATGCGGGCCATCGTGTAGTGCCAGAGGTCCTGCTGCGCGGTCGGGCGCGGGGCGTCGGGGTTCGCGGCGTCGGGGTCCGTGCGGACGACGTATCCCGGGTGGCCGCCGCCGACGCGGGTCGTCTTCATGCGGCGGCTGGCGGCGAGGTCCGCCGGCCCGAGCGAGAGGCCCTGCATCCGCGGGCTCGCGGCGCAGATCTCCTCGACGTTCGCGACGCCGAGGGCCGTCTCGAGGATCGCGTGGATCATCAGCGGCTTCTCGAGGCGGTGGCGCGCCTCGAGCTGGGCCAGCAGGCGGTCGACGTAGTGGATGTCCCAGGCCCCCTCGACCTTCGGGACCATGATCACGTCGAGCTTGTTGCCGAGCCCTTCGACGAGGGTCATGACGTCGTCGAGGAACCAGGGCGAGTCGAGGCTGTTCACGCGGGTCCAGAGCTGGCAGCTCCCGAAGTCGGTCTCGTTGCCGATCTTCACGAGGCCCTCGCGCGCCGCGATCTTGTTGTCCGCCTGGATCGCATCCTCGAGGTTTCCGAGCAGGACGTCGCACTTCTTGGCGATGTCCGGGATCTTCGTCGCCATCTTCGCGTTGCTGGGATCGAAGAAGTGGATCATCCGCGAGGGCTTGAAGGGGATCTCGCGGAGGGGCTCGGGCGCACCGAGCGCCATCGGCTGAAAGAAGTCTTTCGCGCTTCGCATCCTGGGGGTCTCCTCGCGTGCGCGCCGGACCGGTCGCGCCGCTTCCATGCGCTCGGTCGGTCGACGAGCGCCGCCTCGGGGGGCCCGCGTTCCGGCGGCCCGTCGAGGCGAAGTGAGGTCTGGCTGGCAGTTCTCGGGGGTTCCCTGTTCACAGGCGTTCCCAAGCGTCGCCCGGAGCGCCGCCCCGGACGGAGCGGGGAACCCGTAAGGTCGCGGACTCTATGACTTTTCGTAAGCAACGGCAAGAACGACAGCACTGACCGGCGTTCCGAAGGCAAGCCGCGCGCAGCGTCCTCGGATTCGGGTTGCGAGGGGCCGGGTCCCGCTCAATCGGGACCGGCTTCGCGTCGAAAGATTCTTCGCGGGCCGGTGTCGGATCGGCCGCGCCGGTCCGGGTCGCGCGCGCGACCGGACGGCAGTCGGAGGAGATCATGGCGCGAAAGATCAACGTCTTGCTGGTGGACGACAGCCGTACGGTGCTGGCGCAGCTCGAGCGGATTCTCGAGGAGGTCGACGGTGTCGCGATCGTCGGCACGGCGCGCGACGGCGCGGCCGCGATCCGCATGGCGTCCGAGGTCTCGCCCGACCTCGTCCTCCTCGACATCGTGATGCCGGGTCTCGACGGACTCTCCGCGCTCCGCACGATCAAGTCGATGCATCCCCGGATCGAGGTCGCGATGGTGTCGTCCGTGAGCGGGGATGCGCAGAAGGCCGAAGAGGCGTTCAGGCTCGGTGCCTGTCAGGTCCTGGGCAAGCCCTTCGATCCCGAGGTGATCGAGTCGCTCGTCGAGAACGTGCGCGTCGCCGCCGGGAATCCTCCGGCTTCGATGGAAGAGGGGGAGGGCTGATGGCGGTCAAGTTCTTCGGCCAGTTCCTCATCGACCAGGGAGAGATCGACGCGAGCCACCTTCGCGAAGCCCTCGATCTGATGGAGGACACGAATCCCACGCTCGGCGAGCTCGCGATCGAGTGCGGCTACATGACGCAGCGCCAGGCCACCCAGGTCAGCGCCGCGCAGCGGAATCAAGATCTTCCCTTCGGTGATCTCGCCGTGAAGATGGGCTTCCTCGGCTCGGATCAGCTGGTCGACGTCGTGCAGCGCCAGGCGACCCAGCGCCTGCCGGTCGGTCAGGCACTGGTCCGGCTCGGCTACCTCGACGCCGACCGCCTCGGCATGCTGCTCGACGCGTACAAGGCGGACCAGGCTCCCTACGACGTCGCGGAACCGGACCTGCCGGACGCCCTCGCGAATCACCGCGCGACCAAGTACGTCCTCGAGCTGCTCCCGCGCTTCCTCATGCGGGTCGCGCGCATGCAGGCGAAGCTCGGCGAGATCCAGGCATTCGCGAGCGTGCCCCCCTTCGCCGAGGTCTGCGTCTCGGTCCACGTGAAGGGCGTGCGCGGTCTCGAGGTCGCCCTCGTCTCGGACAACGCGTTCGCCGAGGCGCTCGCCATGGCCGCCAGCGGCCTCCAGCCCTCCGACCTCGATCCCGAGATGGTCGCGGACGGGGTGGGCGAGTTCCTGAACGTCCTCGGCGGCAACGCCGTGAGCGCGGTGACGAAGGAAGGCCAGCGGGTCGAGCTCGGTCCGCCGGACTACGATGCGCAGCTCGCGGACGGCTGGATCGTCGAGCTCGCGGTCGGCACCGGGCGAGCGGCCCTGGTGCTCAGCACGTTCTGATCCTGCTGGTCTGCGCGCCGCGAGCGCGCCACCGACCACGCGCTCGTGCTTCGGTCCGAGGCGCAGGTTCGCGCCGGGCTGCGTGTTACGATCGTGCGATGGCGGAAGAGACCCAGCAAGAACACGCCGCCCGCCTCGAACGGTGGGCGAAGGAAGGCAGGACCGGGCTTCCGCCCATCCTCGCGGCGACGGTGATCCTGTTGCGCGACGGACCGACGGGGCTCGAGACGCTGATGTTGAAGCGGAACTCGAAGATCGTCTTCGGCGGGATGTGGGTCTTCCCGGGAGGCCGACTCGACGACGCCGACTGGTCCGGCGTGCCCGCCGGCGACGAGCTCGCCGCCTCGCGACAAGCCGCTTCTCGTGAAGCGATGGAGGAGTCGGGGCTCGCCGTCGAGGTCGATTCGATGGTGCCCTTCTCCCATTGGACGCCGCCGCCGATCCAGCCCAAGCGGTTCCTGACCTGGTTCTTCGCCGCGCGGGCGGGTTCGGGTGAGGTCGCGATCGACGACGGGGAGATCAAGCAGTCCGAGTGGCTCTCGCCGCGCGCGGCCCTCGAGCGGCAGGCGACCAAGGAGATCGAACTCGCGCCGCCGACCTTCGTGACGCTCATGGATCTGATGGCCTTCGACGCCGTGGATTCCGCGCTCGCCGCCGCGGCAGATCGGACGCCGGAGCGTTACGCGACGAAGATCGGCGTGCTCGACGGAGTCGGGCCGGTGTCGATCTGGCACGGGGACGCGGGCTACGCCGAAGGGAATCCCCACGTCACCGGTCCGCGCCATCGCCTCACGATGGCGAAGGGCGGGCCCTGGACTTTCGAGCGGAGTCGCTGAGCGACGCTCGAGCGGGGACTCGCTCCGCCGCGCGGCTCAGGCGCCGCCGAGCCTCTGCTTCGCGTAGTCCTCGACGACCGTTCCCTCGAAGAAGTCCGGTCGCGCACCGCCGAGCAGCGCGATCGCGTTGTCGCAGGTGAAGGCGCGGAAGTCCTCCCGGTCGAGATGGCCGTCGTCGACGAGCTCCCAGGCCTCGGGCAGGACCTCCCGGAAATCCGGCACGTCCCAGTGGCCGATGTCGCTGGCGAAGATCGCGTTGAGCCGGGCACCCATCGGGATCTTCGCCTTGTCGAACGCGATCGCGTTCATCGGATCGTCCGCTTCACATCCGAAGAAGTACTTCTGCTCGAAGACGTCCTTGATGTCCTCCGTCGACTCGATGCCCGCTTCCGCGAACTCGTTCGCGAGGGCGCGGTCCTCCTCCGGGTCGCTCAGCATGAGCAGCGCGTCGTCGAGCCGATCGAGGGCACCCTGGACCGGCGCCGGGGCATGCTCCTTGAGGAGCTGCTCGATCAGACCGCGGTCGAGCTCGGCGGGATCGTAGTGGGCGATCGCGTCCTGGTTGCGCTTCTCGTAGTGGCCGAGGATGTCCGAGAAGAGGTTGGCCGCCCACCCGACGCCGCCCTCGAGGAAGCCGAAGCGGAGGTTCGGGAACCGCCGGGCCACGCCGCCGAAGAACATCGCGCGGCAGGCGGCTTCGCCGGCGCTCGCGAAGTTCCCGATGTGGTTGTAGACGTAGTTGCTCCGCGACATGCGCGAGCCCCAGCCCATTCCGCTCGCGTGAAACGTGATCGCGACGCCGAGTTCCTCGCAGCGCTTCCAGAGCGGGTCGTAGTCGTAGTCCGAATCGTGCGCGAGGGTGTCCATCCAGCGCGCACCCCGCACGTCCTCGGCGCCGGGGATCGGTCGCGAGATCACGCCGGAGAACATCGCGGCCTTGAGCCCGAGCTCGCCGACCGCGTAGTCGAGCTCCGCGATCGCCTCTTCCGGCGTGAAGCACGGGATCGCCGCGACGGGCTCCATCCGATCCCGGTACTCGCCGTAGCACTCCGCGTAGTAGCGGTTGTAGGCGCGAGCGAGGGCCGGGCGCAGCGAATCGTCGGGTGTCGCCGTGACCGTCAGCCCATACGTCGGGAAGAGCAGGGCGTAGTCGAGGCCGAGCTCGTCCATCCGTTCGTACATGAGCTTCGGCATCATCGCGGTCGCCCGGTCGAGCGTGTTCCGGGTCGGCACGCCCCACCACGCGAAGCGCGTCATGCCGAGGCCGCGCTTCGCCTCGTGCGGAACCTGTCGCGCGAGCGCGCTGCCCCCGAGCATCTGGTCGAAGCCCTGGGCGACTTCCTCCCCCGCGATCTCGACGAGGAAGTCCCGGACCAACGGGTTGTACTCGATCAGATGGCCATCGCCGTCGACGACGGGATGGTCCAGCTGCTTCCGGATGGCCTCGACTTCATCGCTGCGAACGAAATTCATTGGGGGTGCTCCTCAAGCTGACGATCCCAGCAGCATAGTCAGCACCCCCCGGCGCCGCCGGCGCCGCCCCACCCCCCAGCAGCCCGCTCCGAGTCGCCCCCGACACCCGCCAGACGAGCGTGCCCGAAGCGCCAGGCCAGCCAGGAGCGGAGCGCCTGAGTGGCGTGGGGCGGACGTCGGCGAAATAAAGCGCAGCCCACTGAGGCGTGGGTTGGAGCACGGCTGCCTGGAAACAGAAACGGCCGACGAAGCGAAGGCCCGACCCACGTGGGCGAGCCATTCGCCGCCGGCCGCACCACGCCGCGAAGCGCGCGGTGAACGAGCTAGGCCCTCAAGCGTAGTGGGACCGCCGCTTCACCGCGATCTGCCGATCGAGCTCGAAGATCTGCACCTTCTTCCAGCCGTCCGGCGCATCCTCCGAGGTATGCCCCTCTTCCTTGACGAACTTGTACCCGAAGAGCCGGGTGCTCACGAGGCCGAGATCGTCGCGGCCCGGGTAGTCGCACTTGTCGAGGAGCTGGGTCGCCGCGAAGACCGTGTCGCCCGCCTGGAGCGGCGCCGTGTGCTTGCCCGTCGTGTAGATCACGTCGCCGAGGGTGTTGTCGCCGACGTCCGGGCAGGAGAGGCCGAGGCAGAGCGTGAACGGGATGCCGCCGAAGATGATCAGCTGGCCGCCGACGTACTGCTTGGGGTCGAGGTCGATCATGTACTGGTTGCAGTGGACCTGGCTCGTGTTGTCGAGGATCGCCGTCATGGCGATGTGCTCGTCGGTCACGGTTCGCCCGCGGCTGTGTTCGATGCGCGAGCCGATCTCGAGGTCCTCGAAGTAGGAGTCGGGGCTCGTCAGGTGGGCCATCTCCTTGAGCTCGGGGCCCGCGTAGGGCGGGATGAAGAGCTCGCAGTCGATGTCGTCGGCGTCGATCAGGAAATCCTCGACGACCGCATCGTCGTCCCCCTTGTAGACCTGGACCTTGCGCTGCCAGGTCGCGACGATCGCTTCGTCGTCCGCTCCGAGGTTCTTGCGCGCGGTCGACTGGACGTGGACGACGCCCAGGTTCGGGCGGCTCTTCGAACACTTCACGCCGAGAACCTTGGTCTCGACCTCGAGGGTGTCACCGATGTAGACCGGCGCGCCGAACTTCATGTCGATGTACTCGAGGTTCGCGCGGGCGTTCTCGGAGATGTCTTCGACCGTCTGGCTGAACGCCACGAGCATCACCACGCCGGGCGGGCAGACCATGCCCTCGAAGCCGTACGCCCTGGCGTAGCGGGCGTTCTTGGCGAAGGGATGGGTCGTCATCGCGAACTCGGTGAAGGTCGTGAAGAGACCTTCCGTGATCGTCTTGCCGCCCTTGTGTCGGAAGATCTGTCCCGGCTTGAAGTCCTCGAGGAAGTTGCCGGTCTTCTTTCGGATGATCTTCGTGGGTTCGGACGTCTCTTCGGCCATCGGGGGTCTCCAGAGGGTTCAAAGGCTCGCGCGCTCGGGTGGGGAGCGCGGGCGCGGGATCTGTTCGGGGAGCCGGGACGGCGCGCGGCGCGCAGCCGGTCGAGCGGCGCGCGAGTCTATCTGCGGGCCCGGAGGGCTGCCAGCGACCGGCGGTTCGGGGAGCGGCCAGCGCGCGACCGATCCCGCCGACGCGATTCGGGATGGTCTCGGGCAGCAGGCCTGCCTAGATTGCGGACGGACGCCGCCTGTGCGGCGTGGAGGGGGCGCGATGACGACGACGATCGAAGACGTCGAACGGGGACGATTCCATCGGCCGGCGGGCGACGACGACCTGCCCGGACTCGTGCTCGTCCACGACGTCTGGGGCCTGTCGGATCACAGTCGGGCGCTGGCCGCGGACTGGGCGCGCGAGGGCTTCGCGGTCCTCGAGATCGATCTGTACCGGCGCTTCGCGGCCGTCGAGATCGAGGACGTCGGCGCGTGGATCCGCGGCCTCTCCGACCCGGACGTCGTGGCCGATCTCGCGGCGGGGGCGGATTGGCTCGTGAACGAGAGCGGCGTCTGCCGCGGGCGTCGCGTCGGGATCACCGGGGTCTGCATGGGCGGGATGTTCACGCTGCTCGCCGCGTGTCTCTCGGATCGCTTCGCGGCCGCAGCGCCCTTCTATGGGATGCTGTCCTACGAAGAAGGCATGCTCGCCGCCGATGGAGAGCGCGACCGCACGCGCAAGCCGGTCTCGCCGATCGAAGGGGCGGAGGGGCTCCGGTGCCCGACGCTCGCGTCGTTCGGACGCGAGGACGGCTTCATCCCGGAGTCCGACGTCGATGCGCTCGAAGCGGGGTTCGCGCGAAGCGGCACGCGCTTCGAGGTCGACCGCTACGAAGGCGCCGGCCACGCCTTCCTCAACCGAACCCGCCCGGAGGCCTACCGCGAGGACGCCTCCGCCGCCGCCTGGTCGCGGGTCGTTCCGTTCATGCGGAACGCGCTCCAGGCATAGACCGCGGCCCACGACCCGCTGAGTCCTCGGCGCAAGGCGCGCCGCGCCGACGAATCAGGCCCCGGTCGCCTCGACGGGCGCGACCGGATGCGCGTCGACGAGGGCCTGGATCTTGTTGTCCGGTCGGGCGAGGACGAGGGCGAGGGTCCGGCTGTTGCTGCGCAGGTAGCGGGTCGCGGAGGTCGCGAGCCGGATCACCCGGCCCTCGCGGTCCTGCATGCTGGCCGCGAAGACGACGCTCTCCTGTCCTTCGGCGATCGCGTCGAGGGCGGTCCACCAGGGGCTCTGGGCATCGTTCGGTACGAAGGCGTTGAACTCGATCCCCATGAGCGCGTCGCGGGCGACGCCGAGCGCCGCGCCCGCGGCGGGGTTGGCGTCGAGGATCTCGCCCGAGTCGACGTCGATCGCGAAGTAGAGGTCGGCGACGCGATCGATGGCGGCGGTGATCGCGCGGCGGGCGGCTCGCGGGCGGCCACTGGCCTTTCGCTTGGTCCCCGTCGTTCGAATGGCGAGTCGGAACGCATCGAGGAGCGGCGCCAGGGAGGTGCGGACGGCGTCCGCGTCGGGGCCCGCGAGGCTGACGGCGGCCTCGGCCCAGGCGGTGAGCAGCGCCATCACGCGGCGCTCGTTCGGGCGCAGGCCGTCGAGGACCGGCCGCGGCGCCTCCCCGCGCATGAGCGCGGTCGAGGCGAACGTGCGGAAGCGGCGCAGGGTCTCGGCTTCCGGGCCGGAAGCGGCCGGGGCGGCAGCGCCGAGTCGCTCCTGCATCACGCGCTCGATCTCGAGCCGCTGTGCGACCAGCCAGGTGGCCAGATCCCGATTCACATCGCCGACGACCGCTTCTTCCACGCGCACAAGCTAGCAGCGGTTGACCGAGGGCCACGTGCCCCAAATGGATTCTCGAACCCTGCGATTCGCGAATCAGGGCTCGATCAGCGCGGGTCCCGAGGGGAAAAAGGCTGGCTCGGGGCAGGAAACCCTCAATCAGCCCCTCCCGACATCCGATTTTCAAGGCATGTCGGGATCCCTCCGTGAGCCGCTGGCCCAGGCGCCGACCTGGAGCCGAACGATCGTCTACCACGCCTCGCGCGATGCGCTGGGGCCGAAGACCGACGTGATCCTCAGTCGCCTGGGTTACCAGATGCTGCTGCCGGAGACCTTCGAGTCGATGCGGGCGAAGCATCCGGAGCTCGAAGCGGAGCTGCTCGTGATCGACGAGCGACGCATCGAAGAAGCCGATGCCTATCGGGGCGACGGTCCCGGACCGCCGGTCGTGCTGCTGACCGGCACGCAGGGGGCCACCGGCGAGGATCCGCGGATCGTGGGCGCCGTGAAGCGGCCGGCCGGGCTCCACGACCTCTATCGCCTGATGCAGCAGGTCTTCGAGGACGTGCCGCGCTCGACGCCGCGGGTCGCGACCCAGCTCCGGGCGCGCTGTGCTTCGGGCGGATCGAACTGGGAGGGGCGGGTGCTCTCCCTCTCCGAGAACGGCTGCCTGATCCGCAGCCCCGAGGCGATCCTGCTGGGGCAGAAGGTCGAGCTCGAGCTCGTCCTCCCGCGCAGCGAGTCGATCGCGCTCGAAGCCGAGGCGACGTACCAGCTCCTGCCCGACACCGGCCTCGTCTGGAGCGCCATCGACGCCGGGAGCCGCGAGGCCCTCGGCCGCTTCGTCACCCAGACGATCCTCGCCTGATCCGGCGCGACACCGTGCCTCGCTTCGAGCCGGAGCCGGCACGCGCCGACGACGCGGGTTCCGCGCGCGGCCGGCGCGCACGGGCAGCCGCGAGGGCGGCGTAGCCTATACTGCCGCGCGCGATTTCCCGGGCCGATCCCTCGAGCCCGGCTCCCTCCCCGACACCCGATCCACATCGAGGCGGAACGAATGAGCGACCGAGACGATCAGCTTGCGAAGATGCGCAACCAGGACGGCTTCATCGCCGCCCTCGACCAGAGCGGCGGCAGCACGCCCAAGGCCCTCCGGCTCTACGGCGTCGAAGAGAGCGCCTACGCGAACGACGAGGAGATGTTCGACCTGGTTCACGCCATGCGCTGCCGGATCTGCGAGAGCCCCGTCTTCACCGGCGAGCGCATCCTCGGCGCCATCCTCTTCGAGATGACCCTCGACCGGGACATCGCGGGCAAGAACTCGGCCGCCTACCTCTGGCAGGAAAAGAACGTCGTGCCCTTTCTGAAGGTCGACAAGGGCCTCGCGGACGAGGCGGACGGCGTGCAGGTCATGAAGCCGATGCCGGATCTCGACGCGCTGCTCGAGAAGGCCAACGCGCGGGGCGTCTTCGGGACCAAGATGCGCTCGGTCATCAAGAGCGCGAGCGAGTCGGGCATCCGCGCCGTCGTGGAGCAGCAGTTCGAGATCGGCAAGCGGATCTGCGCCGCGGGCCTCGTCCCGATCATCGAGCCGGAGGTCGACATCAACGCCCCGGACAAGGCCCGCGCCGAGGCGATTCTCTCCGGCGAGATCCTGTCCCAGCTCGATGCGCTCGGCGATCAGAACGTGATGCTCAAGCTCACGCTCCCCGAAGAGACGAACCTCTACTCGAAGCACATCGCCCACGAGCGCACCGTGCGCGTCGTGGCGCTCTCGGGCGGCTACACGCGCGAGGAAGCGAATAGCCGTCTGGCCCAGAACACCGGCATGGTCGCGAGCTTCTCCCGCGCGCTGACGGAGGGCCTCTCGGCCCAGCAGTCCGACGAGGCGTTCGACGCGACCCTCGACCAGTCGATCGAGTCGATCTTCCAGGCCTCCCGGACCTAGCGTTCTTCCGCGGGCCGCGCGCCCGCCTCCACGGCGCCGCAGGCGCCCGATCGCGTGGGGCGCGTACGCCCCTCGCCGGACGACCCATCGTGTCCACCGACCGCAGCCCCGACGAGATCAAGCGCGAGATCGCGCGAAGGCGCACGTTCGCGATCATCTCGCATCCGGACGCCGGCAAGACCACCTTGACGGAGAAGCTCCTCCTTTACGGGGGCGCCGTCCGAGAGGCCGGCGCCGTCCGCGCGCAGAAGGCCGACCGCCACGCCACCAGCGACTGGCTCGAGCTCGAGAAGCAGCGCGGCATCTCGGTCTCGAGCTCCGTCCTCCACTTCGAGTTCGAGGGCCACCGGGTCAACATCCTCGACACCCCGGGCCACCGCGACTTCAGCGAGGACACGTACCGGACCCTGATGGCGGCGGACAGCGCCGTCATGCTGATCGACGCTGCCCGCGGCGTGGAGCCGCAGACGCGCAAGCTCTGCGAGGTCTGCCGCCTGCGCAAGATCCCGATCTTCACCTTCGTGAACAAGATGGATCGACACGGCCGTGACCCCCTCGAGATCATGGACGAGATCGAGGAAGTGCTCGGGATGGACGTCGTCCCCGCGAACTGGCCGGTCGGAGCGGGCAGCGATTTCCGCGGGATCTACGACCTGCTCGAACGCCGACTCGTGACCTTCTCGGGCGGAGACCACGGGACCCATCGCGTCGAGGAGAACGTGATCGAGGGCGAGCCCGACTCGCCGGCAATCCGCGAGGCAATGGGCCCCTTCGCCGACGAAGTCGTCGAGGGGCTCGAGCTGCTCGAAGGCGCGGGGGCGGAGCTCGACCCCGAGGCGGTGGCGAGCGGGTCGCAGACCCCGATGTTCTTCGGAAGCGCGCTCACCAACTTCGGCGTGCATCCCTTCCTGCAGCGGTATCTCGAGATGGCACCCGGACCGGTTCCGCGTCTCTCGCAGGGCGAGGGCATCGATCCCACGGAGCGTCCCTTCTCCGCCTTCGTGTTCAAGATCCAGGCGAACATGGATCCGGACCATCGCGACCGCGTCGCCTTCGTGCGCATCTGTTCGGGGCGCTTCCAGAAGGGCGTGCAGACCCAGCACGTGCGGACGGGGAAGCCGATCCGCCTCGCCAACTCGACCCTCCTCATGGGCAAGGACCGCGCGGAGATCGAGGAGGCGTTCGCCGGCGACGTCGTCGGGCTCTTCGATCCCGGCGTGTTCCGGATCGGCGACACCCTCGCCGACGAGAAGGACGTCGTCTACGCCGGCATCCCGATCTTCGCGCCGGAGTCCTACATGCGGGTCGAGGTCGCCGGCGTCGAGAAGCGCAAGAGCCTCGAGAAAGGGATCGAGCAGCTCGTCCACGAGGGCGTGGTCCAGCTCTTCCGGGATCCCGAAGGGGGCTCCGCGAGCTGGATCCTCGGCGCGATGGGGCCGCTCCAGTTCGACGTGATGAAGCACCGGCTGGGGACCGAGTACGGCGTGGAGCTCAAGCTCTCGAACCTGCCCTACACCCTCGCGCGATGGCCGCAGGCGGGCTTCGATCCCGAGGACTTCCGGTACTCGGAGCGCATCCGGGTCGTCAAGGACCGGGACGACAACTGGGCCCTGCTCGCCCAGAGCCCCTGGGACTTCGACCGCGTCCTCGAGCGCAACGAAGCCCTCGAGCTCGCCGACACCCCGGATCCGTCCCTCTTCGAGAGCGCGAGCTGACCCTTCGGATCTTCTCGGAACCGTCCCTCGCCTCGCGGGCACCCCGCAGCACGGGGTCCGGCTTCGGGTAGTCTCGCGGTCGCGCTCGCTTCGCTCGGAAAAAGCCGGGCGATCCCGTTCGCCGAAAAGAGGGGATTCCCCATGAGGCTCGTCCGTCTCTTCGTTCCCGTGCTGCTCGTCACCGTCGCGGCCACGCTCTCGTCGGCGGACCCGCTCGCGGATCGGAATCTGCCACCCGGAAAACACCTGTACACGGATTCGTCCGGGACGTACTTCGGTCTCTACACCACCCGCTACCTGGGCCCCCCGAGCGGACCGGGGATCGACGAGTACGACATCGTCTTCCACATCGTGGCCGTCCGGAACCCCGCCCCCGACGGCACGCTCGTCCGTGCGATGCCCGCCCGAATCCAGGACGACTACGGCAAGGAGCACGACGGCTTCCAGGTCGCCGCGTCGGAGACGAAGCGGATGAACGAGCACCTGATGCCGGCCGTGGATCGCCTCTTCTCGGAACGGCGTTTCGGGGATTTCGTCACGATGATCGTCTACGCGACGGGAGAACACTATTCGAACGGGCAACCGTCTTCGCGATCGGGCGACCCCGATCTGGAAGAGCCCGAGCAGCCGGTGACGCGGCTGACGTTCTCGCGTGAGAACGCGAATGCGCCCGTCCGACCGGCCTACGGACAGAAGGCGACCGGAATCCCGGCGCAATGGTTCCGACGCGGCACCCAGGATCTCCATGCATCGCGCAAGCGCCTCCCCGACTCGATCGCTCCACGCCGTCGCGCCCACGCGGCCGGCGCGTCCGCGCGCTACGTGAGAGACGCGCAAGGCGACGTAACGGGAATCAACAACCCGGATGGGATGTTCTTCCTGTCCGAGAGCGGCCGCGTCCACCGGATCGAGCTGTTCCGGCCGCGCGACGACGACGGGAGCTACGCGATCGACGTCCATGACGTCGAGGACGGCGAGAAGCTGCTCGACGGCTGGTGGTATCCGCAGCACCAGCAGTTCTGGGCTCAAGAGCGAGTGACCATGCCCGGGAACGAGCACTGCAACCAGATGTCACCCCATCGCTGGACCTACGTCTTCGCCCGGACGCCCAGGCAGATCGGCGGTCGGACGATCGACGTGTTCGCGGAGACGCAGCGCTTCGACGGCGATCGCGAACCGAAGGTCTGCGAGATCGGTCGGCTGGACACGCAGACGTGTCGGGTGGAGCGGTGCAAGAAATACGTGAAGCTCCCCCCGCGCATCTCGATCGTCGCGACGCTGGCGGAGGCGGAACTGCTGTCCGCGTCTCTTCGAGCCGAGTAGGGCGTCGCGCTCAGATCGTGGTCGCCGACTCGATCGCCTTCGAGAGGTCTTCGAGGGCGAAGGGCTTCTCGAGAAACCCGTCGATCCCGACACGCGCTGCCTCGGCTTCGAGGTCGGCGGTCGGGAAGCCCGTCATGAGCAGGATGCGCAGGTCGGGACGCTGGGCGCGCAGGGCTTCGCCCACCTCGATGCCGTGCATCTCACAGCGCAGCATCCAGTCGGCGAGGAGGATGTCCGGCGCGAACTCCCGGGCGAGCTCGATCGCTTCGGCGCCGGTCTCCGCCGTGCGCACGTCGAGACCGTCGCGACTCAGGAAACGTTCGAGGTATTCCCGGTACGTCGGCTCGTCGTCGACGGTCAGGATCCGCGTGCTCGAGCTCATCAGCTGTTCTCCACCACTCGCAAGCGCGCCTAGCGTACCACGCACAGCTTTCCGACACCGCGACGCTTGTCACTCGCGATCTCGAAGGCCTGGTCGATCGAGGCGAGGGGGACCCGGTGGGTGACGAGCTGTGACAATCGGGCCCTGTCGCCGTCCAGGATGCGGGTGGCCTCCGAAAAATCTGACGTTTCGGGCGTTTTCGTCGACCCGATCCTCCGGCAGTAGCAGTTCGACCAGTGGAAGGTGAGCTCCTTCACGAGCGCTTCGAGGGGCGTGAGGGGCGGAGACGGCTCGAAGAGGCCGAGGATGGCGACGCGTCCGCCGGGCCGCGCGGCCTGGGCCGCTTCGACGAGGGTCTCGCTTCGCCCACCGACGGTCTCGACGACGAGATCGAACGCAGACACCAGTCCGTCGGAGGCGAGGGTCGCGTCGGTTCCGCGGGCCTCGGCGTCGGCCACGGCCCGCACGATCTCGCGCTGATGCGGATAGCGGGCGCGCACGACGACCTCCCGGGCGCCGGCCCGTCGCGCCGCGAAGGCGGCGAGCACACCGATCGCCCCCCCGCCCAACACGAGCACGCGGTCGGCGGGCGAGAAGCGGCCGCGATCGAGGCCGTGGAGCGCGACCGCGAGCGGTTCGGCCAGCGCGGCCACGGGGGGATCGAGGTCGTCGGCGACGGGGTGGATGCGGAGGGCGGGGAGGACGATCGCCTCGGCGAAGCCGCCCGGACGCGAGACGCCTGCGAGGGTCAGGGTCGGGCAGATCGAGTCCCGTCCCGCCGCGCAGAACTCGCAGGTCCCGCAGCTCTCGAGCGGCTCGACGACGACGCGCCGGCCGATGTGCAGCCCCCGTTCCTCGACGAGCGAAGGCGGCGCGTCGCCGATCGCGTCGATGCGTCCCGTGATCTCGTGGCCCGGGACCAGGCCGGCGGGCCAGGACTTCGCGTGGTGGAAGTGGAGGTCACTGCCGCAGAGACCGCAGGCGTCGACGGCGACGCGGATCATGCCGGGTCCGCATTCGGGGACGTCGACTTCGCGCGTCCCGATCCGCAGGTCGTCGGCGACGACCGCGGCGCGCATGGTCCCGGAAACGGGCCCGTTCATTCGCGCTCGAGTCGCTCGATGACCGCGCGCACGATCACCGGCCAGGCGATCGTCGCATCGGCGTGGACCTCGACCTGTCGGCCCCCCTCGCTCTCGGGGACGAACTTTCCCCAGGACACGCCCTCCGTATAGGTGCAGCCCGAGAGCCCGCCCCAGTGCTCCGGCTCCGGGCAGATCCGGACCGCGTACTTGTAGCGGCGGACCGGCTCGTCGGTTCCGAGCCGATCGGCGGTGATCTCGAGATAGGGCGCGACCTGCTGCGCCCAGTTGCGCGGGACGCCGCCTCCGATGGTGAAGATGCCGAGGGTCTCGCTCGCCCGGACGCGGTCGGCGAAGTCCTCGAGGTCGAGGAAGGGGTCGTAGGCGAAGGGCTCCTCGTCGTTCGCACGGCGCCGGTGGTTGTGGATCGCGAAGTCGAGACCGAGCTCGGAGTCGGTGAAGGCCGGGACGTAGATCGGGACCTGGTGACGAACGGCGCTTCGAAGGATCGCGCGGCCGACGTCGTTCCGGTCGAGCATGTGGCCGACCCGCGCGAGCAGGTCGTGGCTGCAGATCGTGCTCCCGGGTTCGATCTCGCCGAGGACCGCGTCGAGGAGGGCTTCTGCGTCGTCGAGATTCTTCTCGAGCTCGATCGTGTCGTAGACGCGGTTGTAGCCCTTCTCGAACAGCTCCTCGTCGCGCATCGACGCGCGGTGCTTGAAGTGGAGCATGCCCGCGCCCTCGACGAAGCCGTGGGTCATGAGCGCGCCGGTCGCGACCACGGCCTGGACCCAGCCGCGTTCGATCATCTCGCAGAGGACGAGCCCCTGCTTGGCGATCGTCATCGCGCCCGAGATCGTCACGACCCGGAAGCAGTCCGGATCGCGCACCATCGCTTCCAGGGCATCGGCCGCCTCACCGAGTCGTCGTCCGCCGAAGGCGGTGTTCGCCATCGCCGAGACGAGCGCATCGACGCTGTCGAGTCTTCCGACGTCGAGAGGGACGAGCGGCTCGAGGCCGTCGTCGTGGCCGGAGCCGTAGTTCGCGGCGTCACGTTTCTTGGGAGTCGGATCGGACATCGGAGACCTGTCGCTCGGCGGCGCGGGGCCGCGGGTTCAACCCTGGCCCGGGACGAGCTCGGCAACGAGCGCCGCGGGATCCTGGACCGGCAGCGAGCACTGCGTGCCCAGGCAGACGTAGGCCGTGGCCCGTCCGTCGATCGCTTCGCGCCCGGCCAGCCAGTCCCGCGAGAGGACGGGCGGCGCAGCCGCACCGGGGGCCGCGACGACGACGGCGTCCTCCGGTCGCAGGACGCGACGGGCGCGATCGGCGAGCGCACGCGTGGCGGAATCGCTCTCGTCGCCCACGATCACGGCGACGGAGGTCCCGCGCGCCCGGAGGGCCACCGCGCGGAGCAGGGTCGGGAAGGCCTGGGGGGCCTTCTCGAGGAAGAGCGCCTGCTCCGCGATCGCCCGCGTCACGAACGCTTCGAGCTCGGCGTCGTCGGCGAGGGCGGCGAGCCGGGTGAGGCCGAGGAGCGCGAGGCCTGCGGCATCCGGCGTGGCGCCGTCGTGGTCCGACCGCGGGCGATGGATCAGGCGGCCTCCGTCGGCCGGTGTGAGGTAGAGCGCGCCGGTCGCCTCTTCGGCGAAGCGCGCGCGGATCTGGTCGGCGAGGCCCCGGGCGCGTTCGAGCCACGCGTCGCCGGCGCCACCCCGGTGGAGATCGAGGCAGGCACCGAGCATCGCCGCATGGTCGTCGAGGAAGCCGAGGACGTGGGCGCGACCTTCGTCGTGGACCCGCAGTAGTCGCCCTTCGGCGTCGAACATCTCGGCGAAGACGAACTCCGCGGCCCGGACCGCATCGTCCAGCATGGAGGGGTCCCCCGTCGAGCATGCCGCTCGCGCGAGACCGCTGATCGTGTAGCCGTTCCACGCCGCGACGTGCTTGGGGTCGGTCTCTGGCGCGACCCGCTCCTGTCGCGCGGCGAGGAGCGTCGCGCGGGCCGCGGCGAGCTCTTCGCGCGGGGCGCGGGCTTCGTCGACGAGATGCGTCGTGCCGTTCTCGAAGTTGCCGGCGAGGCGCACGCCGTAGGTCGTGCAGAACGGATCGGCGTCGTCGCCCAACAGGTTCGCGATCTGTCCGGGGGTCCAGACGAAGTACTTGCCTTCTTCCCCCTCGCTGTCGGCGTCCTGACTCGCGTAGAAGGCGCCCCCTTCGGCCCGCATCTCGCGCCGCAGATACTCGACCGTCTCGAAGATCGGCCAGAGCAGGTCTCCGGGCTCGTGGGCGCGGCGCGCGAGCTCCGCGTAGAAGGCGAGGAGCTGCCCCTGGTCGCAGAGCATCTTCTCGAAGTGCGGGATGGTCCAGTTGGCATCGACGCAGTAGCGGTGGAAGCCCCCGCCGAGGTGATCCCAGAGGCCTCGGCGGGACATCTCCCGGGCGGTCAGCGCCAGGAACTGGGCCATGTTCCGCGCCTCTTCCTCGGGCACGAAGTCGAGCGCCGCCGCGAGGAACTCGAGGCTGGTCGGCGTCGGGAACTTCGGGGCCTGGCCGAAGCCGCCGTGGCGAGCGTCGGCGACGCGCAGAATCTGGCGCGCGCCCTCGGCGACGCGCTCGGCGCCGATCGCCCCCTTCGCCTCACCTTCCGGTCGCGCGACGAGCGCCTCCGCGATCGTGCCCGCGTTCTCCTCGATCTGGTCGCGCTGCTCCTTCCAGGCGCGTTCGACCGAGTCGATCACGTCTGGAAAGCCGGGCGTGTTCCCGCGCGTCTCCGGGGGGAAGTAGGTACCGACGAAGAAGGGGCGGCCGTCCGGCGTGCAGATCGCGTTGAGCGGCCAGCCGCCCTGTCCGTTCAGCTTGAGGGCCGCGTCCATGTAGATCTGGTCGACGTCGGGACGCTCCTCGCGGTCGACCTTGATGCAGACGAAGGCCTCGTTCATGCGCGCCGCGATCGCCGGGTCCTCGAAGGACTCGCGCTCCATGACGTGACACCAGTGGCAGGCGCTGTAGCCGATCGAGACCAGCAGCGGCTTGTCCTCGGCCTTCGCGCGCGCCAAGGCCTCCTCGCCCCAGGGAACCCAGTCGACGGGGTTGTATTGGTGCTGCCGCAGATAGGCGCTCGTCTCCTGGCCGAGACGGTTCTTTCTGCGATCGGGATCCGGGGGGTGGGTGGTCATGGCGTCGCGGCGGAGCTTAGCCGGTCGCCGGCCCGCCCGGCGGCGCCCCCGCCCCGGGGCGACTACTTTCCCGCGCGTGACGATCGTGACTCTGGATACCGGCGGCGGGTCGGGTGGCGACGACGACGCCGCGTTCATCGAGGCCCTGCGCCATCGCGCAGCGGACGCCCTCGAGCGCGCCTACCGCTTCCTCGAGACCCAGCCCGACGCCTGGGCGCTGCTGCGGGCCCAGGTGCTCTGCCAGGCGCGGCCCGCCGCGGACCTCGCCCGCAAGCTCGGGGAGACCGCGCGGCCCGACGGGAGCCTTCCGCTCGGGACCCTGATCTCCGGGGGCGAGGTGGGCTTCCCGCCGATCGACCCGTCCTCCCTCGACGAAGACACGGCCGCGGTCCTCGGGACCCTCGAGGCGATGCTCGTGGCCGGAGATGCGCGTGCGCTCGCGGCGGACTGGGTCGAGCCGGCGGTCCGCTTCCTCGAAGCCCATCAGTCCGACGACGGTGGCTATCGCCTCCCCGTGTCGAGCGATCTCGCCGCGCAGGCCGAGGCGGACGTCTTCTTCACCGGCATGATCGCCGGGATCCTGGGGCGCACCCCCGTCTCGAAGATCGCGCCCCTCGAGGCCGCCGGTGCCTTCCTGGCCGAGCGCTTCTCGCCGGACGCAGTCGAGCACGACGGCTATGCGCCCCTGCTCGCGTACTCCCACTTCTATACGAACGTGCCGGACGACGAGGCGGACGAGGCGCTCCAGTGGTGCGGCCGCGCCCTAGAGAAGGGCTTCCGGAGTCGCCACCTCGACGCGGTGTCGACGCTTCGCGTGCTGCTGACCTGCGACGCACAGGCGATGCCCGGCGCGACCTTCGACATCGTCGAGCTGCTCGAACGCCTGATGGAAGAGCAGGCCGGAGACGGAGGCTTCGCCGAGCTGTCCCTCGGCGGGCCCGAGACGCGCACGTCGCAGACCGTCGACGCGATGATCGCGATCGTGCGCCTGTGCGCGGTTCTCGACGTCGACGCTTCGTAGGGAGGCTCGGCGCCTAGCCCTCGACCGCTGCGAGGAGCGCGCGGATTCGCTTGGCGTTGGTGCCCATGTCGCCCCGCCCGTCGCGGGACTTCGAGCGCACGTCGATCTTCGCGCCGGCGCCGTCGGACCGGACGCGCACGACGACGTCGTCGACGAAGCGGAAGAGACCGGTCTCGTCCCGGGCGTAGAAGGCGAGGGCATCGCCGTCCCGGGCGACGACTTCCCAACCGAGCTCTTCGGCCGCGATCTCGGCCCGGGCGAACGCCGCCATCGGGGCGTCGGCGACGCGCAGCGGTGCGAGGTCCGGGTAGCTCTCCTGCACGATCGGCACGAAGTCCGCGGGGTAGCTCATGTCGCGGTTGCGGTAGTCGGGCACGAGCTCGGCCCCGGCGAAGGCCGGCGGGTCCGCGAGGTCCGTCGTGATGTCGTTGATCGGAGGTGCGTCCCCGCCGACGAGCGCGGCGGGAGCGAGGACGGCGATCGGCAGCGCGAGGGCGATCACCAGGCCGATCAACGCCTTCTGGCGCCCCTCCGGGTCGCGCCCGCCCCGGGTCAGATAGAGCGCGATCAGCGCCACGACCGTCGAGAAGAGGCCCCCCGCGAGGCCACCCATCGCGTAGGTGGTGAAGCCTTGCATGGGCGCCAGGATTCCGAGGTTGGCGCCCAGCACGCCGACCACGACGAGACCGGCGGAGATGAGGCTGATGATCGGGGAGGCCTTGGCCATGGCGGGTCCTTTCAGAGAGCGGGATCGCGACGGTATCACGCTGGCCGGGGGTCGGATTTCCGGGCCGGAAACCGTCAGTCGACGCGATACCCTCCCGCGTCCACGGATTCCGGCCGCGTCCGACCTTCCCGGCGCGGCCGCAGAGGAGCAGCTCCATGGCAGACGTCGTTCGACTCGAGAAGCAGGGCGCGGTCGCGATCGTCACGATCGACCGGCCGGAGGCGCTGAACGCGCTGAACGGCGAGGTGATCGGCGCAGTCGGGACGACGATCGACGCGATCGAGGCGGACGACGGCGTCCAGGCGGTCGTCGTGACCGGCGAGGGGCGCGCCTTCGTCGCCGGCGCCGACATCACCGAGATGAAGGACATGACGCCCCTCGAGGCCGAGGCCTTCTCCGCCCGCGCCCACCGGATCTTCGGCCGGCTCGAGGAGCTGCCGATTCCCACGATCGCAGCGGTCAACGGCTTCGCCCTGGGCGGCGGCTGCGAGCTCGCCCTCAGCTGCGACTTCATCTACGCGTCGACGAAGGCGAAGATCGGCCAGCCCGAGACGGGCCTGGGGCTCATCCCGGGCTTCGGCGGGACGAGTCGACTCGTCCGCCGGGTGGGGCTCGCGTGGGCGAAGGAGCTCGTCCTGGTCGCCGATCCGATCTCGGCCGCGGAGGCCGCCCGGATCCGGCTCGTGAACCGGGTCTTCGAGCCCGAGGAGCTGCTGCCCGCGGCGATCGCCGCCGGCGAACGAATCGCTTCGCGGGGCCCCGTCGCGACCCGCCTCGCGAAGGAGGTCATGCAGCAGGGCCAGGACGCCGACGTGCGTCTCGCCCACGCCCTCGAGCAGCGCGCCTTCGGCCTCTCGTTCGCGAGCGACGATCGCGTCGAGGGCACGACGGCCTTCGTCGAGAAGCGGGATCCGGACTTCAGCGGGAAGTAGGCGACGCGGATCGCTAGGCCGGCAGCTCCACATAGGGCAGGGCCTTCGCCGTCTCCTCGATCAGATCGCCGGCCTCGAGCAGGACGCGGGTCGCGTCCCAGGACCCCTCGAGGAGCATCTTGCGCGTGCCCGCCGGAATGCCGGCGTCGAATTCGCCCGCGCGGCAGCGGACCTTGCTCGCCTGCACGTCGATCTCGACGTTCTGCTGGGGGTCGAGCTCGATCGAGTCCATGACGGTCGAGAGATCCGCGGGCGCGAGCGTCACGCAGGGCAGTCCGAGGGCGGTGCAGTTGCCGAAGAAGATCTCGGCGAAGCTGCCGCCGATGAAGGCATTGAAACCGAAGCGCATGAGCGCCTGCGGCGCGTGTTCGCGGCTCGAACCGCAGCCGAAGTTCTGACCGACGACCAGGATCGACGACCCCTGGAAGCGCTCCTGGTCGAGCGGGTGCTCGCCCTTGGCGTCCTTGCGGGCGTCCTCGAAGGCATGCTCGCCCATCGTGTCGAAGGTGACTTCCTTCATGAAGCGGGCGGGGATGATCCGGTCCGTGTCGACGTCGTCGCCGCGGACCACGCAGCCACGGCCTTCGACGCGCTCGATCTTGATCAGGGTGTCGTTGCTCATCGTTCCTACTCTTCCGTCTGCACGTTTCGGACGTCGACCACTTCGCCCGCGATCGCGGCGGCGGCGACCATGGCCGGCGACATCAGGAGCGTGCGTCCGGAGGGCGAGCCCTGGCGGCCCTTGAAGTTGCGGTTGCTGGACGAGGCGCAGACCTCGCGGCCCTGCAGCTTGTCGGGGTTCATCGCGAGGCACATCGAGCAGCCCGGCTCCCGCCACTGGAACCCGGCGGCGGTGAAGATCGCCGGCAATCCTTCCTCTTCGGCCTGCTTCTGGACCGCGACCGACCCGGGTACGACCAGTGCACGAACGCCATCCTTGACCTTGCCGGTCTTCGCGACCTTCGCCGCTTCGCGCAGGTCCGAGATCCGGCCGTTGGTGCACGAGCCGATGAAGGCGACGTCGATCGGGATGCCCGAGATGCTGGAACCCGCGGCGAAGTCCATGTACTCGAGCGCCTCTTCGACGCCGGCGCGGTCCTCGTCGTCGACCTCGGCCGGTCCGGGGATCGCTTCCGTGACGCCGAGGTTGTGTCCGGGGTGGATGCCCCAGGTGACCGAGGGCTCGATCTCCCCGCCGTCGATCGTGACGACGTCGTCGTAGTGACAGCCGGGGTCGCTGGCGAGCGCGAGCCACTCGGCGGCCTTCGCGTCGAACTCGTCCGCCGGCGGCGCGAAGCGTCGGCCGCGGAGATATTCGATCGTCGTCTGGTCGGGATTCACGTAGCCGCAGCGCGCGCCGCCCTCGATCGCCATGTTGCAGACGGTCATCCGCTCTTCCATGGTCATCCGGTCGAAGACCTCGCCCGCGTACTCGTAGGCGTAGCCGACGCCGCCGTTCACGCCGAGCTCGCGGATGATCGCCAGGATCACGTCCTTCGCGAACACGCCGGGCCGGAGCTCGCCGGTCACCTCGACGCGACGCACCTTGAGCGGGGCCATCGCCATCGTCTGGGTCGCGAGCAGGTCGCGGACCTGGCTCGTGCCGATCCCGAAGGCGATCGCGCCGAAGGCGCCGTGGGTGGCGGTGTGCGAGTCGCCGCAGGCGATCGTCATGCCGGGCTGGGTCAGGCCGAGCTCGGGTCCGATCACGTGGACGATGCCCTGGGCGCCGGACTCGGGGCCGAAGAACTGGATGCCGTGGTCGCGACAGTTGCGCTCGATCTCGGTCATCATCGCCTCGGCCAGCTCGTCCGAGAACGGGCGGCTCTGGTCGTCGGTCGGGATGATGTGATCGACGGTCGCGAAGGTCCGGTTCGGGAACCGGACCGGCACGCCGAGCTCGCGGATCATCGCGAAGGCCTGCGGGCTGGTGACCTCGTGGATCAGATGGGTGCCGATGAAGAGCTGGGTCTGGCCCGAGGGCAGCTCGCGGACGGTGTGGGCGTCCCAGACCTTCTGGAAGAGACTCTTCGGTGTGGATGCGTTGCTCATGGGCGATCTTTCTCGAGTACGACGCCGGCCTTTCCGCCGGCGGGTCGCAGGGATAGCACGGGCCCCGAAGCCCTGTACCCTCCGCGCCGCAGGGCTTCGAATATCCTTCGCTCGCAGGCGTGGAGGGGGGCGAGGCTTGGCCAGCTGGCCAAAAGAGAAGGAAGAACCGGATTCATGGAGCTGATGCACACCGCGCACATCCCCGCTGGGTCGGGCCCCTTCCCGACCATCCTGGCGCTCCACGGCTTCGGGGCGAGCGCGCACGATCTGCTCGGAATCGCGCCCCTGGTCTCGCAGGTCGTGCCGGGGGACGAGGTGATGTTCCTGTGTCCGCAGGGGCCGATCGTGCTCGAGCCCCAGCCCGGCCAGCGCGCCTACGCGTGGTTCCCGCTCTCTTCCGGCGGAGAGATCGACGCGCCCGCGCTGGTCGGGGCACGCGGAATCCTGGAGGGCTTCGTCGAGGACGCGCTCCAGCAGTATCCGATCGATCCGAACCGCTTCGTCGTGATGGGCTTCAGCCAGGGCGGCGTCATGGCCTACGACCTGGCGCTCGGGCGCCCCGACCGATTCAGCGCGCTGGTCGCGCTCTCGACCTGGCTGCCGAATCTGATCCTCCAGGGGCTCCAGGACGACGACGCCCGGGCGAAGCTCGCGACGCTCCTCATCCACGGGACCGAGGATCCGATGGTCGCGATCGACAACGGCCGCGAGTCCCTCGAGAAGCTCAAGAACCTCGGGATCCAGGCCGCCTGGGGCGAGTATCCGATGGGCCACGAGATCAACCAGCACGCGCTGCGGGATCTGTTGCAGTGGCTGGCGAACGGACCCTTCGCGCCCGCGGGCCCGAGCGCCTAGCGCGAGACGAATCGCTCTGCCGGTTCGGGCGCCCCGCGTCGCGCGCCGAACGACGCCCCGAGATCGGGCGACCGCGTTCGACGCGTCCGATGGGCTACCCGGGGCACCGATCTGCCGGCGGGCGACGGGATCGTACGGATCTGCGCGCGGTGTCGAGAAGCGATGCGACGAAGTCGCCGAACTCGCGCGTCGTGAACGGCTTGGGCAGCAGCTGCGTCGATGCGTCGGGCACGCACTCCATCAGCTCGGCGAGCGGTGTCGACGACATGATCGCGATGCGTGGCGCGAGGTGACGCGTCCGGCACCAGCGCTGGATCTCGGTTCCTCGCTCGTTCGGTCCCAGGCGGTAGTCCGCCAGCACGGCGTCGTATCGATGATGCGTGAGCAGGCGACGCGCGGTATCCAGGTCGCAGGCCCAGTCGACCTCGAGGTCCGGGCACTGGCGCTGCGCAGAGCGTGCGAGCACGGTGTGCAGCTCCTGGTCGTCTTCGACGATCAGGAGTCGACGCGGCGGGCAGGGCGGATAGGGAGGGTAGGACGGGTAGAGGGACGTTCTCACGGGGCTTCCTCGCAGGAGTGGCCCTTCGATTCCCCCCCTCCCTGGGGTCGAAGGCCCATTGGATGCTCGGTGTTTCGGGCGGTCGGCGCGCTGGCAACGTCGAGATTCGATCCGGAATCCTGGCGATTCCGGAATCGCGAATCGCTCGCCGCCGCGTCTGCGCGCGGCGGACGCGCTCAGTCTGCGGGGCCAGCCGCCAGAATCGCGCGAAGTCGCGCATCGCGCGGGCTCGCCTGCGTCTCGTCCGTCTCGTCGAGCACCGATGCGATCGCCCGAAGCCGGGCCTCGGCATCTTCGGCGCGCCGCCGGGCCACTTCCCTCGCCGTCACGTCGCGGTGCGCACCCAGCATGCGGACCGGCTTCCCCTCGCGGTCCCGGATCGCGATGCCGTGGCAATGGACCCAGACCGTGTGTCCGTCCCGATGGCGGCAGCGGATGACCTGGTCGTAGGGATGCGCGGGGTCCTCGCAGTGCTTCTCGAAGTTGGCGCGTGAGACCTCGAGGTCCGTGGCGTCGATCAGCTCCTGCCATGCCGCCGTGAGATGCGGCTTCGTGGCCGGGTCGAAGCCGAAAGTCGTCCAGAATCCCGAGCTCATCCATTCGTTCTCGGGCTGTTCGAGGTCCCAGTACCACAAGCCGTCGGTCGCGCCGTTCTGGATGAAGTCGAAGGTCCTCGGATCCTCCCGGATCAGGGCCACGAGCTCGCCCTCCAGATAGTGGGAAGTCGAACGGCCCGGCAGTGAGCTGGACCAGGGCACGTTGGCCTGGGGCGAGAGCAGGACGGCGCGCCCGACGAACGCCACGATGGCAGCGACCGTATCCGCGAAGTCGTCGAAGTCGACGGACTTCGAGAAATACCCCGCCGCGCCGAGCGCGTAGGCCGCCGCGACGTCCAGGTCCTGGATCGACGTCGAGAGGAGGACGAAGGGGATCCGGCGAACGGCTTCGTCCGCTTTCACGCGTTCGAGCAGGTCCAGCCCGGAGAGACGCGGCAAGCGGAGGTCGGCGAGGATGAGCTGCGGCCGCTCTGCGTTCGGTGAACCGGTCTCTTGTCCGCAGCGGAGTCGGTCCAGCGCCGCCTCGGCGGACTCGACCAGATCGAGCTCCACGTCGAGGGCGCGCCGGCGGACGGCCCGCTCGAGGGTCATCGCGTCAACCGGATCGTCTTCGACGACGAGAATACGAATCGGACGGTTCACCTTTCGAACGCTCCATGAAACACCCGAATGTCTCATCGGCAACGCCGCTGCTGGCTGTGACCAGATATCCGGACAAAAGTCCGCTGGACGTGCGGTCGATTCCGTTCAGGTGGGAACGCGGAGAAGGCGAGGTGTCGATCGTGTTTCGAATCCAGATCATCGAGGACTCTCCCGAAGCCCAGGACCTGATCCGTCGGTGCCTCCGTTCGGATTTCGACCTGTCCGTCGCGGACACGGGCGCCGACGGCGTTCGCCAGGTGGTGTCCCATGTACCGGACCTGATCCTGCTCGACGTGGGGCTTCCGGACGAGGATGGATTCGACGTATGCGCCCGAATCCGGAGCCATCAGGCGTTGGAGAGCGTGCCCTTGATCTTCCTGAGCGGGCGCGGTGACGCGCACGACAAGGTGAAGGCGTTCAAGCTGGGCGCCGACGACTACGTGCAGAAGCCCTTCGACGGCACGGAGCTGCGCGCGCGGATCGAGGCGCGCTTGCGGCACGCGAATCGCGAGAATCGGCAACTCCACTTCAGCGATCTGAGGCTCGACCCGCTGCAGCTCGAGGTCGTGATTCGAGCCGAGGATCGCGAGTGGGCCTGCGACCTCACACCGCACGAGTTCCGCCTCCTCCACTGCCTCGCTTCTCGGCGCGGAGAGCCGGTCTCGCGCGAAGGCCTGATCGAGTTCGCGTGGGCCGGCGTCACCATCTCCGCGCGGACCGTGGACACGCACATGAGCAACCTGCGCGCGAAACTCGCGCCCCTGGGCGGTCTCCTCGAGTCCGTTCGCGGCGTGGGGTATCGGCTGGCGAAGCCCGCGTCCGGGTGAGCGCGTCTCGCGTCCAGACAACTGGATCGAACGTGGACGGGGACGCGATCGAGTGACACCGATCAGTGTGGAAACGACCACTCAGGAGTTCTCCGCATGTCCTTGTCCCCCCGACCTCTCGAAGACCTTCGACCGCCCCCGAAGACCGTCGTCGTCCAGCCCCGCCTCCGCTCGCCGCGGATGCTCGTGATCGAGGACGATCCGATGGTGATCCCACTCATCGCTCGGGCGCTGCACCAGCTCGATCCGGACGTCGTCCTCGATTGGGCACGTGACGCGGAGGAGGGCAGATCGGCGCTGGCCTCCGCCGACTACTACGCGGTGCTCGCGGATTTCATGCTCGCCGACTCGGAGTCGGGTTACTCGTTGCTCGGATCCTGTCGATTTCTGCAGCCCGCCGCTCGCTTCGCCATGATGTCGGCGCTACCCATCTCCACACCGCAGCACGCTTTCGGATTCCTGCGGAAGCCGTTCGGCGTCAAGGAGTGCGAGGCGTTCCTCGCCGACCTCCTCGACGGAATCACGTGAGCTCCGACGGATCCGGATCGCTCGACCTCCCCCCCGGCACATCGACCCAACTTGACGCTCGGGGGATGCCATGTCCGCAGTCATCGACTTCTTCGCGAACCTCTTCGAGTCGAGCTTCATGCCGCACGGGCACTGCTTCATGTGGAAGCCCGACATCCTGTGGCTCCACGTGATCTCGGACGCGGTCGTCGCGCTCTCCTATTTCTCGATTCCGGTCGCGCTCGTGGTCCTCTATCGGCGACGTACGGACCTCAACTACTCCCACGTCCTGACTCTCTTCGCCGCGTTCATCTTTCTCTGCGGCCTGACCCACGTGCTCGGAATCTGGACGATGTGGGATCCGATCTATCGCGCGGAAGGGGTCGTGAAGGGGGCGACGGCGGTGGTGTCGGTGCTCACCGCATCGGCGTTGTGGCCGATGATCCCGCGCATCCTCGCGATCCCGAATCCAGCGGAGCTCTCGACCGCGAACGATGCGCTTCGTACGCAGATCGACGAGCGGCGGCTCGCGGAGGAGCGCTTCCGTTCCTTGCTCGAAGCGGCGCCCGACGCGATGGTGATCGTCGACGCAGGCGGTTCCATCGAGCTCGTCAACGCGCGTTGCGAGAGTCTCTTCGGCTACGCGCGCGAGGCCCTCATCGGCCAGGCGATCGAGATGCTGGTGCCCGAGGCCGCCCGCGAGGCCCACGTTCTGCAGCGCAACGGATACATGGCGAACGCCGCTCCCAAGCCCATGGGCGCCGGGCGGGAGCTCTTCGGTCTGCGAAGCGACGGGACCGAGTTCCCGGTCGAGATCAGCCTGAGTCCCCTCGATACGCACGCCGGAATGGTCGTCACGGCCGCGATTCGGGACATCAGCGATCGGATCGACGTCCAGAATCGCCTTCGCGATCTCAACGAGGAGCTGTCCAAGCGCGTCGACGACCGGACCGCCGAGTTGGCGCGTCGCGCGGAGGAACTCGAGCGATCGAATCGCGAGCTGGAGCAGTTCGCGTACGTCGTGTCCCACGATCTCAAGTCGCCGATGCGGGGGATCGCCTCGCTCTCCCAGTTTCTCGCGGAGGATCAGCGCGACCGCCTGGACGCGGAGGGTCGCGAGCAGCTGGCGATGCTGACGGAGCGCGTCGGGCGAATGCACAACATGATCGACGGGGTCCTCGACTACTCGCGCGCGGCGACTCATCCGGTCGAGGCCGAGCGCCTCGACGTCTCCGCGCTCGTCCACGAAGTCATCGAGTCGATCGACGCGCCGCCCTCGATCGCCATCGAGGTCGGAGAGCTCACGGAGGTCTCGTATCCGCGTGTCCAGCTCCACCAGATCTTCCAGAACCTGATCTCCAACGCCATCCGCCACATGGGCGCGGACAGCGGGACCGTCCGTGTGTCGGCAGATCGCGTGCGCGACCACGTGGAGTTTCGTGTCGCGGACGACGGGGTCGGCATCGCTCCGGAACACCACGAGCGCGTCTTCCTCATCTTCCAGACACTCGCCGCCCGCTCCGGCGAAGACGCGAGCGGGCTCGGCCTCGCGATCGTGAAGAAGATCGTCGAACGCAACGGCGGTCGGATCTACCTGGAGTCGAGGCGCGGTCATGGGACGACGTTCACCTTCACCGTTCCGTCCTAGGCTCGGGACCCGGTCGGCGAGCCGCGGCGAACGCTCGGCGGGCGAGCCGCTTTTCGGGCTCGCTCCAGCGCCGCTGCGAGCAGCGACGACGGGTGCGCTCCGTGCTCCGGGACGCACACGTGGCCGCAGGTGGCCGTCAGGTCCCGCTGCTCGCCGCGCGACACCTCCGGCGAGAGCGCCATCGCTTCCTCGAGCGCACCGTCGGCGAAGGGGGCCGTGATCTCCCGATCTCCGTCGACGACGGCGAAGACGCCTTCTCCGAGCTCCCCGACGATCCCGTCCTTCGAGACGGCCGAGACGAGTGCGTCGCCTGCCTCGCGCATGATGCGCTGCGCCCAGGCTTCGCCCCGCGCTTCTCGCGAAGTCGAGAAGCCGTCGAGCTCCACGACGTTGATGCGCAGCGATTCGCCGTCGACGCGTGAAGCGATCCGATTCCGCAAGGCGTCCCGGAACGCGGCGGCGTCGAGGCGTCGTCCGCGGTCGTGGGAGGTTCGGGCCGCCCGCCTGAGTACGGCGAGGCGCAGGACCGCGGAGAGCGTGTCGGGGTCGAGCTGGTCCTTCACGAAGTAGTCCTCGACGCCGGCCTGGAGCGCCCGGAGTGCGCCGTCTCGAACGTCGCGGCCCGTCAGCACGAACACCGGTGCCGAGCGGACCAGGCGGCGTCCGGCGGATCGCGTCGTCGTCGCGGGATCGGAATCGGGCAGCGCGAGGTCGAGCAGCACCACGTCACGGGGGTCCCGGTCCTGCTCGAGAAGGGCCGCACCGAGGGTCTCGACGTGGTCGACCTCGACGGTCCGGCCCGCCGGCGCGAGGGCGCGTTCGACGATCCGGACGTACTCGGGATCGTCCTCGACGAGGAGGACGCGAAGCGGTGCCTGGAAGGAGGTCTCGTCGAGGGCAGGGGGGGCGGATCTCATTCGGCGGTTCTCCGCGGGCGATTCGGCCCTTCGAAGGTCCTTCGGCGGTTCGGCGCCTGCGCCGAACCGCGGGCGCACGCGATCCAGGAAACTGGTCGCGCCCCGAGGGCCCGCGCGCTCAAGGCGGCGGGCCGGTGCCCTCGGTCTTGACCGCTTCGTCTTCCGTCGGCAGCGCGCGCGCGACGAACGCCTCGAGCTGATTCGTCAGCGGTTCGATCGCCGCGCGATCCTCCGCCCTCGCCGCCGCTTCGATCGCTTCACCGAGCGCACTCACCATCGGGAATCCGTAGCCCACGCCGGTCCCCTTCATGTTGTGTCCGCGCACGTCGATCGTCGCGAGGTCGCCCGCCGCGAGCGCGGTGCGAATCTCGGAGACGTCGACGAGTCGCTGGGCGAGGTAGTCGTCGGCGAGGTCGGCCATGTCGTGATCGTCCGCGACCGTGAGGGCGCGTCGCCCCCGGATCGCGAGGGCGTCGAGGAGCTCCCGCTTGGTGATGGGCTTCGAGAGGTGCGCGTCGCACCCGGCCTCGAGGCAGGCCTCGGCCTGCTCCGCGAACGCGTAGGCGGTCAGCGCGAGGATCGGCGTCCGCGTCAACCCTCGTTCGTTCTCGAAGGCGCGGATGGCGCGCGTCGCCTCGAGGCCATCCATCTCGGGCATGTTCATGTCCATCAGGATCACGTCGAACACGCCCGGGCACGCGGCGGTCACCGCCTCGATTCCGTTCTCCGCGACGACGATCTCGAACGTGTCCCCGGCGAGATAGGCCTCGATCAGCGTGCGGTTCTCCGGTGAATCCTCTGCCAGGAGGACGCGCATCGGCGGCTGAGCGGTCGCCTCGTCCGGCAGGCCCACGACCGGCTCGTCCGGTTCCTCGCCGTTCAGCGCGTGACAGATGTCATCGACGTCCGCCGGGCGCAGCAGAGCGGTCGCCCCGAACGCGCGGCAGCGCGAGACGTCGGCGCGTCGGTGGTCGAGAGGCAGCAAGACGACGATCTTCGCCTCGAGAGACCCTGCGACCTGCTCCGCGAGCGAGAGCCCCCCGCCTTCCATGCGGCAATCGACGACGAGGGCGTCGATCGACTCCTGGTCCGGGGAATCGGGCCATTCCCCGATCGAGCTCACCGTGGACACGGCGGCGCCGCGGTCCGCGAGGCTGCGCACCAGCACGCCGCGTTCCACGGTCGCCGGGGCCGCCACGACGACCCTTCGTCCATCGATCCGGCGCACGCCGGAGGGCGACGACGGAAGCTTCGGGACCGGCAGGGTGACGCGGAAGCGTGCGCCCTCGCCGCGGACCGACGACAAGGAGATCCGACCGCCCATCAGGTGAACGAGTTCCGAGCAGAGTGCGAGACCGAGGCCGGTCCCCGCCTTGATCTCGGCGCCGTGCTCCGCTCGGACGTAGGATCGGAAGACCGACTCCAGGGCATCCTCCGGTACGCCGGGGCCCGTATCCTCGACCTGGTAGATCAGCTCGCCCTCTCCGTCGCCGTGCTCGACGTAGTCCACGCTCGTCAGGATGTGTCCGTGGTCCGTGAACTTGACGGCGTTCCCGACCAGGTTGACGAGTACCTGCCGGATGCGGTCGGCATCCCCCGAGACGATGAGGTGGGAAGGCGCCCTCTGATCGATCGCGATGTTCACGCACTTCTTGTGCGCCGCGTAGGCAAAGGTCTCGACCGCCGCTCGCGCGATCTCGGCGGGCGCGAAGGGGGCTTCGTGAAGCTCGAATTGGCCGGACTCGACCGACGAGAGCTCGAGAACGTTGTTCAGAAGGAAGAGGAGGTTGCGTCCGGAGCGCCGGAAGATCTCGACGTACTGCCGGTGGTCGGGTGCGAGGTCCGCGTCGGCGAGGAGGTCGGCCATGCCGATGATCGCGTTGAGTGGCGTCCGGATCTCGTGACTCATGGAGGCGACGAAGCGACTCTTGGCTTCGGACGCGTCCTCGGCATCGCGCCGAGCGCGCTCCACCGCGGCGCGACCGCGGTGCCGAGCCACCGCGAAGCGGAAGCAGGTCGGGACGTGCTCGACGACGAGATCCGATTTCGAGAGAAAGTCCTCGGCCCCGCGCACGATCAGATCGAGACCCAGCTCGGCATCGTCGAAGCCCGTCATCACGACGACGGCGGCGTCGGTTCCGGTCGCGAGGATCGCGTCGAGCGTGCTCTCCCCGAAGCTGTCGGGTAGAGACAGGTCCAGCACGACGAGGTCGAACGCGTCCTCGGCGAGTCGGTCGCGCGCCTCGGCGAGCGTCTCGACCCGTTCGACCACGAATCGCTCTTCGCTCGGTCGCCGAAGGCAGCGAGCGATGACTTCCGCGTCGACCGGGTCGTCTTCGACGTGGAGCACGCGCAAGTGGGTGACGTCGCCGTGCGCCGATGCGGGCTCGCCCTCCTGGCTTCGCTCGTGCGCGTCCATGAAGCGTGGTTCGGCCGGTGTCGAGCGCGACTTGACGCCCTCGTGTGTGGAGATTCCTGCACCGGGGGAACCGAGGCAGGGGTCGGCCTCGAGCGGCCTTCCGGCCGTAAGCCCGACTCCGGCGACGAATCGACGAGGCCGCCCTTCCCACGTGGGCGCGTCCGGGTCACGTCGGGCGCCCGGGGGGCGACGTCTCCGGCGCCGCGCCGCGCGAGCAGCCGGGGCACGCTCCCCGGATCGCCGTCCCGATCGGGTAGTATCGCCGGCGCGTCGGGGTGTAGCTCAGTGGTAGAGCCTGAACTTTGGGGGTTCAGCGTCGTGGGTTCAAATCCCACCACCCCGACCACGCACCTCCGCTCGAACCTCCCATGACCTCCAACGCGCGTCTCCCACGCGCCGAGGGCCCAACCGATGAAGCTTCGCGTCAACGGTCGAGAGCACGAGCTCGACGTCCCGGCGGACATGCCGCTGCTCTGGGTCCTGCGGGACCGCCTCCGCCTGACGGGCACCAAGTTCGGCTGCGGAATCGCGCAGTGCGGCGCCTGCACCGTCCACGTGAACGGCCGCGCCCAGCGCGCCTGCGTCACGCCGGTCGCCTCGGTCGAGGGCGCCGACGTGCGTACGATCGAAGGGGTCGAAGGCGCGAGTGCGAAAGCCGTGCAGGACGCCTGGGTCGCCCTCGACGTGCCGCAGTGCGGCTACTGCCAGTCCGGTCAGGTGATGTCGGCGGTGGCGCTGCTCGAGGCGAAGCCCGCTCCTTCGGACGAGGAGATCGAGAACGCGATGGCCGGGAACCTGTGCCGCTGCAACTGTTATGCGCGGATCAGGCAGGCGGTCCGCGACGCGGCCGACTCGAAGGGGGCGACCTCGTGAGCGAGACGATCTCCGACCTCTCCCGTCGAAGCTTCCTCAAGGGCAGCGGCGCCCTCGTCCTCGGAATCGGTCTCGGCGCCTGCGCGAACGACGAAGCGCCCTCGCCCGCGATCGTGAACGCGAACGTCGATCCGGGTCTCGTCTTCGAGCCGAACGCCTTCGTGCGGATCGCCGGCGACGACACGGTCACGCTCGTCTCGAAGCACATGGAGATGGGGCAGGGGCCGTACACGGGCCTCGCGACCCTCGTCGCCGAGGAGCTGGACGCGGACTGGGCGCAGATGCGCGCGGAAGCGGCGCCCGCGGACGATGCGCGCTTCGGGAACCTGCTCTTCGGAGGCGTTCAGGGAACCGGCGGCTCCACGGCGATCCGGAACGCCTACATGCAGATGCGCCAGGCCGGGGCCACCGCGCGGCAGATGCTCGTCGAAGCCGCGGCCGAGACCTGGGGCGTCCCGACGTCGGAGATCACCGTCTCCGACGGCCGCGTACGCCACGCGACGAGCGGTCGCGAGAGTGGCTTCGGGGCACTCGCCGAGGCCGCGTCGAAGCGACCGGTTCCCGAAACGCCCGTGCTCAAGGACCCGAGGGACTTCGTCCTGATCGGGAAGGAGCTTCCGCGGATCGACACCCTCGCGAAGAGCACCGGACAGGCGCGCTTCACGATCGACGTCTACAAGGACGACATGCTCGTCGTGATGATCGAGCGACCGCCGGCCTTCGGCGCGAAGGTCGCGTCCTTCGATGCGACGAAGGCCCTCGAGGTGCCCGGGGTCGTTGCGGTCGAGGAGGTGCCCGCCGGCGTCGCGGTCTACGCGAGCGAGACGTGGACGGCGATCCAGGGCCGTCGCGCGCTCTCGGTCGAGTGGGACTTCTCCGAGGCCGAGACCCGGTCGAGCGCCGAGATCAAGGCGACATTCCTCGAGGCGACGAGGCGAGCGGGGGAGGTCGCGGTCGAGGCGGGCGACGTCGACGCGACGCTGGCCGCGGCGGCCGCCGGCGACGACGTCGTCTACTCGGAGGCCGAGTTCACCTTTCCGTTCCTGGCGCACGCGATGATGGAGCCGCTCGACGGGATCCTGGAGATCGACCCGGAGAATCCGAAGGGCGTGCTGGCGACGCTCGCCTCCCAGGGGCCCGGTCGTGAGCATCCGCATCTCGCGGCGGAGATGGGTCTCCCGAAAGAGGACGTACGCTTCGACATCGAGATGGCGGGTGGGAGCTTCGGTCGTCGATCCACCTGGGACGCGCACTTCATCCACGAGCTGGGCTCCGTCTTCAAGGCACAGCCCGGTGGGCCCGCGGATCGCCGCCCGACGAAGCTCCAGTGGACCCGCGAGGACGACGTACGCGGCGGCTACTACCGACCGATCGTGGCCCACCGCGTGCGCGGCGCGATGGATCGCGCGGGTCGTCTCGTCGGTTGGGACCAGACGATCGCGGCGCAACCCTTTCGCCCGGGGAAGACGTCGGGGATCGATCGGACGATCGTCGAGGGCGCGGACAACCTCGCCTACGCGACGTCGAACCTGCGCGTCACGCAGCACCTGATGCCGACCGGCGTGCCGACGCTCTGGTGGCGTTCGGTCGGTCACACCCACACGGGATTCGCGGTCGAGGCCTTCATCGACCAGCTCCTCGAGGCCGTCGGACAGGACGCGGTCGAGGGGCGGCTCGCGCTTCTCGGCGACAAGCCGCGGCACCGCGGCGTGCTCGAACGGGCGGCGGAGATCGCGGGCTGGGGTCGACGGCCCGAAGAGGGCACGGCGTTCGGGGTCGCGGTCCACGAGTCCTTCGGGAGCTTCGTCGCACAGATCGTCGAGGTCGAGCGCGCGCGTCAGCCGGTCGATCGGCCGAAGGTGCGGCGCGTGTGGTGCGCGGTCGATTGCGGCGTGCCGGTCAATCCGAACGTGATCCGGGCCCAGATGGAAGGCGGGATCGGGTTCGGCCTCGGGGCCACGCTCTACAGCGAGATCCATCTCGACGAAGGAGGTCTCGTTCGCGAGAGCAACTTCGATCGCTACAAGAACCTGCGGATCGACGACATGCCCGAGGTCGAGGTCGCGATCATCCGGTCGACGGAAGACCCGACCGGGGTCGGGGAGCCCGGCGTGCCGCCGATCGGTCCGGCCGTGGCGAACGCCTGGCGTCGGCTGACCGGGCAGGCGGTGTCGCAGCTGCCCTTTGTTCAAGAGGTCTAGTCCGAGAGGTGTAGTCCGCGAGGCGTGGTCCGAGCGGCGTAGTCGCGCGAGGCCTGGGCGCCGGCGGCGCTAGATCAGGTAGCCGCCGGAGACCTTGACCTGTGTACCGGTCACGTAGGCGGCGGCGTCGCTCGCCAGGTGGAGCACGGCGTTCGCGACGTCGTCGTAGGTTCCGTATCGGCCCGCCGGAATCCTGTCGAGCGCGGGCTTCTCGACCGAGTCCTCGAGGGTCCCGGGCGAGACGGCGTTCACGGTCACGCCGTGCTCCGCTTCCATCACGGCCATCGTCTTGGTCAGCGTGAAGCTGCCGCGCTTGCCGATCTTGTAGGCGGTGGCGTAGGGGACCGGGTCCGTTGCGTCCGCGTCGGCGTCGAGGATGTTGATGATCCGTCCACGCCCGCTCGCGCGCAGAGCGGGGAGCGCGGCCTGGCTCGCATGGAGCGTCGCCAGCAGGGTTCCCTCGAGGCACGTCTTCCAGTCTTCGGCGGTCAGCTCGTCGAGACGCTTCCAGACGATCGAACCGACGTTGTTCACGAGGATGTCGAGACCGCCGGCGCTTTCCACGGCTTCGGCGATGGCCGAGGCAACGTCCTCCGGGTCGGCGAGGTCGAACGACACGGCGAACCCGCGCCGGCCACGCGCCTCGATCTCGTCGACGACCTCGAGGGCCGCGTCGCGGCTCCGGTGGTAGTGCACGATCACGTCCGCGCCGGCGTCGGCGAAGGCGATCGCGAGGGCGCGCCCGGATCGCAGGGCGGCGCCCGTCACGAGCGCGACGCGTCCTTCGAGATCGGTTCCGTTCGAGCGTTCCTGGGTCATTTCGCGTTCGTCGCCTCCCACGTTCGACGCTCGGCGTCGGTCCGTCCGCCCATCCGGAGCGAGAGCGGGACTCCGGTGCTAGGCGCAGCCCCCGTGGAGTCGCCAGATCATCTCGGGGGTGTGCGTTCGGATGTAGTCGGCGCGTGCGTGGAGGCACGCGGATGCAGTCATGATCCGCGCGAGGCGTTCCGGTTTGCGCGCAGCATAGAGGAGGATCGGGCAGCCCAGCGGCCGGAGCACATCGAGGTTCCAGATGATCCCGAGCTGCTGATGGATCTTCTGGTGATCGTCGGTCGTCGGGTGGATGATGCCGAGGTTCGGGTCGAGGACGAGCTCCTCGACGCCCGCGGCGCGCGCCGCCTCGACCTTCGGCCCGAGGTGGTCGAGCACGGCCTGGAGGCCGACCGGAGCGGGCGGGGCGTCGCGCATCGCGTAGGCGTCGACGTAGGGCATGAAGGTCACGAAGAGGGTCGCCCCCTTCGCGGCGACCGCTTCGAGCATCTCTCCCGGGAGCGGTCCTCCGGTGTAGTTCACGCCATCGGCACCGTGCTCGAGGGCGAAGCGCGCCGTCGCCGGACTCCATGTGTCGACGGAGACGCGCTCGCGGAAGTGGTCGGCTCCGGGGGTCTTCAGCAGCGCGAGGGCCGGTCGGAGGCGGGCCTGCTCGGTCTCGTCGCTGACCATCGGGGCGTCCGGCGTGATCGAGCGCCCGCCGAGATCGATCCAGTCGGCGCCGGTCCCGGCCAGACGACGGGCGCGCTCGGCGACCGCCTCGTCGCCCTCGGCGATCGATTCGGAGACCATGGACTCCGGCGAGAGGTTCAGAACGCCCAGGATGCGCGGGACGTAGGAATCGGCTTCGGGCGGCATGACCGAGACTGTCCGTTTCGAGACGCGCCTGGTCAAGGCGCCGGAGGGTCAGTGGGCGTGGCGGGCGTTATAATCCGGAGATGCCGACCGAGAACTGGGCCATCCATCTGCACAAGGAGTACTTCAAGTTCTCCTGTGCGCACTTCCTCATCTTCCCCGACGGGTCGAAGGAACGACTCCACGGTCACAACTACCACGTCGACGCCGAGATCGAGGGGGAGCTGACCGACAAGGGGATCGTGATCGACTTCATCCTCGTGAAGCCGGTGATCCGCGAGCTCTGCGACTCCCTCGACGAGCACTGGCTGCTGCCCGGGGAGCATCCGGAGCTCAAGATCGACGAACGGGACGATGGCCACACCGAGGTCGTCTACCGCGACGCCCACTACCTGGCGCCCAGCGACGAGGTGATCGTACTGCCGATCAACAATACCTCGGCGGAGAACCTCTCGACCTGGATCGGTCGTGAGCTCGTCCGGCGGATCGGAGAGCGCTTCGGCAAGACCCAGATCCAGAAGATGAAGCTCTCGGTCTCCGAGACCTCCGGGCAATGGGGCGTCTACTACTACGCGGACGACCTCGACTGAGGGTATCTTCAGCCCGTGATCGCGCCCCGCCTTCCCGCTCTCCGGATTCTGCTCTTCGCCCTCGTCGTGTCCCTTCCCGCCGCCGTCGCGGCCGAGGAGTCGGAATCGGCGTCCACCGAGCCGGTCGACGAGTACGTGCTCTTCCCGTCGGACGAGTTCTTCGACCCGCTCGTCGCCGATCTGCGCTGGCCCCGGTTCTCCGCCTCCCACCAATGGCGCCTGGGAACCGACGACTTCGACCGCGTCGCCCAGGTCAGCTTCGGGGAGAGCTTCGCCTTCTTCCAGAGCCCCGAGTACGACTGGGGGCGCTGGGAGTTCGGGCTCCAGGCGATGGTCGACGCGATCTTCGACATGACGGCGCAGTCCTTCGACCTCGGCAACGAGGACTACTTCGTCGCCTTCACGTTCGCGTACGAGGGAGAGTACGGGACGGCACTCGCTCGGATCTCGCACACCAGCTCGCATCTCGGCGACGAATTCCTGATCGAGAACGGCCTCGAACGGGAGAGCGTGTCCTACGAGGTGATCGACGTACTCGTCTCCCGGGACGTGAAGGAGTGGCTGCGTCTCTACGGAGGGATCGGCTTCTACACGAACGCGTCCCCGGACTACGACCCCTTCCTCAGCCAGTGGGGCTTCGAGCTCACGAGTCCGGTCTCGTTCGCGAGCGATCTGCTGACGCCGATCTTTGCGACGGACCTCCAGATCCGACAGGCCAACGACTGGGTTCCGGAGGTCGCGGTGCTCGCGGGCCTTCGCCTCGCGGAGGAGCCTGAGGCAGTGCGCAACATGGAGTTCTTCGCGCGCTACTACCACGGCCGCTCCCCGGACGGCCAGTTCTTCACCCAGGACGTCGATCTGGTTGGCGTTGGCCTGCGGCTGGGCTTCTAGCGCTCCGCACGCCGCCCAAGGCTAACGACGGTCGAGCAGCAGGGTGGCGTTCGCGCGTCCGATCTCGCCCAGGGCGTCGTGGATCGTGGCGCTGCTCTGACCGATCCCGTCCGGCGAGCGGGTGGTGATTCCGCGCAGGCCGACCCACGCCGAACGGGGCGCGCGGACCAGGTGGATGGAGAGGTCCGGGTTGATCGAGGTGTACTTCGTGTAGTCCATCGCGTTGCCGGTCCCGCTCGCGAAGTCCACGACCGCTGCGAGTCGGACGAGCGGGCTCGTCTCTTCGCCGGCGACGACGCGGCAACGCAGCCGCGCCCAGGTGAACGCCGGCTCGCCGCACACCTTCGCGTGGCCGGGCACGAGATCGCAGGCCATCACGAAGGGCGGAATCCGCATGAAGCCGCTTCGCATCGCGAACTCGGGCACCACCTCGGGCGGCGACCCGAGATCCGGCGCCGAGGCGAGCGGCGCGTCGAGCTCCGCCAGGTCGTCCTCCGTGCGGACCCGAAGGGCCGTCGCGCGGGTGACCGGCGTGTCGCCGTCGTAGATCGTCGTCTCGAGCCCCTGGATGCGTCGCCCGCCCCGGGTCACCCGCGTCTCGACCCGGAGCGGCGTGAGCGGCACGCCCCGGAACATGTCGAGGGAGAGGCGCGCGACTCGCATCGGGACCGGGCTCGGCATCCGGTCGACGGCATAGGCGACGAGCGCGGAGACCGCGCCACCGTGCTGGTGGTCCGGATTCCAGGGGCCGCCCGTGTAGGGCGTGCAGGTCATCGCGAGGGTCTCCGCGTCTTCCCGCGTCTCGGTGTCCTGGCGTTCGAAGAGGGCGTCGTCGCTTCCGGCTCTTTCCATGGCGGCCAGACGGTAGACCGTCTGGCCGGCGCGCGGGGCACACGCGAACGCACTTCGAGTTCGGCCGGGGCGTGCGCCGCGAGGCCCTCAACCGGCCCCTTCGATGGGTTAGACTCGCGCGAGATCTACCGCGCCCCGCGCGAAGCCGGAGTCCCGTCTTGAGCCCCGAACCGCATGGCATCGTGCGCGCGCTCCTCCGCCTCCAGGAGGAGGAGGGGTGGCTTCCGCCGGATCGCCTCGAGGCGCTCGCCACCGAACTCGGCGTCCCGCTCCACCGGATCGAGAGCGTCTCAACCTTCTATACGCATTTCCGGCGGGAGCGACCGGTCGGTCCCATCGTCGAAGTCTGCCGCGACCTCTCGTGCCGACTCGCCGGCGGTGAAGCAGCCTGCGAACGCCTCCGATCCCGCGCAGCCGGAGGCGAGGGCGCGCCGGCCTTCGAGGTGCACGAAGTCTCCTGCCTCGGTCGTTGCGACGCGGCGCCGGCGGCCGCCCTGGGCGACCACGTGCTCGACGTGACCGACCAGGACGCCGTGCTGACGGCCGTCGCGGCCGACGCGAGCGAGGCCGTTCCGCGACCGGTGCGAAGCTGGCCCGAGGCCGATCCCTATGCGGCGGGCGAGCTCGCTTCGTTCGGCGTACTCCGCAGCGTCGTCGAAGCGGGCTCGAAGACCGACCCGATCGAACGACTCGATGGCGCAGGACTCCGAGGGATGGGCGGGGCGGGCTTCCCGACGGGGCGGAAGTGGTCGCTCGTCGCGGCGGAGACGGCGCACGAGAAGATCGTCGTCTGCAATGCCGACGAGAGCGAGCCTGGGACCTTCAAGGACCGGGAGCTCCTCCACGACGTGCCGCACCTCGTCCTCGAAGGAATGGCGATCGCCGCGTACTGCGTGGGCGCCTCGCGTGGCATCGTCTTCATCCGCCACGAGTACGGCGCCGAACGCCTCCGACTCGAAGCGGCGCTCGAAGCGGCCCGGGCCGCAGGGGGCCTCGGTCGCGACCTCTTCGGGTCGGGATTCGATTTCGACGTCGAGATCTTCGTCTCGCCCGGGGGCTACATCCTCGGGGAGGAGACCGCGCTCCTCGAGTGCATGGAGGATCGTCGGGGCGAGCCGCGCAACAAGCCGCCCTTTCCCGGGAACGCGGGCCTCGACGGACTGCCCACGCTGATCAACAACGTCGAGACGCTGGTCCACGTCGTCTCGATCGTGTACCGCGGCGTCGACTGGTGGCACGGGCTCGGCGTCGGCGACTTCGCGGGTCACAAATTCCTCTCCGTGAGCGGGGACGTCGCGGCGCCGGGGGTGTCGCTCTTCCCGGTCGGGGTCTCCCTGGGCGACGTGCTCGAAGCCCACGGCGGCGTGAAGGACGGGGCGACCCTCGCGGCGGTCGCACCGGGCGGCGCCTCGAGCAACTTCCTCGGTCCCGAGGCCCTCACCCTCGCCCTCGACTTCGATGCCCTCGCGGCTGCCGGGACGATGCTCGGATCCGGCGCGGCGGTCTTCGTCGACGGGTCCCGCGACCTGCTCGACGTCGGTCGCTCGATCACGCGCTTCTTCCGGAACGAGTCGTGCGGGAAGTGCGTGCCCTGTCGCGTCGGATCGGAGAAGGCGGTGGCCCTGCTCTCGAAGGGCGAGGGCGTCTCGGCGGAGGACGAAGCGCTCGTGCGCTCGCTCCACGAGACGATGCAGCAGACGAGCATCTGCGGCCTCGGGCAGGTCGCGCTCGGGCCGCTCCTCTCGATCCTCGATCGCTTCCCCGAGGTCGCGCGCGCGACCGACGGCGACTGAGCCGAACGGCTCGTCGTGTCGGTCGGAGCCGGAACGCGGGCGGGCATCGTGCTCTGCGGGGGACGGTCGTCGCGGATGGGGCGGGCGAAGGCCTGGCTGCCCTGGATCGGCGGGCGGACGATGGTCGAGCACGTCGTGGCCCGCCTTCGCCCGGTGGTGGACGAGGTCGTCGTGGTGACGTCGGCGGATCTCGATCTGCCGCCCCTCGAGGCGCGGGTCGTCCGGGATCGGGAGCCCGAGCGCGGTCCGCTCGCGGGACTGCGCGACGGACTCGCGGCGATCTCGGCGGAATACGCCTTCGTGACGGCGACCGACGCGCCCTTCCTCTCGTCCGCCTGGGTCGCGTCGATGCTGGAACGGCGCGTGGCCTGCGCGCCGGTCGCCGACGGGCACGTCCAGGTCCTGTCGGCGGTCTATCCGCAGGCGGCGTTCGCGACGGCGGAGCGTCTCCTCGCGGCGGACCGCGCGCGGCCGCTCGCGCTCCTCGAAGCGCTCGAGTACGTCGCGATCGAAGAGACGACGGAGTGGGATTCGGGGCGACCGCCGTGGCAGGGATTCAATACGCCTGCGGCCTACCTGGAGGCGGTGGGCATGGTAGATCCGGGAGCGCGCTGCGAGGTCGAGCTGCTGGGTCGCGCCGCTCTCGTCGGCGGACCCGTGGTCGTCGACGTGCCGGTGGGTTCCCTGGGCGAGGTGCTCGCCCGCGTCGAGCGGGGGCGCGACCTCTCGCTCGTCGAGGGCGATCGCGTGGCGCGCGCCCATCTCGTGTCGATCGGCGGCCGCGATCTCGTGCGTGACCTCTCGCTGCCGATCGGGCCGGGCGAGCGAATCAGCGTCCTCGACGCCCAGGCCGGGGGCTAGCGATGTCCGGCTTCCACGGCCGCTACCTCCGCATCGACCTGACCCGCGGCACGACGGAGACGCGAGTGCTTCCGGAAGACGTCCCCCGACGCGTGCTCGGAGGCGTCGGTCTCGGAACCTGGCTCTTGCTGCACGAGTCGCAGGGCGGCTTCGATCCGCTCTCGCCCGAGGCGCCGCTCGTCTTCGCGTTCTCACCCCTGGTCGGGACGGGCCTCACGACCAGCGCAAAGTTCGCGGTGGTCGCCAAGTCGCCGCTCACGGGCTTCGTCTGTGATGCGCTGTCGAGCAGTCATTTCGCGATCGCCGGCAAGCGCATGGGGGTGGACGCGATCGTCGTGATCGGCGCGTGCGACGAGCCCTCGGAGTGGGTCGCGGGCGAACTCCGGCCGGCGCGGTCGTGGGGGCGCTCGGCGGAGGAGACCGCGGCCGCGCTCGCGGGGGAAGGGCGGGTCGCAGCGATCGGGGTCGCGGGGGAGCGATGCGTCCGGTACGCCACGATCTCGGCGGACGGGCGACACGCGGGGCGGGGCGGTCTCGGGGCCGTGATGGGCGCCAAGCGACTGAAGGCGCTCGTCGTGGCGGGGGATGTCGAGACCCCCGTGGCCGATCCCGCAAGCCTCGAACGCCGGGCTGAGGGGCTGCGCCGCCGTGCGGCGGGACCGGCGACTGCGAAATACCGCGAGCTCGGGACCGTGGGGAACCTGCTCGCCTTCGATCGCGTCGGTGCGCTGCCGACGCGCAACTTCCAGGCGAGTCATTTCGAGGGTGCGGAGCGCCTCGCGGCGGAACGATGGCTGGGCGAGCGCTCCCATCGTCGCGCGGGTTGCGCCCATTGCACGATCGGCTGCGAGCAGCGCTTCGCGACCACCCGCGACGGTTCGCCGGACGTGCGCATCGAGTACGAGAGCCAGTTCGCGCTCGGTCCGCTGGTCGGGGTCGACGACCCGGATGCGGTCCTGCGCGCCTCGGCCCGCTGTGACGCGCTCGGCCTCGACACGATCTCGGCGGGGGGCACGCTCGCGTTCGCGATGGAATGCGGCGAGCGCGGCCTGCTCGAAGGGGGTCCGCGCTTCGGGGACGATCTCCTTCCCTGGCTCGACCGGATCGCGAACCGGGAAGGACTGGGCGACCGGTTGGCGGAGGGATCGCGACGGCTCGCCCTCGAGATCGGCGGCGGGGCCATCGACCTTGCGCCGCAGGTGAAGGGGCTCGAGATGCCGGGCTACGAGCCGCGCGCGCTCCAGAGCCTGGCGCTGGGGCTCGCCGTCTCCACGCGCGGGGCCGATCACAATCGCAGCAGCGCCTACGAGGCGGATTTCTCGGAGACGGTCGATCGGCTGCACGGAGACGAGCGATCCGTCGCGGCGGCCGTCGCCGCGGAGGACCGGGCCGCGGTTCTCGATTCACTGGTGCTCTGCAAGTTCGTTCGGAGTGCGTTCGACGACCTCTTCGAGGAGTCGGCGGAGATCCTCCGGGACGTGACCGGCGACGCGTGGGACGCGGACGCCGTCCACGCGGTCGCGCGCCGGGTCGTCGACCTGCGACGCCTGGGCAACGAGCGGGAGGGGTGGCGTCCCGAGGACGACGGCCTCCCGAAGCGATTCCTCGACGAGCCCCTGGCGAGCGGTCCGGCCGTCGGTGCGCGGCTGCCGGCGGCTCGACTCGAAGAGATGATCCGAGGCTACAATGGCGTGCGAGGATACGAGGAAGCGGGCTGGGTCCCGCGGACGCGCCGCGAAGCGCTCGAAGCCGAGCTCGGACTCGACTTGCGCGTGGGCCCGGGCGGTGGAGTCGACGCAGGATGAAGCTCACCATCGACGGTCTCGAGATCGAAGCGGACGAGGGGCAGACGATCATCGAGGCGGCCGCCGCCGCAGGGATCGAGATCCCGACCCTCTGCCACACGCCCGGACTCGATCCGGTCGGCGTGTGTCGCATGTGCGTCGTCGACGTGGGCGAGCGGGTGAAGGCCGCCGCCTGCGTTCGCGAGTGCCAGCCGGGCATGACCGTGACGACCGACTCCCCCGAGCTCGAGCGCCATCGCGCGATGCTGACCGATCTGCTCATGAGCGACCAACCGAGCGTGCCGGCCGAGGACCGTCGCGAGTCGGCCCTGGAAGACAACGAGCTCGTGGCTCTGGCGCGCCGCTACGACGTCGACGGCGCGCGGTTTCCCGCGTCGGCAGAGACCGCGCCGCGCGGGCAGGACGCGAGCTCCCGCGTGATCGACGTCGACCACCAGGCCTGCATCCTCTGCGATCGCTGCGTCCGAGCCTGCGACGACGTCCAGAGCAACGACGTCATCGGTCGCTCCGGCAAAGGCTACGGCGCAAGGATCGCCTTCGATCTCGACCAGCCGATGGGCGAGAGCACCTGCGTTTCGTGCGGCGAATGCGCGGCGGCCTGTCCGACCGGCGCCCTCGTCGATCGTGCGCTCCACGCCCCGCTCCGCCCGCGAACCGAGCTCGAGCCTGTCGACAGTGTCTGTCCCTATTGCGGCGTGGGGTGCGCGCTCACCTACCACGTCGATCGCGCCGCGAACGAGATCGTCTTCGCCGAGGGGCGCGGAGGTTCGGCGAGCGAGGGCCGACTCTGCGTGAAGGGCCGCTACGGCTGGGACTATTCCGCCCATCCGCAGCGCCTCACGAAGCCGTTGATCCGGCTTGAGAGCGCCTATCCGAAGGGAGCCCTCTCGAAGGACGTGCGCGGCGAGCACGACGGCCGTCGCAAGCCCGGCGGAATCGTCGACGACGCCGAGGTCCTGCCCGCCTTCCGGGAGGCGACCTGGGACGAGGCGCTCGACCTCGTGGCGACTCGACTGGCCGAGATCCGCGACCGCGACGGCGGCGACGCCCTGGCGGGCTTCGGGAGCGCGAAGTGTTCGAACGAAGAGGCCTACCTCTTCCAGAAACTCGTCCGCGCCGGCTTCGGGACCAACAACGTCGACCACTGTACGCGGCTCTGTCACGCGTCGAGCGTCGCGGCCCTGCTCGAGTCGATCGGCAGCGGCGCGGTCACGACGACCTACGGCGACATCGAAAACGCCGGCGCCGCCTTGATCGCCGGATCGAACACCACCGCCAACCATCCGGTGGCGGCCACCTTCTTCAAGCAGGCCCGCAAGCAGGGCACGAAGCTGATCGTCGTCGATCCTCGTCGCGAGACGATCGCCGACCACGCCGACTACCACTGTCGGATCAAGCCCGGGACCGACGTCGCGTTCTACAACGCGATGATGCACGTGATCATCGCGGAGGGGCTCGTCGACGAGACCTTCGTAGCCGAGCGGACCGAGAACTTCGAGGCGCTCCGCGAGAAGGTCGCCGAGTACGACCCCGAGCGCGCAGCGAAGATCTGCGGCGTGGACGCGGACACGATCCGCGAAGTCGCGCGGGTCTTCGGCGAAGCGGAGAACGCCATCCTCTTCTGGGGCATGGGAATCTCGCAGCACGTCTACGGAACGAACAACGCCCGCTGCCTGATCTCGCTCGCGCTTCTGACGGGGAACGTCGGCAAGTCCGGCTCCGGTCTCCACCCCTTGCGTGGCCAGAACAACGTGCAGGGTGCCAGCGACGCCGGCCTGATCCCGATGGTCTACCCCGACTATCAACCGGTCGGCGATCCCGACGTCCGGGCGAAATTCGAAGCGGCCTGGGGGCGCGAGCTGTCGCCGGATCCGGGTCTCACGGTCGTCGAGATCACCCGTGCGGCCCTCGAGGGCGGGATTCGCGGCATGTACATCATGGGCGAGAACCCCTTCCTCTCGGATCCGAACGTGAACAAGGTCCGGAAAGCCCTCGCGAACCTGGAGTTCCTGGTCGTGCAGGACATCTTCCTGACCGAGACCGCCGAATTCGCGGACGTGATCCTGCCGGCGAGCGCCTACCTCGAGAAGGACGGGACCTACACGAACACCGATCGACGCGTCCAGCTCGGTCGACCGGCGCTCCGCCTGCCCGGCGAGGCGCGCCTCGACTGGCAGATCGTCCAGGCCGTCTCGAATCGTCTGGGCTATCCGATGGACTACGCCAGCCCTTCGGACATCTTCGACGAGATGGCGGGACTCACGAGCAGCTACGCGACCCTCAGCCACGAGAACCTCGGTCCCCACGGCAAGCTCTGGCCGAATCCGGATCCGGCGACGCAGGAGGGGCCCGTCGTCCTCTTCGACGAGAGCTTCCCGACGCCGAACGGCAAGGCGAAGCTCGTTCCCGCGGAGTGGACCGCGGCGCCGGAGCTGCCCGATGACGACTACCCCTTCGTGCTCAACACCGGTCGCCTGCTCGAGCACTGGCACACCGGCGCGATGACCCGGCGCGCGAGCGCCCTCGACGCCCTCGCGCCGGAGGCGTTCGCCGCGATCCATCCGGAGGACGCGGCGGAGCTCGGAATCGCAGACGGCGATCGAATCATGCTCGAGAGCCGCCGCGGACGAATCCAGCTCGCGGCGCGGCTCACGACCCGGGAGAGTCGCGGCTCGGTCTTCGTGCCCTTCCACTTCCGGGAGGCGGCGGCGAATCTCCTGACCCTCGACGAGCTCGACCCGGACGGGAAGATCCCCGAGTTCAAGTTCTGCGCCGTCCGCGTCACTGCGGAAGAGCGCTAGTCGGCTCGGGCGGTCGCCGTCCTCAGGGCACCTTCACCACGTGGGCGACCATCGTCGTCCCCTCGAAGACCGCGATGTCTTCGACGTTCGGTCCCCCGTCGACGAACACGAAGTCGAAGGTCTCGTCGCCGTCCACGTCGCTGTGGAGCATCGCGACGAAGGGGGTTCCCGCGGTGGGCTCCGGCGCGGTCGTGATGTCGATCGAGACGTCCTTGTGGGTGCCGGCCGCGAGATAGCGCGCGCCCACGTAGATGTCGCCCTTCGGCTTGCCGCCTTCGAAGGGGTGCAGAACGAGCCAGCCGCCCGCGTCCAGATGGACCTCCCGGAAGGTGAGGGTCCGCCCGGAGCGCTCGAGCCCGTCGACGAGGATCCAGTTCTTCTCGCCGTTGCCCATGGTGATCTGCGGGCGCGGGGCGTCTTCGGCGAGGGCGATCCCGGCGACGAAGAGCGCCAGGCCGGCGAGGGCGATTCGGAGGGTCGTCATGGAGAGCTCCTTCTCTGGATGGAGGATCAAGCTGTCTCGCGTCGCGCGCGAACCCGCGCCCAGTAGGCGTCGAGGTCCGCCCGCAGACCCGGAGCGAGGAAGTAGAGGCCGATCAGGTTCGCGAAGGACATCGCGAAGATCATGGCGTCGGAGAACTTGAGGATCGCCGCGAGGGTCGTCGCGCAGCCGACGATCGCGCAGAAACAGTAGAACAGGTTGAAAGCGAGGCGGATCCGCTTCGACGGGCCGAAGAGATAGACGCAGCCTTCGAGTCCGTAGTAGGACCACGAGATCAGCGTGGAGTAGGCGAAGAGGAAGACCACGACCGATAGGACCGGTGGGAACCAGGAGACGACCGAGGCGAACGCGCGAGAGGTGAGCTCCACACCGCTGACCGCACCGGTTCCCAGGACCGCGGGGTCCAGCCCCGTCGTGATGACCAGGGCGGTGATCGAGCAGACGATCACCGTATCGATGAAGGGCTCGAGCATCGCGACGAAGCCCTGGGTCAGCGGCTCGCTCGTCTTGACCGCCGAATGCGCGATCGACGAGGAGCCGATGCCCGCTTCGTTCGAGAAGGCGGCGCGGCGGAAACCGAGGACCACGACGCCGAGCACGCCGCCGACGGCGCCCGCCGGAGAGAACGCCTCGGTCACGATCCGGACCAGCGCGTCGGGGACGCGATCGACGTTGCTGCCGATCACGAAGAGGCCGGTCGAGACGTAGAGGAAGGCCATCGCGGGCACGAGTCCGGAGGTCACGCGGGCGATCACGCGGATGCCGCCGAGAATGACCGCGGCGACGCTCACCGCCAGAAAGGCGCCGAAGGCCCAGCCCTGGCCGAAGGCGAAGCTCTCGGTCTCGCCGGTCGCGGCGACGAACTGCACGAAGGCCTGATTCGCCTGGAACATCCCGACGCCGACGCTGCCGAAGATCACGCAGACGCCGTAGTAGAGAGCGAGGCCACGACCGAGTCGGGCCCAGCCGCGTTCCGCGAGTCCACGCTCGAGGAAGTACATCGGCCCGCCCGAGACGGTGCCGTCCGGGTTGTCGCGGCGGTACTTCACGCCGAGGGTGCATTCGGCGAACTTCGAGGCCATGCCGAGGAAGCCGGCCACCACCAGCCAGAAGGCGGCGCCCGCGCCGCCGACCGAGACCGCCACGGCGACGTGGGCGATGTTGCCGACGCCGACGGTCCCCGAGACCGCCGTGGTCAGGGCCTGGAAATGATTGACGTCTCCGGGATCATCGTCCTCGTCTTCGAGGCCGCGGACGATCCGAAGCGCGTGCCGGAAGCCGCGCACGTTGATCCCGCCGAGGAAGACCGTGAAGAAGGCGGCGCCGGCGATCAGCCAGACGACGATCAGCGGGACGTCCACCCCGCCGATCGGCGCTTCGAACATCACGATCGCGTCGGCGACGTCGGCGACGTCCTGGAAGGCGCGATCGATGATCTGATCGAGACTGGGGTCGCCGGCCGGTTCGGGTGTGGGGCTGGGCACGGGCGCATGTTAGCTTGGTCCGAACCCACTTCGAGCGCGACCGGATGGAACGGACGTTCGCGATCGCGCTCCAGAAGGAGGCTCGCCTGTGCCGCTCGAGACCCTCGACCTCGCCCTCCGACAGCACGCCGCCGAGCGCCCGGACCGGGTCGCCCTCCGCGCCGGCGATCGCGTCTGGACCTACGCCGACCTCCACGCCGAGTCCGCCCGCGTCGCGAACGCGCTCCTCGCCGCCGGCGTCGCACCCCAGGAGCGGGTGGCGTTCCTCGACCGCAACGTCCCGGAGTACTTCACCCTGCTCTTCGGCGCCGCGATGATCAACGGCGTCACCCTGGCGGTGAACTGGCGCCTCGCTGCGCCGGAGATGGAGTACATCCTGAACCACGCGCAGGCGAAGGTCCTGTTCATCGGTTCGGAGTTCCTCGGACACCTCGCCCAGATGAACCTCGAGAGCGTGGAGCGGGTGGTCGTGATGACGGGCGATGCCGGTGACCACACTGCCTACGAAGACTGGATCGCCGGACACGCCGCCGAGGATCCGGCGCTCGGCTGTACCGCCGAAGACGTCTGCTACCAGCTCTACACCTCCGGCACGACGGGTCTTCCGAAGGGCGTCGAGCTCACGCACCGCAATCTCATGACCGCCCTCTACCAGGGCGCGACCGACTGGAAGATCGATGCCGACAGCGTCGTGCTCGTGGCGATGCCGCTCTTCCACATCGCGGGCAGCGGCTGGGGCGTCGGCGGCTTCGTGCAGGGCGCCGAGCAGGTCCTCGTCTACGAGCTCGATCCGACCGAGGTCCTGCGGCTGATCGAGACCCACCGCGTCACGAACAGCCTCTTCGTCCCGGCGGTCCTGCAGATCCTCTCCGGCTTCCCGGGCGTCGAGGAGACCGACTTCAGCTCCTTCCGGGCGATCGTCTACGGCGCCTCCCCGATCTCCGAGGAGGTGCTCGTCCGATCGATGAACGTCTTCGGCTGTGGCTTCATCCAGGTCTACGGCCTGACGGAGACGACCGGAGGAATCACGACGCTCCAGCCGGAGGATCACGATCCCGGCGGTCCCAGGGCGCATCTGCTGCGGGCGGCGGGCAAGCCCTGGGGCGACGTGAAGATCCGGATCGTCGATCAGGAGACCGGCAAGGATCTCCCGGACGGGGAGGTCGGCGAGATCTGGTGCTCGACCGCCCAGAACATGAAGGGCTACTGGCGAAACGACGAGGCGACCGCCGAGGTCTATCCGGAAGGCCGCGACGCCGGCGGGATCGGCTGGTTCCGGACCGGCGACGCGGGCTACATGCGCGAGGGCTACCTCTACATCCACGATCGCGTGAAGGACATGATCGTGTCGGGCGGGGAGAACGTCTATCCGGCGGAGATCGAGAACGTGCTCATGGCCCACGACGCGGTCGCGGACGCGGCGGTGATCGGCGTGCCGTCGGACAAGTGGGGCGAGACGGTCAAGGCGATCGTCGTCGACGGACCGGGGGGCGGCGCGAGCGACGACGATCTCGTCGCGTGGTGCCGCGAGCGACTCGCGCACTACAAGTGTCCGACGTCGGTGGACCGGCTCGAGGCGTTGCCGCGCAACCCCTCCGGCAAGATTCTGAAGACCGAGCTGCGCGAGCCCTATTGGAAGGACCGTGCCCGCCGCGTGAACTGACGACTTGCGTGCTAGGCGTAGCTGCCGCGGAGGCGTTCGCGGATCTCGGCGACGCCGTCGAGGGCGGCTTCGACGTTCGGGGCGATGGGCATCACGTTGAAGTGCCGGCAGCCCGCTTCCGCGTAGGGAGCGAGGAAGTGGGCGACTTCCTCGGGCGTGCCGTAGGGGCTGTACTTCTCGAAGGGATCGAAGGGGATCCGGTAGAAGGCCTGCATCTCCTTCGCGAGCCGCTCGCGAGCGGCGGTACGGTCCGCGTCGAGGCCGACCCAGATCTGGAGCCCGTGGTCCCAGGCGGCAGGGCGGGGCCACTTCCGCTCCGACGCGAGATCGTCGATCTCCGCGACGACGGCGCCGAAGCGACGGGCCGAGCACCAGACGCCCAGCCAGCCATCGCCGAGCAGCGCCGCGCGCCGGACCGCGGCATCGACCCGTCCCCCGATCACGATCGGGACCGCCGGATCCGGCGCCGGAACGATCCGGGCGTCCTCGAAGGCGAAGAACTCGTCTGCGTGGCGGGTCGGCTCTCCGGAGAGCAGTCCGCGGAGCGCTTCGAGGGACGCATCGGTGCGTCGGCCGCGGGTCTTCGGGTCGACGCCGCAGATCTCGACCTCGTGCCGGTCCTCGCCGCCGACGCCGATTCCGAGATGGAGTCGGCCCGGCGCGGACTCGGCGATCTGCGCGATCTGCCGCGCGACCGGGACCGGATGGCGAAGCGCCAGCAGGTAGACGCCGATGTGGACGGCGAGGTCGGGGACGCTCGCGGCCAGCGTCGCGGCCTGGATCATGCCGTCCATGCCGATGCCGGTATGGAAGCTCACGTGGTCCGCGGTGAAGAGGTGGTCGATCCCGGCGGCCCGGACGCGTTCGAGGAGCGCCCGTCGCGCATCGGTCGGTCCCGTGGTCATCTCGTTGTTCGCGTTCGTGCCGACGCGCAGCGGAGCGACCGCGTCCGTCTTCGCGTCGCTCACAGTCCGACCTCGCTGGTCTCGAGACCGAGCAGGAGGCGACCCGTCAGCTCGAGGGTCGCCGGGCCGACCATCATGTGCTGGGTCGCGACGTGGACGTCCCGGAAGATGCGCTGGAGCGGCGACCTCCGGTAGACGCTCGTCCCGCCGGCGAGGTGGTACATCCGATCGACGGCCTCGGCGGACGCGTGGGTGGCGTGGGTCGTCGCGAGCCGGATGTCCCGCTTGCTCTCGAGGGAGATCCGTCCTTCGAGCGCTTCTTCCCAGGCCTTCTCGATGGTCTCGTAGTAGAAGGCGCGCGCCGATCGGAGCGTGGCCTCCGCGCGGGCCACGTCGGACTGGGCGTTCGCGCGCGCGGCCAGCGGCCGGCGACTCGCGTCGGGCACCTTGCCGCCCGCGACGTCGATCAGCTCGTCGATCGCGGCGCGGCCGAGGCCGAGGGCGACGGCGGCGATGCCCATGGCGAGCAGGCCGAACTGGGGGAAGCGGTAGAGGGGGCGGTCCAGGGGCGCGTCGATCCCGAGGCCGGCCGCGTGGGTCTCGGGCACGAAGCGGTCGCGGATGGCGAAATCGGTGCTGCCGGTTCCGGCGAGGCCGGAGACGTACCAGGTGTCGACGAACTCGACGTCGGCGCGGGGGACGACCATCATGCGCGAGCGCGGTGCCCCGTTCGCATGGGTCTCGACCTCGCCGTCGCGCACGACCTGGCAGCCGGCGAGGATCCAGTCCGCGTTCTGGGTGCCGCTGCCCCAGGGCCACTGGCCCTCGACCTGGAAGCCGCCGTCGACGACGACGGCGCGCCCGCGCGGGGCGAAGACGCCGGCCATCGTCGTGTCGGGATGGGCGAAGATCTGGCGGCAGGTGGCTTCCGGGAGGATCGACAGGGCGGTCGTGCTGGTGATCGCGATGAACGTGACCCAGGCCGGTGCGCCGTCGGCGGTCGCCAGGGTCTCGACGGTCTCCATCGCGATTGCCGGCGGCGTCTCGAGGCCGCCGTACGCGACGGGGGCGTACATGCGATAGAAGCCCTCGGCGGCGAGTCGCTTCGAGAGGTCGTCGGGGAGGCGTCGCGCGGCCTCCACCTCGTCGGCGCGGCGGCGGAGCTCGGGGGCCACGGCGCGGGCCGCGGCGCGGAGATCGGATCCGGGGGCGGCGCTCACGATGCAGTATCCCCGAAGAGCGGTTCGCCCCAGGTGTCCGCGAACGCGAGCTTCGCCGGACTGCGCCGCGCGATCGGACCGTGTCCGCCACGGACCGGGTAGCCGATCGGGATCGCGGCGGCGGTGCCCCAGGGATCCGGGATCCCGAGCAGCGGCTTGATCTCGACCTCGTCCAGGCAGAGCAGGGTGGTCAGGACGCAGCCGAGGCCCTCCGCCCGGCAGGCGAGGAGGGCGTTCTGGACCGCCGTGTAGACGGACCCGCCACCGACGACGGAGATGCGATCGAGCTTGGCGTCGGTGATCGCCATGTTCTTCGGGTTGAAGCAGAAGACGAGGAGAGCGGGCATCTCGTGGAAGTGGTCGGCCAGGTAGGTTCCGGCGTCGAACATCTTCTCGTTCTTCTCGAGGACGCTCGCAGAGGCGCCCTCCATCGCCGCTCGTCTTTCCTTTATATAGGGGCGCCACCGTCCATCGTAGAGCTCACCCAGTCGCCTCAGCTTCTCGCGATCGCGCACGACCAGGATCCGGAAGGGCTGGACGTTGCCGCCGGTGGGCGCCCAGCTGGCGGCTTCGATCACCCGACGCAGGACGTCCTCGGGGACCGGGTCGGGTCGAAGTCTTCTGACGGCACGAAGGGTGCTCATCGCTTCGTAGAGGCCGATCTCGCTCACGCGCTCTCCCGTGCGTTCTTCCCGCGCGCATCGGGCGACGAACGGGAACCTCGACGATAGCCCCGTGCGGCTGGGGTCAGGCAGCCCGCGAAACGGTCGGGAGCGGACTGGCGTTCGCGCCATTCCGAGCCGTGAATGGGGTATGATGCGGGTCGCTTCCGCGGGCGCGTTCGCGCGGCCGCGAAAGAAGAAAGAAGGTGGAATCCCCATGACGCGCCCCCGACACCTGGCCGCCGCCCTGGCGACGGCGATCGCGATGGCCGCCTCGCCCGCGGTCGCAGATGAGGAATCGCTCCTCGAGACGGCGAGCACTTTGTGGAACGGGACGGTCGATGTCCTCGTGCTGCGGCCGCTCGGGACTGCGAGGCTGGCGCTCGGCACCTTCGTGGCGCTGCCCCTCCAGAGCGTGCTGGATCTCGTGGTGCTGCCGGTGTCCCAGGAGCCGGCGTACTTCGAGGAGAGCTGGGACCGCTACGTGAGCGAGCCCGCCTGGTACGTCTTCGGGCGCCCGGTCGGCGAGGATCTCGCCGGGCGCTGATCGCCGGCCGCTCGACCGTCGAACGAGGCGGCGAGCACGGCACTGGCGACTGCATGACGTAAACAGAAAGGGCCGGCGAACCCGAAGGTTCGCCGGCCCTTTTCGTTCGGTCGTCGGATCCGGTAGGACCCGGCGTGATTCCCTTCGTCTCGGGCCGACCCCATCCGGGGTCGGCCCGAAGACTCAGGAGATCAGATCAGCCGTTGCGGCGTCGCGAGGCCGAGAGGCCCACCAGACCGAGCGCACCGAAACCGAGCATCGCAATCGTGCCGGGCTCCGGGGCCGGGATGATGTCGACCTGCATCGACGCGATACCACCGAACCCGAGGTTCGGGACCGGGAGGCCGAAGGGACCGACCGGTCGGATCGTCGCCGCCCAGGGCGAGACGACCTGCAGCCGGCGCGTGGCGCCCGCGTTCGCGGCGCGCGCATCATCGGCGGTGCCGGTCGTCGCGGGGACACGGTCGAAGCCGGTCGCCATTCGGATCGTGGTGAAGTCACCGACCATGTCCGTGTGCGTCACCATGCCCGTCGTCCACTCGCCGAAGACGCCCGTGAAGGCGACCGGGGAGACGATCTGCGTGGCGGGCCCGCCGGGAGCCGGCGTGACGGTGTTGCCACCGAGGACGGTCCGGACCGCACCCTGCTGGTCCTTGGTCGTTCCACCCGGGGTCCGCGCCGCGTACTGGTTGTCCTGGCGACCGTTCACGATCCCCGCCGTGTAGGTGAAGCTGGGCGTGTAGATCGTGCCCGTGACGGGGTTGATGATGTTCACACCCGTCGCGTCGGTACCGAAGATCTGCGGGCTCGTCGGCAGCAGGCCGTTCGCGTAGAGCACGAGGCCGTAGTCGCCGGGCTCGAGGATCTCCATCGAGGTACCACCGGGCACCAGCGTCTGGAAGTTGACGCCGAGCTGAACCGCGCCGCCGCCCGAGAAGGGCATCGCGCCGCCGAAGCGCGCCGCGCCGGGGTTGACCCGCTGGACGCCCTGGCCGAGGCCGAAGAACGGGATCGACGCCTCGTAGGCGCCCCCACCCGTCGTCGCCTGCTCGTTACCGCCCGCGGCGGACAGCATGTACGTGGGCGCGACGGTCGGGACGGTGGCCGTCGAGAGCATCGTCGTGAAGGCACCCTTCCGACCCGGGTACTGCGCCGCACCGATCTGCGTGCGGGAGCGGAGTCGCGGGTTGGCGAAGCCGGGAATCGCGACGTTACAGGTCGACTGGACCTTCTGCTGGGCGCCGCCCGCACCGGCCTGGACGCCCTGGAACGTGACCGTTCCGCCGACGCCCGGCGCCGCGGTCGCGGTTCCGTTCATGAGGAGCGTACCGAGCGTGGTACCAACCGTTCCGGGGTTGACCAGGGGACCCTGGCCGGCGCAGATCGGAACTGCGTTGTTGCTGCGGAAGCCGGTGGCGTTGTCCTGATCACCGAAGCCGATCTGGAGCTTGCCGCTGAACGCCACAGCCTGGGCGAAGCTCGGACCGGCCACTAAGACCGAGAGCACGCTCAGAAGGGCGATGTTCAAGAATCTACGCATCTTTCTGAATCTCCATTGATGTTGGGTGCCGGTGGGATCTCAGCTTCGATGTGCTCAGACGTTGAGCATTCCGTCCACGTTATCCCCGCTCGACTGCTTTCGACCGATGCCTGCGTGACGCAGCAGGACCTGGGCTCCTCGCCGAGACGCGGAGTACCCGCGGGGCCCGGCCCTCATTCGCTCTTTCGTGTCGGAGACTTTCCGGGAGGAAACCTACACAGGTAGGAGTAGGTGGCCCCCGACTCGCTGTTCGTCACGCGGGTATCGACACTGCCGTGCCGGCCCCGGTACATTGCGGCCATTCTATGAGGGGCCGTTCTTCGTTGTCTATAAAAAAGTGGTTCCGGATGGGCGCCCTGGACGGGACTGCACGTCACTTGTCTCTCCTGCCCCTCTCGTACAGGATTCCCCCGCGGGCTGTGCTCCTCGCTGCGTTCTGCGCGGCTCTGACGCTCCCAGGCTGCGACTCGGCCGACGAGGCTCCCCTCGGGCCGGACCCCCGGATCGTCGTGCTGTCGATCGACGAAGCCCGCGACCTGATTCGGGATCAGAAGTTCGAAGAGGCGACCGAGGCTCTTCGCCCACACGTCTCCGTGCCCAACCCGACGACCCAGGCGCTGGTCCTCTACGGTCGGGCGCTGATGGGTTCCCAGCGCTGGAGCCTCGCGGTCTGGCCGCTGCAGCGCGCATCGGAAAGGGACGATGCCCCGCCGGGAGTCCCCCGGATGTACGCGCAGGCACTCGTCGCCGGGGGCGACGAGCTGACCGCGGTCGACTACACGACGCGCTACCTCGAGGAGGTCGACTCCGAGGACCTGCTGCTGCGGGACCTTCGCGCGAAGGCGTACGAGGTGTCGCTCGACTACGAGCGGGCCGTCGACGATCTCGAGATCCTCGCTGCCGAAACCCCCGAGCACGCGGCGATCCTCGAGCGGCTCCTCAACACGCTGATCCAGATCGAGGACTGGGACGGAGCGCGAGAGCGGATTCGGGAGATCGCGACGATCCTCGAGCGCACGGGCGCGTCGCAGGACTCGCGCACCGTCCACTGCGCGACGGCGTCCCGGTTCGAGAAGTCCCGGGGCGAGATGGAGGCCGCGGAGCAGTGGCTGGACGAGTGCCAGGAGGCGTTCCCGGCGGACCCGAATCTGGCCTTCGCGCGCGAGGAGCTCCTCGATGCGACCGGGCGCTCCGACGAAGCGACTCGGATGCTCGCCGCGCTCGTCGAGGCGTATCCCAAGCGTCAGATCCTGCGCCAGGGGTATGCGGCGCGGCTCGGTCGACTCGGGCAGCTCGACGAGGCCGAGGCCGTCCTGCAGGCGGGGGTCGACGCGGACGGCCACATGAATTCGTGGCTCGCCCTCGCGAATCTGTGGCTCGCGCGGCGCGACCTGCCGGGAACGGTCGAGGCGCTCGATGCCGCGATCGAGGCGGCGATGGGCCAGCCGGCGGACGATCCGGGACTCGAGTGGGGACGCATGAACCCCGACAGCCGCTTCGGGATCGCCGATGTCTACGTCCGGACGGGCGAGTTCGATCGCGCCGAGCGGATCGCTTCTTCCCTCGACGAAGACGAGCCGTCGATGGCGGCACTGATCCGCGCGCGGATGAAGCTCGAGCAGGGCCAGCCTCGTGAGGCACTCGACGCCTTTCTCGAAGCCTTCCGCACCTTCGCGTCGAACCCCGCCGCTCGCTACCTGGCGGGCCGGGCCGCCGTCGAGGTCGGCGAGTTCGAGCTCGCCCTCGATCTCTATCAGGACGCGCTGCGATCCGATCCGCACGCGACCGACGCCGGGCTCGTGCTCGGTCAGATGTTGGTGGCCGAAGGGCGAGTCAACTGGGCGATCGACTCGATCAGCTTCTTGATCGCGCGGGCAGGGCACGAGCCCTTCGCGCTCCGACTGCTCGCTCGCGCCGCCGCGGCCGGCGGCTTCCACGAGTACGCAAAGAGCGTTCGGGACGAGCTCGTCGGGAACCTCGAGTGGGCCGGGTTGGCCCATGCCGATCACGCGGGTGACCTCTCGCTGCTTGCGGGCAACGAGGAGGCCCGGGCCTACCTCGAGGAAGTCGACGCGCTCTTCGAGCCCAGTCACGTCGAGGCCTTCTGGGCCTGGATCGCGCTGGCGCGCGGGACCCCCGACGAGGACGCGGCGATCGCTCGTCTGGAACGGTTCGAAGCCGACCATCCGGGCTCCTTCGAAGCGGCGCTGCTGCGCGGTCGACTCGCGGCCCAACGCGGCGAGATCGAGGCGTCGATCGAGTCGTTGGGCAGGGCGGTCGAGATCAACCCGCTGCATGCCGTCGCCTTGACCGAGTACGGTCTGGTTCTGCTCGAGGCGGAACGCCTGGACGAGGCGATCGGCGTACTCGATCGCGCGGCCGACCTCGAGCAGCGCGATCCCCGCCCCGCGTTCGCGGCCGCCGAAGCGCTCTTCGAGGCCGATCGCCTCGACGAGGCCGAGGCGCGCCTCGAGGCGATCCTGATTCCGCACCCGTGGCACGGTCGAGCGGCGATGACGTTGATCGACATCGCGAAGCGACGGGGAGACCGGTCGAGTGACGAGGTCCACATGCTCGCCCGGCGTGCGACGCGCTACCACCGGTTCTCCGGCGGACGCGCCTTCTACGAACGGGGTCTGATCGAGCTCGAGCGCGGCGATCCGGAGAGCGCGCTCGTTCAACTCGAGCGTGCCGTGGCCCTCCATCATCCGAGTGCGGACGCGCGCGTTGCGATGGCCAGGGCGCTCGATCAGCTCGGGCGGGACGGCGAGGCTCGGGGACAGCTCGAACGGGCGCTCGAGTCGGAGGCGCTCACGGAGCGCGAGGCCGCGCGCGCACTGCTCGACTCGCTCGGGCGCGAGGAGGAGAAGGGGTGAGCGCGCAGCTGGGGGCAGTCGAAGGGGCGTGGGTTCGGTTTCGGCCGCATGGTCTGTGGGGGCTCGTCTGTCTCGCACCGTTCCTCTGGGCGTGCAGCGAGGTCGACGCACCTTCCGAAGGGGATCTCTCTTTCGACGATCGCCCGGTCGGTACGCTCCAGGACGCCGCTTCGTTCCCTGATCGCTCCGACCTGAACGTCCTCTTCATCCTCGTGGACACGCTTCGCGCCGACCGCCTCGGCAGCTACGGCTACGAGCGGGCGACCTCACCCGTTCTCGACTACATCGCGGGGACGGGTCTCCGCTTCGCCCGGCACCGCGCGCAGTCGAGCTGGACGAAGGCTTCGATGGCTTCGCTCTGGACCGGTTTCTACCCGCAGCGGGCAGACGTCTTGACCCATCGCGACGCGGTCCACGAAGAAGCCCGCATGCCGGCGGAGGTCTTCACCGACAACGGCTTCTACTCGGCGGGTATCTGGCGGAACGGTTGGGTCGCACCGAACTTCGGGTTCCGGCAGGGCTTCGACATCTACATGGCGCCTCGTCCGAAGCAGGCGCCCAGCGCGATGCGCCGGAAGCCGATCGCGGGCCGAATCGACGGAACCGACATCGACGCCGTGTTCTCGGCCAAGGAGTTCCTGCGAACGAACCAGGAACGTCGCTTCTTCCTCTACGTCCACCTGATGGACGTTCACCAGTACATCTCGACCGAGGAGACGGCGATCTTCGGAACGTCGCTCTCCGATGGCTACGACAATTCGATTCTCTGGGAGGATCAGCAGATCGGCGAGATCGTCGCGGAGCTCTACCGACTCGACATGGCGGACCGGACGTTGATCGTCGTGGCTTCCGATCACGGAGAAGCCTTCGGCGAACATGGCCTCGAAGGTCACGCGCGGGACGTTCACAACGAGGTCACGCACACACCCTTCATCATCGGCTTCCCGTTCCGACTGGATCCGGGGCTCGTCATCGAACTCCCGACCGAGAACGTCGACATCTTTCCGACCCTCTACGAGCTGCTCGGGCTCGAGGACGCACCGGAGATGGACGGCAAGTCGCGCGCGAACTGGATCCTCGGCGACTACACGCCGGATTTCCCGGCTCGCGACTACGCGCACCTCGACCGGACGTGGGGCCGGACGGGGCAAGACCCCGACCCGATCGTCGCCGTCACCGAAGGCACCCGACGTCTGATCCACGACGTGAACAACCCCGATTTCGACCGTCTTTATGACGTGAAGTCAGACCCCCGAGAAATGCGGAACATTGCGGCGGACGAACCGGATGTATTAAAAAGGCTCCGCTCTGCGGCCGAGGACTACCTGGCCCTGCCGCCCGCCTGGGAGGGCGGCGCTCCTGAGATCGAGCTGGACGAGATGTCGCTTCGCCAGCTTCGCGCGCTAGGCTACTCGATCGAAGAGTGATACACAGGAACCCTCGGAGGTCCCCCCCATTGGTGAACGCGCCCGTCACCACCGTCGAATCATGCTCTCGATTCGCGTCATCAGTCGAGGTGGCGCGTTGCGCGATGCGGCCGGGGTCACCCGTCGTTCGCCTTGGGCACCTCGAGCACCTCGGGCACCTCGTGCGGATCTTCGCGGTCTTCCTGCTGGCGATGGGTGCGTCGGGTCAGGCGCGCGCACAAGCCGAGGACGACCCCTTCGCCGGGATCGAGGAGATGGTCGTCGTCGGGACGGGGGCCAGCAGCCTCTTCCAGGGACAGGAAGTCTCCGCGATCGCGTTCGACTCGGACTACCTCGAGGCGATCGGCGCCAGCGACATCTCCGACGTCGCTCAGTTCACGCCGAACCTCGAGATCCGAACGCCCTTCGCCGCGTCGAACCCGACGCTCTTCATCCGCGGTGTCGGTATTCGCGACTTCAACGCGAACTCCTCTTCTTCCGTCGCGGTGTACAACGACGAGATCTTCATCAACTCCGCGGCGGCGCAGCTGGCCCAGCTCTTCGACGTCGAGAACATCGACGTGCTGCGCGGTCCGCAGACGACGACCTACGGCCGAAACGCCTCCGCGGGAACGATCCGTACGATCGCGCGCAAGCCGACCGGCACCCCGGGCGTGACGGCGTCGGTCACCTACGGACGCTTCAATGAGCTCAGCTTCGAGGCGGCCGTCGAGAACGTGATCATTCCGGACATGCTGTCGATGAGAACGGCGGCACGCTGGAACCAGCGCGACGGGACGACGAAGAATCGCTGCGCGGATCAGGACTACGCGAACCCGATCGGCGGCCGCATTCGCAACCTGCTCAATCCAGTGCAGCAGAATCGCGCCCTCATCCAGTCCGTGCATCGAGAGTGTTACAACGCCAATAACATCGATCCCGCGCAGTCGCCGCCGGCCCCGAACTTCACCGTCGGCCAGGCGGGCGGCGTGAAGGAGTGGGTGAACGACACCCGGAACTGGGGCGCGCGAACGATCATCCGCTTCCAGCACGAGTTCCTGGACATGGACTGGCAGCTGAATCTGCACGGCGGGCAGAATCGCGGTGATGCGCGCCAGTTCCAGCTGGTGGCGACGAACCAGAACTTCTCGCAGGACGAGCCCACCCCCTCCTTCGACGGTGACGCGGACCAGTACTTCGACGCCGACAATCGGCTCTTCACGTCGAACCTCGGCGCGTTCGTGCCGATCACCAGCCCCTTCCAGGGCAACCCGTTCGAGGGGGACTACAACTCCGTCGAGAAGGAGAAGATCGATCTCTTCGGCGCCAGCCTGACGGGGCAGATGACCTTCGGCGACTTCGAGCTCATCTCGATCACGGGATACGAGTGGAACAAGCGAAGTACGAAACTGAACCTCGACGGGAGTCCCTACGCGAGCCTCGAGCCGAACCTGAACAACAAGTCCTACCAGCTGACCCAGGAGATTCGTGTCGACTGGGACGCGGGGGAGGGCTGGGCGTGGCAGCTCGGCGGCATGTTCCTCTATGAGACGCTGTCGATCGGTTGTGGTGGCTACGCGGGCAACGGTGGATCGCGGGTGCCGAGCGGAGCGCCGGGTGGCGGCGATGTCCTCGTCCTCGGGCGCAGCTGCTCGACGCGCTTCCAGATCAACCAGAACCTGCCCGAGCTGAACCAGACCTACACCCAATTCACCCGCTACGGCTCGGCCTGGTACAAGCTCGAGTGGGAGCCGGCGGAGACCTTCTCGATCAAGGGTGGCGCGCGCTTCAATTACGAGGAGAAGGAGCTCAACCTCCTCGTCCAGAGCTGCCAGTTCATCGTCGGCCCCCTCCCGGACGGATCGAATCGCTGCCCGCCGGTCGAGGACAACGGGGTCATCCGGTCGCCCGGCCGGGCCAACGCGGCCGCCAAGGAATTCGGCTGGGCCGGTGACGTGATCGCGACCTGGAGTCCCGCGGCGGACGTGAACTTCTATCTCCGCTACGCGCGTGGCTGGAAGGGACCGGCGATCAACGGCGGCATCACGAACGCGAGCAACCGGGAGGACGCCAGCTCGGAGCTCGCGACGCCCGTCAACCCCGAGATCATCGACTCCGTCGAGATCGGTCTGAAGGGCGAGTTCTGGAGCAACCGGATCCTCTGGAACTGGGCGTTGTTCTACTACGACTACCAGGATCTCCAGGTCTTCCAGCTCCGGAACAACGGCGGCACGGTCCCGGTCCAGGAGCTGATCAACGCGGGCGACGCCGACATCCTCGGCTTCGAGATGGAGGTCGACGTCAAGCCCTTCGAAGGCTGGGCGCCCCCCATCTTCGAGGGGATCTGGATCCGCGGCACCTTCGCGTGGCTCGACAGCAAGTACACCGACTTCGTCGTGACCCAGATCGTGAACGTGCCCGGTGATCCGCTCCCGACGACCCAGGTCCAGATCACCGACTTCACGGGGAACCAGCTGGTCAACTCCCCGGAGTTCTCGTTCATCGGCTTCGTTGCGTGGCCGTTCGGCGGGGACTGGGGAATCATCGTGCCGCGCGTCGACTGGTCGTTCAAGGACAAGGTGTACTTCGGTCCCGGGAACGTCGACCTCGCGAGCCAGGACGCGCTCTGGCTGTTCAATCTGGGCATCACCTACAAGAGCCCCGACGAGACCTTCGAGTTCTCCGGCCGGATCGAGAACCTGACCAACCAGGCCTATACCCTCGACGTGTTCAACCTCTCGCGGCTCCGCGGCTCCGTGCTTCACGCGATCGGCGATCCGCGGACGTACAGCCTCACGATGAAGGTGAATTTCTGATGCTCGCGATGTCGGTCGTGGGATTCGGGTCCGCGCGGCGGTCCGGATGGCGTCTGGCCCGACGCCGGATCACCGAGCTGACCCTGCTCTGTCTGACGGCGGGTGGATTCCTCGGATGTGACGCGCCGGGTCCGGACGGCGCCGCTCCGCTCGAGCTCGACGCAGAGCAGATGCGGGTCGAGGTCGGCAAGATGCTGCGCATCACCGACACCCTCGACCGGCACCGACGGATGGTCCAGCTGATGGACTCGATCGACGAGTCGAACCTCCAGGGGGCCGCCGACGCCTACGTGGAGAACGTCGGGCGGGTCGATCCGCACGAAGCACGACTCTTCGCGAATCGCTGGTCGAAGATCGATCCGCAGGCCGCCGTGTCGGGGATCCTGGCGTGGCCGTATCCGCGCTCCAAGAACCAGGCGATCCTCGAGGCGGTTTTCCAGTGGGCGATCAACGGCGGGGGCGAGGAGGCGCGCGCGTTCGTCGATCCCCGCTACGAAGGCTCCGCCGGAACCCTCCGGTCTCCGACCAAGTTCATGTATCTCGCCGTTCTGCAGGGACTCGGCGTCGCGAAGGACTGGGACCAGCTGACGGACATGCTGGTGGACGCCGAGGAGGACGGCGATCGCGAGCTCTGGATCACCGAGGTGATGATCGAGATCAATCGGGTCCACGGGCTCGACACGACCCGGGAGTGGCTCGACTCGATCCCTTGGGATGCCGGCGGCAATCTCAAGATTTCCACGATGAAGCGTGGGCTCCTCTTCGTCGCGGGCCAGGACTACGATCGCGCGGCCCAGTGGTACGAGAAGATCGAAGCCGAGAATCCGGAGAAGGCGATCGAGGCCATGCCGCAGGCCGTCCAGGCCCGGGGCGCCTCGAAGCCCCGCGACGCGATCGGCTGGCTGCGGGAGCGGCCGGAGACGGGCGTTCGGGACGCGCTGATCCGCGAGATCATGGTCGGCTGGCTGGCCCGTGACGCCGACCGCGAAGCGGGCGAAGCCTGGATCCGCGCGAACCTCGGCGACCCGATCATCCAGCGACTGGGCGTGGTCCCCCTCGCCAACCACCTTCTCGAGAGCCTGCGCTTCGTCGAAGCGGCGGATCTCGTTCGCGAACACGCCATGGAACCGCATCGTTCCCGGGTGCTGGCCACGGCCTTCGTGCGGTGGGGCCAGGTCGATCCCGGCGCCGTCGATGCCTACATCGAAGAGCACGGCGTCTCCGAGGAGATCGCTTCCAACTACCGGACTCGCTTGGCGCAGAAAGCCGTTCGTGTGAAGCGCCGCGGGAGGGAGAACGTGGTGCCTTCGGTTCCGACCTCTCCCGGTCAGGGCGCGCAGGAGGGACCGCAGGGATGAGCTTACGGCAATTCTCGATGGTGCTCTTCGCCGCCGCTGCGGTCCTGTTCTCGAGCGTCGCTTTCGCCGCGGACGACACGTCGACGCCCGGCGTCGTCGGGGATCGCGGGCGATCGGCGGACGAGCCCGCCGATCCGGCCGAGGACGAATCCGGCCGGGAGGAGTTCGGGTGGAGCCCGGCTCTCTCGTTCGGTTTCGGGGCCTATACGCAATCGCTCGGTGGTGATACGTCGACGACGGATACGGATTTTCCGCAAGAGACCGGCGACTCGTACATCTCGGTCGCGCTCTCCCTCGAAGGCAAGCTCTACACCCCACTGCAGCTGGACGTGCCGTCGAAGCCGCGGCTCTTCCTCTCGGGCGGCGTGCACATTCCGCTCGCCGAGGAGCTGATCGCCGAGCGGATCGACGCGGAGCTCATCAACCGCTACGCCCCCGGCATAAACCAGCTCACCAACCCGGACGACTCGGCTTTCGTGCAGGCGGAGTTCGCGGCGCTCTGTGCCGATACTTCGCCCCAGGCCGGCAACCCGACCGTGAATCCGTTCTCGCGGATCGAGTCGTGCGGTCTTCGGATCCGGAACCAGGTGACCATCGACGCGATGTGGAGTCTGGGCTTCGGCATCGAGTTCGAGGTTCCGATTCCGGCGCTCGACACCGCGATTCGCCTTCGGCCTGCGGTCGAGTACTACGGGATGTCCATCCAGACCGTCGGCGATTTCACGCGGACGAACTCGGGTATCTCTCTCGACGACCTCATCGAATCGGCCAATTCGGTCGGGGATGCCGAGCTCTACCACGGGATCAGTCCGTCGCTCGCGATCGCGGCCGACGTCTACGAATCGGGTCCGTTCCGCTGGAGCATGTATCTCCAGGGGCGTGCGGTCTTCTTCCCGGACGATCCGGCCTTCGGCTCTCAATCCTCGCTGGGAACGGGCGCAGTCGCGTTCGCGACCCGAGCGGACGATCTCGCCTTTCAGATGAACGGTGGGATCCAGGTGCAGTGGACGGGCAAGCGCTGAGGGCGTGACGCCACGTTCCTGGGGATTCCTCGGGTCTCCCGGTCGTTCGACGCGTCGCAGGGTCCCGCCTACCGTCTTGTCCATGCTTTTCCGCACCCTGTTCGCGATCGCCGGTGTGGTCGTGGTGGGCCTGGTCGCGACCGGCACCTACCTGCTCAACACCTACGAGGACCTGCCGGTCGACCCGGCCTGGGAGCTCCCCTCGGTCGACGTCGTCCCGCCCGGCGCCGTCAGCGTACGATTCACCGGGACGTCTACGCTGCTCTTCTCCGACGGCGAGACGAGCTGGATGGTCGACGGGTGGTTCACGCGCGTCGGTGCGCTGCCCATGCTCGGCGGCACGATCGAGCCCGACGTCGAGGCGATCGCGCGCGGCCTCGAGCGGAACGCGGTCGAGCGTCTCGCGGTCGTGATCCCGGTCCACTCCCATTTCGATCATGCGATGGACGCACCCGAGGTCGCCAGGCGGACCGGCGCGCTGTTGCTCGGCTCGGAGTCGACCGCGAACATCGGGCGAGGCTGGGGCCTCGAAGAGTCTCGGATCCGGGTGGCCGAGGACGGTGAGCCGGTTCGGTTCGGCGCGTTCACGATCACGCTCATCCATACGCGGCATTTCGAATTCCCGGATCCCGCCGTTCGCGAGCGCGCCCTCGCGGATCCGAGGATCGACGCGCCGCTCGTGCCGCCGGTCGGGGTCTTCGACTACAAGGTGGGCCAGCCCTACGCGATCCACGTCGTCCATCCGAAGGGACGCTTCCTGATCCAGGCGAGCGCCGGCTTCATCGAGGGAGGCCTCCGCGACTTTCCCGCGGAGACCGTCTTCCTCGGCGTCGGTGGTCTCGAGACCCAGACCGCGGACTACCGAGAGCGCTATTGGCGCGAGACCGTCGAGTCGATCGGCGCGAAGCGCATCATCCCCATCCACTACGACAGCCTGACGGGTCCGATCGAGGGTCCCTTCACCGGTGAGGTCAAGGCCGCCGCCTTCCTGTCGGCGGGCGGCGACACGATGCTCGCGTTCCTGCGCGAGAAGATCGCGGCGACACGAGGTCTCCAGATCGGAACGCTGCCGCGCTATGCGCCGGTCGTACTCTTCCGGTAGAGGCCCGCGACCTCCGAAAGGAATCCCAACGTCATGAGGCGCACGCTGTGCTCCATCGCGCTGTCGGCCGTCTTCTCGGCGGGCTGCGGCTTCGACCCCGGGCTCGAGGACTGGGAGACGCCGATCGGCCCGGCTCGCAGCCAGACGATCGCGCCCCGCGAGCCCTGTGCGGATCGGGATCCCCTTCGGCGCCCCTTCTACGGGGATCTGCACGTACACACGGGGGTGTCGATGGACGCCCAGCTGCACGGCACGAGAACCACGCCGGACGACGCCTACCGCTTCGCGAAGGGCGAGGAGGTCGCGCTCGCTCCTTTCGACGAGCAGGGGCGTGCCGAGCGCCTCGCGCGACTCGATCGTCCGCTGGACTTCGCGGCGGTGACGGACCACGCGGAGTGGATGGCGGAGACCGCGCTGTGTCTGGATCCCGCTTCGGCGGTCTACGACACGCGCTCGTGTCGGATCTACCGATCCGAAGAGAGCACGCTCCTGGCGACGGTCCTCGGCCTGAAGGGGTTTCGCGCGAAGGTGCTCGGCGTCGTCGACCTCGACGGGCGAAATCGCGAGGTCTGCGGCGAGGACCTTTCCCGCTGTCGCGCGCGGCTCGGCACGGTCTGGGCCGAGAATCAGCGGTCGGCGGAGCGCCACTACGACCGAAGCGCGGCCTGCTCCTTCACGACCTTCCACGCCTGGGAGTACAGTCGCTCGACCGCCAGCACGAAGATCCACCGAAACATCGTGCTCCGGAACGAGATCGGCCCGGAGCTCCCGCTGTCCTGGATCGACACCCCGAACGAGGCGCTTCTCCGGGAGCGTCTCCGCGATCTCTGCCTCGACACGGATACCGGCTGCGAAGCGATCGCGATCCCGCACAACCCGAACCTCTCGAACGGTCATCAGTTCGCGCTGCCCTGGCTCGAGCTGCCCCGGGGAGAGCAACGCGAGGCCGCCGCGCTCCGAGCGCGGCTCGAACCGATCGTCGAGATGATGCAGGTGAAGGGCGAGTCCGAGTGTCGAAACGGCTTCGCGGGCGTGCTCGGGGGCGAGGACGAGTTCTGCGGCTTCGAGAAGATCCGCGATTGGAACGAGCCGGCGGAGGATTGCGGTGACGGCGTCGGCGAGGGCGCGCAGAAGGCCAGAGGCTGTACCTCGCGGGTGGACTTCGTGCGGTATGCACTCGTCGAAGGGCTCGCCGAGCAGGCACGGATCGGCGTGAACCCCTTTGCCTTCGGCTTCATCGGCAGTACGGATACCCACCGCGGTACGCCGGGCGCGACGGAGGAGTCCGACTTCGTCGGCAAGTTCCCGCCGTCGGACGCGCAGTCGATGCTCACGATCGGCGAGGCCGTGAGGCCGCGGATCTTCCAGAATCCCGGTGGCCTCGCGGGCGTGTGGGCGGAGGAGAACAGTCGCGATGCACTCTTCGACGCGATGAAGCGGCGGGAGACCTTCGCGACGAGCGGGCCGCGAATCGCGCCGCGCTTGTTCGCGGGCTGGGATCTGCCGGAGGATCTATGCGCGGCGCCCGACGGCTTGGCACGCGCCGACGCGATGGGCGTCGCGATGGGGGGAGATCTTCCTCCTCTCCGGGGCGACCGGGGGCCGGCCTTCTTCCTGTCGGCCATGCAGGACCCGGGGACGCCCGAGCGTCCCGGGACCTCGCTCCAACGGATCCAGATCGTCAAGGGTTGGGTGGGCGACGAGGGCGAGTTCCATCAGTCCGTGGTCGACGTCGCCGGTGGTCCGGATCCGTCCGCAGGCGTGGACCCGGCGACGTGCGCGCCACGAGGGCAGGGCGCCACGGCGCTCTGCTCGGTGTGGCGCGATCCCGACTTCGATGCCGGGCGCGCGGCGGTCTACTACGCGCGGGTGCTCGAGAATCCCAGCTGTCGCTGGTCGGCGAGGCTCTGCCTCACGCTGCCCGAGGACGAGCGCCCCGACGGCTGCAGTGATCCTCGGGTGCCGACGACGATCCAGGAGCGCGCCTGGACGTCGCCGATCTGGTACTCGCCAGCGTCGTAGCCGAGGCCGAAAGGCCGATCGATTCGAGGGTGCTCGCGCCGCGTACTGCCCATAGACTCTCGGGTATGTCGACCCACGCGCTTCGCATTCCGTTCTTCCTGACGTTCGTCGCTGCGCTCCTCGTCCCGTCCTTCCCGACGTCTGCGCAGAACGAGGCGTCGGCTGGCGCGGACGCCGAGCGGCGCTACTCCGAGGAGCGCGCGCCCTGCGCCGACCACGATCCGCTTCGCAAGCCGATGTTCGGCGATCTCCACGTCCACACCGCCTACTCCTTCGATTCCTACATCTCGAGTCAGCGGAACGAGCCCGACGACGCCTATCGCTTCGCCAGGGGCGAGCCGATCACGCTGCCGAACGAGGACGGCGAGCAGACGGTTCGGGCCCAGCTCCAGCGCCCCCTCGACTTCGCGGGGATCACCGACCACTCCGAGTATCTCGGTCCGATCGACGTCTGCACCCGGGACCCGTGGCGTCTCGGCTACTGGTGGCCCCATTGCGTGATGACCCGCTCGAATCACTACTGGACGCAGCTGCTGGCGGCGAACTGGTGGACGACCCTGGGCGGGATCCAGACCGAGGAGGTCAGCCAGAGCTTCGCCTGCACCCTCTCCGACTGCGACGAGGCGGCGACGAGCGCATGGGATCGGATCCAGGCGGCGGCGGAGACCCACTACGACCGGTCCGAGGACTGCGCCTTCACGACTTTCGTCGGCTACGAGTACACCGACGCGCCGAACGCGGCGAACATGCACCGCAACGTCATCTTCCGGAACGCCAGCGTCCCGGCGAGTCCCGTCTCGACCTACGACACCGGCCCCTACAACTTCCCGATCCTCTGGGAGCTGCTGCAGGAGCGCTGTCTCGACGCCGGGATCGGCTGCGACGTGCTCGCCATCCCGCACAACCCGAACCTCGCCGCGGGGCTCATGTTCCGCGATCCGCAGACCCCGCGCGAAGCGACCGATCGGATCAAGTTCGAGCCCGTGATCGAGCTGACCCAGCACAAGGGCGCCTCCGAGTGTCGCTTCGATCGCCTCGAGGGACGCGGCCTCCTGACCGAGGACGAGCTCTGCACCTACGAGCAGGTCGTCGCGGACAACCTGAGCATGCTCGGTTCGGTCCACGGTGAAGTCATGACCGAGCAGGCGGCCCCCGTTCCCCTCGACGAGTTCCATCCGCGCAACATGGCGCGAAACGCGCTCAAGGCGGGGCTCGAGCTCGGCCGAGATTCCGGGACCAACCCCTTCGTCTTCGGCTTCATCGGCAGCACCGACACCCACAGCGCGACGCCCGGGAGTGCCGAAGAGGACAACTACGTGGGTCATCTCGGACGTCGGGACGCGGGCTACCGGAACGTCCAGGACCACTTCTTCTCGAACCCGGGCGGGCACGCGGTGGTCTGGGCCGAGGAGAACAGCCGGGACGCGATCTTCGACGGGATGCGTCGCAAGGAGACCTACGCCACGAGCGGGACGCGGCCGATCGTCCGCTTCTTCGCGGGGGCAGCGCTCTCGGAAGATCTCTGCGGCGCGCCGGACATGGTCGCTCGAGCCTACTCCGAGGGCGTTCCGATGGGCGGGCGGCTCGAGGTCGAGGCCACCGATGCATCACCGCGCTTCCTCGTGAGCGCGCTCAAGGATCCCGGGGCGCCGGGACATCCGGGCACCGACCTCCAGCGCATCCAGATCGTGAAGGGCTGGGTCGGAGCCGACGGATCGAGCCGGGAGCGCGTCTACGACGTTGCGGGAGAAGCGGACAACGGCGCCTCGGTCGATCCGCAGACCTGTGCGCCGACGGGTTCAGGGGCGTCGAGCCTCTGCGACGTATGGACCGACCCGGACTGGAACGCCTCGGACTCCGCGTTCTACTACGTGCGTGTGCTCGAGAATCCGACCTGCCGCTGGAGCACCCTCCAGTGTCAGGCGGCCGGCGTGAATCCGTTCGCGGCGTCCTGTGCCGTGCAGGCCGAGGCGGCGACGGCGGCCGCCCATGAGCGGGGCGCGCAGGGGGACGTCTACGGGAAGTGCTGCCTCGACCCGGAAGCGGAGCCCTTCTATTCGCCGATCCAGCAGGAGCGGGCGTGGACGTCGGCGATCTGGGTCGAGCCGCGATCCTAGGCGCTCGTCGGGCGCCTGGGGGCTGGGCGCGTCGAAGACTTCCATGCGCGCCCGGTGCTACGGCGCGTCGGTGCCCGCCACGCGCCCGGGGGCGTCGTCCGAGCCCGGCGTGAGCACGGAGAGACTCGAGCCGTCGAGCAGGCTCGGCAGCGACTCCTTCGCGTCGAGGGGCAGGTCTCGCGTGAGCGGGCTCCGGATCGCGAAGATCGCGTCGTAGACGTCTCGGACGTGGGGCCCGGTCTCGTCCTCGCGGTCCACGTCCCTGAGCGGGAGGAGCGAGATGCGCGAACCGTGATCCCCCTGGACGAGGATCGTCGCGTTCTCGAGCCGCCCCGCGCGGTCGAGGGCGTCGAAGAAGTCCGCCAGCCGGTCGAGGGTGCAGGCCATCTGCTCCGCGTACTGCGCGTACCGGATCGCTCGCCCGGCCTCGTCGTTGCTCTTCAGATAGCGCGGGTGGTTCGACAGCCACCGGTAGGGATCGCGGCGGATCTCGCAGCTCGCGTCGAAGACGTAGGGCGAGTGGGGCACGAGCAGATGGGCGAACCAGGTCGCGTCGGCGGGTCCGGAGAGCACGTCGCGCTCGAGCTGCTCGAGGGCCTCCATGCCGTTCAGGGGCGCCAGGGTCCCGTTCCAGGCGAGGATCGTCGGCAGTTCGAGGCCTGCGTTCGCGAGGGCCCGGTGCGTGCGCCGCACGCGCTTCATCACGAATTCGATCCAACCCTGCCGATTGCCGTAGATGCCGAGCAGGATCCGGGTCTTCGAGCTCGCGTCCCACGCATCTCCGTCGAGCCACCCCATGCCGTCGTGTCGGTAGGTGCGGCAGACGGCGAGCTCGACCGGGGCATGCGTGCAGAAGTCCATGTAGTCGGACTGGACGACACGAAGCGCGCCCCGCGCGCCTCCCAGGCGCTCGAAGTAGGCGTTCTGCTCGAGGACGTAGGGGTGCTTGCCGCTGTAGATCGGGTTCTCCGGGTCGAGCGTCCCGAAGTTCAGGACGTCGGAGATCGAGTCGACCGACGAGTAGTAGGTCGCTCGGGATCCCTCGGCGACGCTGAACCCGTACCGGTCCATGAACCCGACCAGCCGTTCGCGCTGGGCCGCCGTCGCCTCGAAGTCCATCGGCATTCCGGAGGGGCCTGCGAACTCGTCCAGCAAGAGGTGGAGGTAGAGCCCTTGGCCGACGGCGGTCGCTTCGGACGTCGCGACGTCGTCGGCTCGGTCGGACGCGGGGACCGCGCTCGTGCCCGGGAAGAGCACCATCGACGCGAGCACCGTGGCGAAGGTCGCCAGCAGGATCCGCAGCACGTTCTCGCGCATGACCCAGAAAAGGGCGCCCAGGCCGACCGCGACGGCAACCAGAACGAGACTGCCGATTCCGGGCATCTGGAGGTCGAGGAAGAAGGCGACCAGCACGCCCAGCAGGACGGCGCGACGGCGGCGCTCGATCCCGCCCAGCGCTGCGGCGCAGAGAACCGCGGGAACCGCGAAGACGACGGCGGAGTAGACGATCGGGAGCGGCGAGAAGACGTCGCCGTGGATGGAGGCGAGAGAGTAGACGGGGATCCAGAGGATCAGGAAGCAGAGGATCGTGCGGCCGAGCAGGTCGGAGGATCCGGATGGGCTCTCGGGATTCTCGGACCCGGGGCTCGGCTCGGTCATGCCGCTCCGTCTTTCGTACGGAACGTGATCAGGTGGCGCGTGGACAACGCCTCGACGCGGACGATCTCGGCGCGCGCGCCGAGCGCGTCCAGGAAGGCCTCGAGCGAGTAGTCGTCGAAGATGTCCTCGCGCATTACGAGGAGCTTCTTCACCATCGGGTCGTCCTTGTCGACGAACTCCACGACGCCGCTCCGGCCGACGGAGGTCAGCCAGGCGGCGACGTCGTCGAGAGGCACGTTCTTCGCGATCGCGAGGTGGTGGACGAAGGCGAGGGCGAAGACCGCGTCCGCGGGGCCTCGGTCTCGCATCCCCTCGCGTTCGCTCTCGGCCCATCCCTGATTCGGCGCCGGGTTGGCCGCGTCGAAGTAGAGCGACGTGAAGGCGAGCTTCTTCGTGCGGCTCCGGTCGAATGCGGCTGCGAGCGCGCCGTCGTCGAAATCCCAGCCGACGACGTGCTCGGCACCGCTCTCGAGCGCGAGCTCCGAGTAGTCGCCGCTGTTGCAGCCGAGGTCCCAGACCATCTTCGGCGAGAACTCCCGGACGAAGCCCTCGATGATGTCCCGCTTGCGCTGGGTCTCTTCTTCGACGTAGCTCGTCTGGCCGGCGTAGTCCTTCCAGACCGTGGTCTCGTCCGCATCCTTGGGCTCGAGGGTTTCGATCCAGGACCGGAGCTTCGCGAACATCCGCTCGAGCGCGGCGCGGGGCAGGGTGGCGCGCTCGAGGCTCTGCTTGTCGACCTCGAGGCCGCTCGACCTCGCCGAACGGTCGAAGCGAGCGGGGAGGACCAGGTGGGTCAGCACGCGGAAGGAGAGCTTCTGGCGGAAAGAGAGCATCGCGACGAGGTCCGCGCCGGGGATGCCCTCCAGGCGCCCGCGATACCAGCTGTTGTGCGCGATCCCGAACATCGAGCGAAGCAGGAGGGGCGCCAGGAACTGCTCGGTGAACTGGCGATGGCCCGCCCAGTACTCACCCTCCTGGTATCGGCGAAAGGAGAGCGTGTCGATGAAGATCGGTTCGGCGCCGATGAACTGGACGTTGTAGGCCGTCGCGTCGGAGAGCATCACATCGCGGGCCAGGCCCTCGATCTGGAGATCGAGGTGCAGGAGGGCGGCGACCTTCAGCTGCGCGAACGTCCACTCGTAGGGATACGAGACGACCGGGAGGCGAGGGTGCTCGACGACGACGCTGGCTTCGGGGTCGACGCGGTCGTGGGTCTCGCGATCGACCGGTGTCGCGGCGATCACTCGACCGGCCCGGACCATGTCGTCGTAGAAGCCGGAGTCGCGGACGAACTCGAAGTCCTCGATTGCCCGGTCGGTCACGGTCCGGAAGACGCGACCGTCCACGAGATGGACTCGACCCGAAGGATCCCGAAAGGATCCCGGCACGCGACCTTCGTCGGATCGGGTCATCTCGGTTCGGGCGTCTCGGAGCTCTCCGGGCTGGCCTCGCTGGCCGAGGAGTCGGAAGAAATTCCGAAGAACGCCTTCACGCGAGCCCAGTAGAGGTTGAGCACCACCATCGCGCCGGCCACACCGCCGAGCAGCAGCTGGAGGATCGTGGAGCCCGTGCCCGGGTCGAGGTAGGCGTGGGCGGGCGAGGCGATCGCCAGGACGAGGAGCGCCGCGACGACGCCCGTGGACCTGGACATGGACGCCGATCGCCTACGGAACGACCGATCCGTCGCCCCGGACTTCGTTCGCTGTTCCGGCGCATCGAACCCGTTCTCTGCGTACGTCTGCCTGGCCATACCGCTCGGTCCCCCCGACTCTGGAAGCATCTTCCTGCCGTCGAACAGACTACCGAATCGAGGCCCCGAAAGCCGGAGCTCCCCCTGCGTCGAGGGCCCGGAGGGGTCTCGACGAGGCTCGCTCGCGCCCTCCGCGTGGGCGTGAGCGCCGCTGGCGTCCAGGAGCCGGGTATCCGACGCGAGTCCGGACTGGTTTTCCGATGAGAACTGGTCCGCCGCACCGGAGGCGGGGCATCCCGCCCCGCCCGCCCCCCTTGCGACCCGCGGCCGGACGCCGAGGCCCCCTCGGGCGAGGGGCCGGCTAGGCCGGGCGGCGATCGGCCCAGGGACGAGCTGCCTCGAGCTCGTAGGCGAGCGCCAGTAGCCGTCCCTCCTCGCCGTGACCCGCGACGAACTGGCTGCCGATCGGGAGTCCGTCAGTGGTCCAGCCGAGGGGCACGGACATTCCCGGGTGTCCCGTCGCATTCCAGATCGGGGTGTAGGACACGTAGTCGACGAGGGGCTCGAAGACCTCGTCGAAGGGCTGGGTTCCAGCCTGCTCGCCGATCCGGAGCGGCGGTCGCCGCAGCACCGGCGACAGCAGGACGTCGAACTCGGCACGCTGGGCGTCGATCCGGCCGCCGTAGCCCTCGAAGAAGTCCACCGCCCGGGTCATCGCCCCGTCGCCCGCACGCGCGAACCGCTCGGCCATGCCGAGGGTCACCGGTTCGAGCACGGCTTCGGGATCGAGGCCCTGCGCCCGGACCTGCTCCAGGATCCCAGCCGGGATCGAGCACCAGAGATCGAGGAAGTGTTCGAGGAATCGGTCGCCCTCGAAGTCGATCGTCGTGGGAACGACCTCGTGACCGAGCTCGTCGCAGAGTGCCGCCGTCTCCTCGAGGCAGCGCTTCACCTCCGGATGCGCCTCGACGCCATAGGCATTCTTCGTGAAGAAGCCGATCTCGAGCCGCTGGTCGCTCGGACCTTCCACGAACGAGAGGGGGGCGAAGGGGGCTGCGGGGTCCGTACGCTGGACGACCGTCGTGTAGGCCGCGGTATCCCGGACACTCCGGCTCACGCTGTGCTTCACGCTGATGTCGACGGCGCGGGTCTGGGGCGCGGCGCGATTTCGCCCGCGGCTCGGCTTCAGTCCGAAGATGCCGTTGCACGAGGCCGGTACCCGGATCGAGCCGCCGCCGTCGCTCGCCTGGGCCATCGGGAGCATGCGCGCGGCGACCGCCGCGGCGGCCCCGCCCGAGGAGCCGCCCGCCGAATGCGCGAGGTTCCAGGGATTGCGGCAGACACCGAGCGCGGCGGGCTCGGTCGTCGCGGTCAGGCCGAACTCGGGGGTGTTCGTCTTGCCGAGGACGACGAAGCCCGCCTCGAGGACGGCCTCCGTGTGTGGCGAGCTCTCGGTCGAGACGAAGCCCTCGAAGAGCCGCGAGCCCATCGACTTCGGCGTCCCTTCGAGATCGTTCAGGTCCTTCAGCAGGAAGGGCACGCCCCGGAAGGGGCCTTCCGGGAGCGGGCCGGCCGCGCGGGCCAGGGCCCGTTCGTAGAAGGTGGTCACGACGGCGTTGATCGGGCCGTTCAGCGCCTCGATCCGATCGATCGTCGCCTGGACCATCTCCTCCGCGGTCGCCTGGCCGCTCCGGATGCGCGCCGCCTGATCGAGGGCATCGCCGTCGAGCAGGTCGTTCTCCGGCACGCGCGGGGCGGTGGCGCCGGTGGTGCCGCAGCCGGTCAGGGTCAGACCGGCGACGCCGACCGCGCCCAGGAAGCCCCGCCGCGAGAGCGAGGGCCTCTTCGTGTCCTCGTCGATCCGATCGTTCGCCGCCATCGCCACGGTCCCCCTGCTCGAAGCGCTCACCTGCGCGGCGGGATGCTAGGCAGCTCCGGCGGATCGGGCTAGCCGTCGAAGTACGACGGCTTGTCCGTCAGCCACAGCTCGCCCCAGAGCTGGTGGCCGCCGTCCACGACGAGGGTCTCGCCCGTGATGAAGCGGCCGGAGTCGGCGGCCAGGTAGACGCAGGCCTGCGCGATGTCCTGGGCGTCCCCGAGTCGCATCATGGGGTTCGACCGGGCCATTCGTGCCTGGGCCTCCGGCGGGTAGACGTTCATCCCTTCGGTGTCGATCGGTCCGGGCAGCACGCAGTTCACGCGGATGCGATCCGGCGCCCATTCGACGGCGAGGTTCCGGGACAGGTGATCGACGGCGGCACGGGCGGCGACGGTGTGGGCGAGGCCGTACATGCCGCGCAGGTGGGGTGCGATGATGTTGACGATCGCGCCAGGAACCTGCTCGCGCTGCCAGAGGCGTGCGGCGCGCTGCATCATGGTCCACGTCCCGTTCAGGTTCGTGTCGATCACCGCGCGCCAGCCCTTGTCCGAGAGCGCCGCCGACGCCTGGGGAAACTGGCCGCCGGCGTTGTTGATCAGGACGTCCGGGACGATCCCATCGGCCTCGAGGGCCTCGAAGAGCGCGTCGACCTGCTCCGGATCGCGGATGTTGGTCGGTTTCACGTGATGGTCGGCGCCGATCCGGTCGAGCAGGGCGGCGGTCGTCGCGAGCTTCTCCTCGCTTCGGCTGGCGAGGACGATCCGGGCGCCGAGGCGCGCGAAGAGCACGCTGATGGCCTTGCCGATCCCGCTCCCGGCGCCGGTCACGAGGGCGGTCCGCCCTCGGAGCAGGTCGTCGCGGAAGACGGTCGCCCGGGTGAGCAGCGCCTCGTCGGGGATCCCGAACGAACGCCCGCTCACAGGCGCAGCACGCCGTAGTGGGGCTCGTCGATCGGCGTGTTCAGCGAGGCGCTGATCGCCATCCCGAGGGCGTTGCGCGTGTCGACGGGGTCGATCAGGCCGTCGTCCCACAGCTGTGACGTCGCGTAGTAGGCGCTCGACTCTCGGGCATAGGACTCGATCACCGGCTGCCGGATCGCTTCGATCTCGGCGGGGGTCGGCTTCTCCCCGGCGCGTTCGAGCTGCCGGATCTTCACGTCGGCGAGGGTGTTCGCGGCCTGCTCGGCGCCCATGATCCCGATCTGGTGATTCGGCCAGGAGAAGATGAAGCGGCCGTCGTAGGCGCGTCCGCACATTCCGTAGTTCCCCGCGCCGAAGGAGCCGTTCACCATCACGGTGAATTTCGGAACGGACGCGCCGGCCTGCACCATGATGAACTTCGCGCCGTCCTTGCAGATGCCGCGGGCCTCGTACTCGCGGCCGACCATGAAGCCGGTGATGTTCTGCAGGAAGACGAGCGGCGTCCGGTTCTTGTCGCAGAGCTCGATGAAGTGGGCGCCCTTGAGCGACGAGTCGTTGAAGAGCACGCCGTTGTTGGCGAGGATGCCCACCTTCTGGCCCCAGATGTAGGCGTATCCGCAGATCAGCGTCTTGCCGTAGTCCGGCTGGTACTCGTGGAAGTAGCTGCCGTCGACGATCCGCGCGATCACCTCGCGCATGTCGAACTGGATCTTGATGTCGTCGGGCACGATCCCGTAGAGCTCCGCCGGGTCGTAGGCCGGCGGCTCGGGCTCACGGCGCTCGATCGCGGCCTTCTCCGGTCGATGCCACTGGGAGACGATCTCGCGCCCGAGCAGGATCGCCTCCTCCTCTGAGTTCGCCGCGTAGTCGGCGACCCCGGAGACCCGGGTGTGGACGTCCGCGCCGCCGAGGGTGTCGTGGTCGACGACTTCGCCGGTCGCCGCCTTCACGAGGGGCGGGCCGCCGAGGAAGATCCCGCCGTTGCCGCGCAGGATGATCGAGTAGTCCGAGAGGGACGGGATGTAGGCGCCGCCCGCCGTGCACTGTCCGAAGACGAGGGCCAGCTGGGGCACCCCCATCTTCGACAGGATCGACTGGTTGCGGAAGATCCGCCCCGCGTTGTCCTTGTCCGCGAAGAGCTCGGACTGGAGCGGAAGGAAGCCGCCGGCACTGTCGCAGACGTGGACGACGGGCAGGCGGTTCTCGATCGCGATGTCGAGGATCCGCACGTTCTTCTTGACGGTCAGCGGGTACCATGCGCCGCCCTTGATGGAGGGATCGTCCGCGCGGATGATCACCTCGCGGCCCGAGACCACGCCGATCCCGCAGACGACGCTCGCGCTCTTCGCATCGCCGTCGTACTCGCTGTTCGCGGCGAGGGAGGAGAGCTCGAGGAAGGGCGTCCCCGGGTCGATCAGCCGCTCGATCCGCTCCCGGACGAAGAGCTTGCCGTGGTGGGCCAGGCGATCCAGGTCGCGCTGGGGCCGCTCGAAGCGCGCGGCGTCCTGTCTCGCCCGGAACTCCGCCACCCGCTCGAGGTTGGCCGCGCGGTAGCGCTGGAAGTCCGCGCTCCGCGGATCGATCCGACTCTCGATTCGTCGCATCATCGCGTCGTCTCCTCTGCTTCGCCGTCTCCCGAAGAGAGCCGGACGAGGGCATCGCCCTGGTCGAAGGTGTCGCCGGCCGCGACGCAGACCTCGCCGACGACCCCGTCCGCCTCCGCCGTGATCGCCGTCTGGAGCTTCATGCTCTCGATCGTCATGAGCAGCTGCCCGGTCGTCACGGCATCGCCCGGCGAGATCGCCACCTCGACGACCGTCCCCGGCATCGGCGCCTGGATCACCTCGGCGCCGCCCGAGGGATCCGCCGCGCGTCGCGCGCGTCCGAGGGCGTTGATCGCCTCGACCCGGTGGACGCGCCCGCGCCAGTGAATGAAGTGCAGGTCGCCCTGGACGGCGATGAAGATCTTCTCCTGGCGCCCGTCGATCTCGAGGAAGTGCTCGCCGGGGACGAGGCCCGGGAAGAGCTCCGCCGCGAAGTCGCGGCCCTCGATCGCGAGGCGTCCGCGGCCCGGTCGGTGGACCGGGTGGACCGCGAAGGTCTCGCCCTGGAGTTCGAAGTGGTATCCCATCTGCGCTCGACCTCCGGTTCAGTTCTGCCAGCGCCCGATCGAGGCGGCCGGCTGGGGGACCGCGGAGACGCGCTCCACGAAGTCCCGGTTCGAGAGCGCCGCCGCCGCGAGCACGGTGTCGCGCTCTTCGTTCGCGAGCGACGGACTCGCGAGCTCGCCTTCGTGGCTCGGGATGAAGCCGGTCTCGACCCGGCCCGCCGCGAAGTCCGGGTGGCCGAGGATCCGCTCGAGATAGGCGGCGTTCGTCGTACAGCCGAGGATCACGGTCTCCGACAGGGCCTTGCGCATGCGGTCGATCGCTTCGTCGCGGTCTCGCCCGTGGACGATCACCTTGGCGAGCATCGGGTCGAAGGCCGTCGTCACCTCCTGGCCCTGCGCGATCCCGCCGTCGAAGCGGACGCCGGGGCCTTCCGGAGGGCGCACGAGCAGGAGCGGCCCGACCGCCGGGCGGAAGTCCTGGTCGGGATCTTCGGCGCAGAGGCGACACTCGATCGAGGCGCCCTGGAAGCGGAGCGAGTCCTGATCGAGCGCGAGGGGCTGGCCGGCCGCGATCTTCACCTGCTCCTCGACCAGGTCGACCCCGGTCACCATCTCGGTCACCGGGTGCTCGACCTGCAGGCGGGTGTTCATCTCGAGGAAGTAGAACTCGCCGTCGGGGGCGAGCACGAACTCGACGGTGCCCGCGTTCCGGTAGCCCGCGGCGCGGGCGATCCCGACCGCCTGCTGGCAGATGCGATCGCGGAGCCCGTCCTCCATGGCGGGGGCCGGCGTCTCCTCGACGAGCTTCTGGAAGCGGCGCTGGATCGAGCAGTCGCGCTCGCCCAGGTGAAGGACCTTTCCGTGCGCGTCGGCCAGGATCTGGACCTCGACGTGGCGCGGCGACTCGACGTAGCGCTCGGCATAGATCCGGTCGTCGGCGAAGTAGCGGAGGGCCTCCGAGCGGGCGAGCTCGATCGCCCGGGGCAGGTCCGCGGTGCTCCGCACGATCTGCATGCCCTTGCCGCCGCCGCCGGCGCTCGCCTTGATCAGGAGTGGGAAGCCGATCTCCTCGGCCCGCGCGGCGAAGGTGGCCGGGTCGTCCTCTTCGCTGGCGGACGGGGTGAGCGGGTAGCCGGCCTCCGCGACGAAGCGCCGCGATTCGATCTTGTCGCCCATCAGGCGGATGGCCTCGGGGGTCGGGCCGATCCATCTGATTCCGGCCTTCTCGACGGCCTCGGCGAAGGGCGCGTTCTCGGCGAGGAAGCCGTAGCCCGGATGGAGGGCGTCCGCGCCGATCTCGCCTGCGATCCGGATGATCTGGTCGGCGTCGAGGTGGGCGGCCACCGGCGTCTCCCCCTCGATCGGGCAGGCCTCGTCGACGGCGAGGGCCGCGGGGCCGCCCGCATCCTCGGCGTGCACTACGGCGGCGCTCGCGATCCCGAGCCGGCGCAGCGTCGTCGCCACGCGCAGCGCGATCTCACCGCGATTGGCGATCAGGACCTTCTCGATCCCGGGTACGCTCGTCATGTCCTCTCCTCGTTCGATCCCCGATTCCGGCGGCTGCGACGGTGTCCCCCGTTCGCGCGCGCCTCCCGGCGGATCGTCATGGGCTGACCCGTGATTCGAGTCGCTCGATCGCACGCTCGAGCCGCGCCACCGTCGCTTCCGCGGGCGCGTCGCTCGCGCCCACGCCGGGGCGCGCCAGAATTCCGCGGAGCAGCGCCTCGGAGAGCTGATCTGCGAGGCCGGCGGCGTCGAGGGGGGCGCCGGTGAAGACCGAACGCCAGACCGCGTGCTCGATTCCTCCGTAGAGGAGGTCGCGGGTCACGCTCGGGACCAGGTCGCTCCGGAGCGTCTGGTCCCGGACGCCTTCTTCGAGGACGGCAAGGGCGAGGCCCGTGTAGCGCCGGTTCAGGTCCAGGATCGCCTCGTCGTAGAGGGCGACGTCCGGGCGCGCTTCGGAGACGATCAGACGACAGAGTCCGAGCTCCCGCGCGAAGGTGTCGAGATGGTGGCGGATCACGAAACGCAACCGGTTCTCGACGCCGCGGACCGCGTCGAGGCCGCGCTCGGTGTCGCGGATGAGCTCCTCGTAGAACTGCTTCATGACGGCGATCAGCAGGGCGCGCTTCGAGTCGAAGTAGGCGTAGACGGTCCCTTCGACGACCCCGGCGCGGGCGGCGACCTCGGCGACGGCAGCGGCCGCATAGCCCTGCTCGGCGAAGACGGCGCGGGCGGCTTCGAGAATCTCGGCTTCCCGTTCGGCGCGCGGGCGCCGGGTGCGTCGGCGCTGGGTCGCAGGGGCGGTCATGCTAGGTGCCCTGGAAGTCCGGGCTTCGCTTCTCGCGGAACGCGCGGAAGCCCTCGATCGCATCGCCGGTCCTGGCCATGTTCGGCAGCGCGAGCTGCGCGTACTCGAACGCCTGCGCCAGGGTCATGTCCTCGAGCGCGTGGAGGCCCATCTTGCCGAGACGGATCGCCGAAGGGGAGCGCGTGACGATCGTGCCGACGAGCTCGTCGACGGCCGCGTCGAGCTCTTCCCCCGGCACGACCCGGTTGAGCAGCTCCGCCTCGAGGGCCTGCTCGGCGCTCCAGCGCGCGCCCGTGATGCACCACTCGAGCAGTCGGCGCCGAGGCATCGCGCGCAGCATGTAGGGCAGGATCATCATCGGGAAGAGGCCGATCCCGGATTCCGGGACGCCGAACGTGGCATGGTCCGCGGCGATCGCGAGATCGCAGGCGCACATCAGGCCCATGCCGCCGGCGAGCGCATGGCCGTTCACGCGGGCGAGCGTCGGCTTGGTCGTCTGCTCGAAGGTCTTGAAGAGGGAGATGATCGGGTTTTCGGGGTGGGCGGGGTCGACCTCGAAGGGGGAGTCGGTCGCGTTCGCAGCGAGGTCGCCCCCGGCGCAGAAGGCCTTGTCGCCGGCCCCGGTCAGCACGATCACGCGCACGTCCGGATTGCCCTGCCCCTGGCGGAGCGCTTCCGCGATCCGCCCTGCGACCTCGTCGTTCAGCGCGTTCCGCTTCTCTTCGCGATTCAGCGTGATCGTCTGGACGTGGTCCTGGACGTCGACGAGCACGAGGTCGGGCGCGGGGGGCATTTGCGAGTCTCCTGGGGGGCCACCGGGCGGCCATCCGGCTGCGAGCGGGGCCTCGGGACTGCCTCGACCGCTATTGAGAGAGACTCAATAAAAAAAGACCCACTGTCAATGAATTTGAGTGGACTTTATCCTTGGAAGGCGCTGATATTGAGAAGATCTCGATCAGCTGGGATGGCCGCCTCAGGTGAGACTCACCCCCGATCGATGGACATGAGAGATCTCCCGCGCCCGGGAGACCCAAGGAGCCCCTATGTCCGCCGGATTCAGCTTGAACGAAGACCAGCAGGCGATCCTCGATGCCGCCGACCAGTACGCGCGCGAGGAGCTCTATCCGCTCGCCCAGCGGATGGACGACGAGGAGTGGTGGCCGGACGCGGAGTTCCGGGCGCTGGGCAAGGCGGGCTACCTCGGGATCACCACGCCGAACGAGCTCGGCGGAGCGAACCTCGATCTCTTCTCGAGCGGACTGGTCTGCCAGGCGATGGCGCGATGGAACTACGCGCTCTCCCTCTCGTGGATCGCCCACGAGAACCTCTGCATGAACAACATCCTGCGCAACGGCTCCCCCGAGCAGGTCGAGCGGTGGGTTCCGGGGCTCTGCGACGGCTCCTTGATCGGTTGCCTCGGGCTGACCGAGCCGGGGGCCGGTTCCGACGCGCTCGGCTCGATGGCGACGACGGCGGTCCGTGACGGCGACGACTACGTCATCAACGGCCGGAAGCTCTACATCACGAACGGGCCCGTCGCCGACGTCTGCCTGCTCTACGCGAAGACCGACATGACGAAGGGGGCACACGGGATCACGGCCTTCGTCGTCGACATGCACGCCCCGGGCGTCACCGTCGCGCAGAAGATGATCAAGATGGGCTTTCGGGGCTCCCAGACGGCCGAGCTCGCCTTCGACGACTGTCGCGTGCCGGCCGGGAACGTGATCGGCAAGGAGAACGAGGGCGTGAAGTGCGTGATGAGCGGGCTCGACCTCGAGCGCGCGACGATCGCGCCGATCTGCGTCGGGATGGCCGAACGGGCCCTCGACCTCTCCGTCGCCCACGCGAAGGAGCGCAAGCAATTCGGCGAACCGATCGCGAACTTCCAGATGATCCAGTCGCGTCTCGCCGACATGGTCGCGCTCGTCGAGACCATGAAGGTCTACAACTACTACGCGCTCGCCGCGCTCAACGACATGCCCGTGGGCGAGGGCGGTCGCGGTCCCGTCCACAAGATCGCGGCGACCTCGGTCATGTACTGCGCGGACGCCCTCAACAAGGTCCTCGACCACGCGAGCCAGATCCACGGCGGCGTCGCCTACATCTGGGAGACCGAGATCAATCGGCTCTATCGCGGGATCAAGCTCCTCGAGATCGGCGCGGGCACGACGGAAGTCCGCAAGATGATCATCGCCGAGGAGCTGTTGAAGGAGTAGGCGTTCGCCATTGCGGTGACGCCCCTTTCGGGCTGAAATCCCGGCCATGCTCTCGGAAGCCGAATTCGTAGGTGACCGCCGGCGGGTCGCCTACGTCTCGCTCGGCATGCTCATCGCCGTCAACGTGATGAGCCAGCTCGATCGCCAGATCATGAGCGTGCTGATCGAGCCGATCCGGACGGATCTCGGACTCTCGGATACCGACATGGGAATCATCGTCGGTGCCGCCTTCGTCGTGTTCTACACGATCGCCGGGTTCCCGCTCGGTCGGCTCGCGGATCGGGCGAATCGGCGGAACGTGATCGTCGCCGTGCTGAGCTTCTGGAGCATGATGACCGCGGCGTGCGGACTGGCCCGCGGCTACTGGACGCTCTTCGCGGCGCGCGTCGGCGTCGGCATCGGCGAGGCGGGCTGCGCCCCTGCGGCGCAGTCGATCCTCGCGGACAGCTTCCCGCCGGAGCGCGTCGGACGTGCGCTCTCGAGCTACCAGATGGCGATCCCGATCGGCATCTTCGTCGGCCTCGCCGGAGGCGGCTGGCTCTCCGATCACTTCGAGTGGCGGCAGGTCTTCATCATGGTCGGTCTGCCCGGTCTCCTCGTGGCTGCGATCGCCTTCTTCGTCATCCGCGAGCCCGAGCGGAGCCCCACGGCGGAGGTCGAGCCGATGGGGAAGGTCGTGCGCGAGCTGCTCGCGACGCCGACGATTCGCCAGCACTTCCTCGCGCTCTCGATCCAGACGATGACCCTCGCCGCGACGGCGACGTTCAACTTTCCGTTCATGCAACGCGTGCACGGACTGTCGGGCGCAGAGGCCGGCCTGGTCATCGGACTCGTGACGGGAATCGCAGGAGCGGCCGGCACCTATCTCGGGGGCTCCCTGGGCGATCGTCTGGCCCGGAGCGACCCCCGATGGCGGATCGGTTGTCTCGGTGTCGGCGCCGTCGCGTCGATCCCGTTCACCGTGACGGCCTATCTGACCGACAACGTCGTGCTCTCGATCGTCGGGCTGACGCTGGGTGTGATCGGCAGCTACATGTACGCCGGCGCGGGGCATGCGGTCGCGCAATCGCTGGTCGGGGACCGGCGGCGGGCGACCGCCGCGGCGACGGCACTCTTCTTCATGAATCTCTTCGGCTACGGTGGCGGTCCGGCCGTCAGCGGACTGATGAGCGACGCCTTCGGCGGCGAGGAAGGCATCCGCTACTCGCTCGCGTGCATGCAGGCCCTGTTGCTGTGGGCCGCCTTCCACTACTACATGGCGACGCGGACCTATCGCGCGGATCTCGCGGCGACGCGGAGCGCCTAGTCACCCCCCGCCGGATCCCAGGGCGATGCGGCGACCTTGGACGGATCCTTGGCCAGCGCGGGATAGATCGTCTCGTCCCCGACGCAGCCCGCCTCGAAGAGCGCCTCCGTCTTCGCCTCGTCGAAGCCGAGATCCGAGAGGATCTCGCGGGTGTGCTCGCCGACGAGGAGCGGGCCGCCCTGGACGGCGGTCTTCGTGTCGCTGAACTGGACCGCGAGACCGGGATGGCCGAGATGGCCGACCATGCGGTGGTCGTAGGAGGCGACGAGCTCGTTCGCGATCAAGCCCTTCTCCTGCCAGAGGCCGATCGCGGCGTCGCCCATCGCGAGCTCGCAGGGGACGCCCGCCCGGTCGAGCTTCGTGAAGACGTCGATCCCCTTCTCGTTCGCGACGGCGGCCTCGATCAGGGCCGCCAGTCCGTCGTCGTCGGCCTTGCGCGCTGCGGCGCTGGCGAGCGCGCCGCCCGGCTGCAGCGCTTCGAGCCCGAGGGCCTCCCCGAGCGAGGCCCAGTGGGCGTCCGTCAGGAGCGAGAGACAGAGCCATTCGTCCGCCGTGGGATAGAGACGGACGCCCGCGGAGAAGCCGAGGTGCATCGAGTCGAGGAGCGGCCGCTCCACCGGGGAGCCGTCGGGCTTGGCGACCGCGTAGCTCGTGTTGAAGAGCTGCGCGTTGACGATCGCGGTCTCGCACCACTGTCCCTTGCCGGTCTTTTCGCGCTCGTAGAGCGCCTGGCAGATCGCGATCGCTGCGAGGAAGCCGTTGCCGGTGTCGCCCATGTTCGTGAGGGACCACATCGGCTTTCCGCCGCGGTGGCAGGCGCCGTCCTCCCACTCGACCCCGGCGAGACACGCGCCGGTCTGGTCGTTGCCGGGCAGACCTTCGCGCGGACCGTGCTCGAAGCCCCGGGTGTGGCAGTAGACGAGGCGCGGGTAGCGCTCCTTGAGCGAGTCGTAGTCGATGCCGAGCTTGATCGCCGCCGGGTAGCGCATGTTGTGCATGATCACGTCGGCGGACCCGATCAGCTCGTCGAGGACCTCGCGGGCGCGCTCGTGCTTCAGGTCGATGGCGATGCTCTTCTTGCCGCGGTTGCAGCACATCGCGATCTGACTCGAGTGCCAGTACCAGTCGTAGAGGGCGTTGACCTTGATGACCTCGGCGCCGAGATCCGACAGGACCTGCGTGCAGTAGGGACCCGCGACGGCGAGGCCGAAGTCGAGGACACGGATCCCGTCGAGGGGACCCTTGGCGAGCCGGGCGCCGGTATCCGTCGCGGCCGCGGGGGTCGCCGCCGCGGCTTCCGCCCGGATCTCTTCCGTGTGGGCACCGAGGGTCGGTGCCGGCCCGCGGACTTCGCCTGGCGAAGTCTCGAGGTTGAAGAGGACGCCGGCGGCACGGATCGGCCCGAGCTCGGGATCGTCGAGCTCGGTGACGATCCCGTCCGCCACGAGGAGCGGATCGGTCAGGCCTTCCTCGGGCGAGCAGACCTTCTGGATGCAGACGCCGGCCTGGGCGCCCGCCTCGGTCCATTCGTCGGCGGTGAACTTCCTGACCGCCTCGGCCATCGGCTGCCAGTAGTGGTCGAGGACGAAGATCTCTTCCACGCCGAGGCCGATCCGATCGGGATCCTCTCGAAGGGTGAGGTCCGGCGTGGCGTTCAGCGTGTCGCCTTCCGCGGCGGAGAGGATGAATCGAGGGTTCGGCGGCCAGGCGTGGACCCAGCGGCCGTCGCTGCACTCGAAGTGGCCCTTGGGCGCGCGGCTGTCGCCGATCCAGGACAGGAAGAACGGAGCCTCGAGCTCGTCGGCGACGCCGTAGGCCATGACGCCGGCGGCCAGCGCGCCCTGCAGGAGCGACGTCTCGACGTGCTGGCCGCGGCCGGTGACCTCCCGGGCGCGGAGGGCGGCGCTGATCCCCACCGCGGCGGCGTAGGCGGCGCCGAGGCTCGGGAAGCGGGAGCCCGAGAAGAGGGGGCCTTCGCGCGGCGGGCCCTGGAGCTTCTCGTAGCCGACCTCGAAGTCGGGGTGGATCGGCGGCTTGCCGGCGAGGTGCGGCGCCGAGCCGCCGACCCAGCCGCGCTGCTCCCACATGAGTCCCGTCCGCGCGGCGACGAGGGCGTCGTAGCCCGGGCGATCCGTGTGCGCGTTGTCGCGGCCGTAGCCGGTGATCGAGCACTGGATCAGCCGCGGGTTCGTCTTCGACAGCGTGGCGTAGTCGACGCCGAGGGCCTCGGCCTTGCCGGGCGCGTAGCTCTCGATCACGACGTCGGCCTGCGCGGCGAGCGCGAGGAAGTCCGCCTTGTCCGTGTCGTCCGTCAGGTCGAGGACGGCGCTCCGCTTGCCGCGATTCCAGACCTTGTAGCCGGTCTGTTCGCGGAGCGGGTCTTCGCCCGGGGCTTCGATCCGGACGACGTCCGCGCCGTGGTCGACGAGGAGCATCGTCGCCATCGGTCCGGAGAGGCCGCGGGTGAGGTCGAGGATGCGGAGTCCGTCGAGTACGCCTGCCATAGAGGGGATCCTTCCTTCGTGGGGTCGTCAGTCGCGGGACGCCCTTCGTGCGCCCAGCCAGAGCGCTACGCGCTCCCAGAGTCGTTCGCGTGTGTTTGCGACGAAGTGGCAATGCCACGCGTCGTCCAGCTGCCAGGTCTCGAGCGCGCGCACCAGGGGCAGCTCGTCGGCGGTGTCGCGGTCGTCGTGGAGATCGTGATCACCGAAGACCATCAGGACGGGCACGTCGATCTTCTGCGCCGCGGGCGCATAGCCGCCGGGGATCATCGACGTGAGGCCGCCCACGCCGAGCAGCCGGGTCGCGGCGAGCTGCAGCGCCTCTTCGGCGTCGGCGGGTGCGGTGCCCACGCCGAAGGCCGCGACGCGATCTTCTTCGACGCCATTCGCCCGGGGCGGGTAGGGGCCGCCCATCGCCCGGGTGAGCACCTGGGGCATCTCCCGTCGCAGGCGTTCGGGCTGATCGGCGTAGGCCATGAGGTCCGGGCCGATGAAGCGCGGGGTGCCAGCGGTCGAGAAGGAGAAGAGCAGCAGCGCGTCGTAGGGGTGTGCGAGGGCCTGCTGCTCGACCGTCAGCATCGAGCCCATGGAGTGGCCGACGCCGATCGTGGTCGCGATCTCGAGGGGGGCCGTTCCGCTCGTCGCGTCGCCCGCCTCGATTCGCGCGCGGGCCGCATCGAGGGCGGCCTGATTGGCCGCCGCGATCACGCCCACGCCGATCTCGAGTCCCGCTTCTTCCGGCGATGGCGGCGTGCTGTCGCCGGTCCCGAGGTGGTCGAAGGCGAGCACCGCGTGGCCCCGCGCCGCCATCGCTTCGGCGAAGCTGTACGACCGGTCACCGCCCGACTCGAGGTCGAAGTAGCGGCGGGAAAGGAAGCCCCCGGGCAGGCAGACGAGCAGGGTGATCGGCGTGTTCGGCGCGAGATCCGTCGGCGCGATCCACGACGCGGCCACCTCGAAGCGACCCGCGACCGGGACGACGTCGCTCACGTCGAAGGTCCAGGTCGCGCGCGTGACGGGCAGAGGCGGAACGGCGTCGGGGGGCACGGCTTTCCTCGATTCCTCTTCCTCGATCCCTCGCCTCCGCACTTCGGGGGCCGGGTCGAAAAATACTAAAGGGACTTTTCTATCTTGGCAAGCGCTACGTTCCGCGCGCCGCGGACGCGTTTTCGGGGCGGGGAGTCGAATGTCGCGCTGGATGTCTTCTGCCGTGGTCCGAACGTCGTCTCCGGGGGGGCGGCGTGGCTGATCGTCTGGAGCCGAGCGCGGCGGCCCTCGAGCAGATCTTCGCGGCGTGCTTCGCCGACGACTACCGGACCGTCCTCGAAGGGGGCGGGGACGAGCCGCTCTATGTGCCGTCCCCCGAGCCGTCCTCCGCTCCGCATCGCATCGTCTACCGCGCCGACTACTTCGCGAGCGCGCTCCACGAGGTCGCCCACTGGTGCCTCGCCGGTGCCGAGCGCCGTAGCCGGGAGGACTACGGCTACTGGTACGCGCCGGACGGCCGCTCGGTCGACCAGCAGGCCGAGTTCGAGCGCGTCGAAGCGCGCCCGCAGGCGCTCGAGTGGATCTTCTCCGAGGCCTGTGCCTTCGACTTCCACCTGAGCGCCGACAACCTCGAAGGGGGCGTCGGCCCGAGTTCGAGCTTCGAGGCCGCGGTCGAGTCGGCCCGGGCCGGCTTCCTCGAAGACGGCCTGCCGAAGCGCGCGGCCCGCTTTCGTGACGCCCTACGCGAGGCCTTCGGCTAGACCGACGGGTGAGCGACTTCGCCGTCCCGCCGTCTGCCCCGCCGTAAGTCCCGCCAGACCCAACCCGATCAGTAGTCCGGTTCCCGGCTCAGGGATCAGCGTCCACCCCGCGGCGACCGGATCGAAGGGGACAGTCGCACCGAGGTCCGACCAGGCGCTGGTGAAGTCGGTGTTCGCGTCGTAGAGGGCAGAGCCGATGGTGTTCTCCAGGCCGACGGCGTTGGCGAGGATGGCTCCGGAGAAGTCGGTGTCGTTGACGTCGATTCGAGCTACGAGCAGGCCCCCACCCACGATGTAGGCGTAGAAGGACGCGTCACTCAGGTCGGCTTGCCGGAAGCTCGCTCCGCGCAGGGTGGTCTGGGTGTCATCGATGTATGCGATCGAGACGCCCCGCAGGGTCGAGCGACTGAAGTCAGCGTCCGTGGCGAACACCGCAAGCGAAGCTCCGTCCAGGTTCGCCTGGACGAACGACGCCCCACGGATATTGGCTTCCGAGGCATTCCAGCCCCGAAGGTCTGCGAAGGAGAAGTCGGCGCCAGAAAGCCGAGCTTCATCTGCGACCGAGTCGACCCAGGTGGCCCCGCGCACGTTCGCCCCGGTCATCCGGAACGAAAAGCCGGTCATCCCGGACAACTGGGCACCCGAGAGGTCCGCCCCCTCCAGGCTGATGATCGTACCCGCGGCCTGTCGAAGGTCGGCATTCGAGAGATCCGCATCCCGAAAGTCGGTGCCAACAAGCCCCGCTCGTCGCAGGTCGGCTCCGGAAAGAGCAGCCTCTCTCAGGTCGGCACCTCCCAGCCCTGCGTCCTGCAGGTCCACTCCGGGTGCGAGGTCCGTCCCCGAATAGGGGTGAGGTGTTCCATCCCGGACGCGTCGAAGCGGATCGACAGTCGTCCCATCGGTCCTCTGATAGGAAGCTCCGAACGCCGCCGACGCACCGGAGAGCCAGACTACGAGCACGAGACAAGCGACCGAGGGCCAGCGCATGGAGTTTCCGTTTCCAGCTCGCGGACCGATCCGCTTAGGGAATGCTCGAACTGCTCCGGGCGGGCTGCGCATCGGGCCGGGCAGCGCCAACGTTAGTTCGGGCGCGATTCGACGGGCGCGCCGAGATCGGGGGACTGCGCCTCTTCGGGCTTGAAGACGAGCCGGATCGCCTGTCGCTCGCTCTTCGTCCCGTCTGCATCGGCGGCATAACGCCACTCGCGTACGGCGCGCAGGGCCACGCCGTCGAAGAGAAGCGGGGGCACCGAGTCCACGATGACCGGTGCATCCGTATCTCCGCGCGGTGTCACGCCGAACTCGACCACGGCGTAGCCGCCGATCTGGGCGACCTGAGCGAGCGGCGGGTAGCTGGCGGGCAGGCGCTCGATCGGCTCGCGATCGGTGCTGCCCTGGAGCGCCCGGCTGCGGGCATCCGCGAGCCAGTCCTCGTACCCCGGATCGTTCTCTCGCAGGCGGAGTACGCGCAGGCGTTCGCGGGCATCGTCGGAGGCGAAGGAGAGCGGGGCCTCGCGGAGCAGCTGGCGGTAGGTCTCCCGGGCGCGGTCGACGTCCCCGGCGCGCTCCGCGCAGAAGCCTTCGACGAGCAGGAAGGACGATCGGGCCTCGCTCGCCGGCCAGTCGTCGAGCGAGACGCGACCGGCGCTGCGCTCGATCTCGGAGCAGTCACCTCGCTCGTAGGCCTGGTAGGCGTAGGTGGTGGTCTCGAGGGGCACGTCGCCGCTGGTGCTCTCGGTCGGAGTCTGGCAGCCGAGGACGAGGGCGAACACGAGGAGCAGGGCGGGCGGGTGCGGGCGCATGGGCGGTCTCTCCGGAATCGACCCGCGGAGGATACCGGACTCCGCAGGAGAGGGGGGAACGGATGGTTCCGCTCAGGGAGCGCAACGCAGGGGCGTGGCGGCGCCGAGCACTTCGTCCCCGCGTCCCCCAGCGTGGGGACGCGAGGGAGGGATTCATCCGGCTGACGCGGTCAGCCCTCGAGCAGCGCGTGGATCTCGTTCACGTCCTCGCTCAGCGGCCCGACCTCGACCTTCGCGGCCGCCGCGACGTTCTCGAAGGACTGCCGGAAGCGGGCGATGAAGAGCTCGACGTCGGTCACGATGTCGGGGTCGCAGTTGAAGCCGATCCCCATCGTGCCTGCATAGCTGGTCAGCGCGATGCCGAGGCCCATGCCCTGCATGAGGGGGACCGCAGGATAGATCGCGCGGACGCGCGCGCCGTGGAAGTAGAGCGGCATCTGTGGGCCCGGCACGTTCGTGACGATCGTGTTGATCGGTCCGGACATCGCCTGGGCGCCGAGGGAGAGGAGGACGGAGGGCGTCCACTCCTGGACCTGGTTCATCATCTGGACGCCGATCGCCTGGTTCGTCTCCTTGAGCTCCTCGGTCAGCTCGTGGATGGTCTCGAGCTGCCGACGTGGATCGGACTCGTCGAGGGGAAGCGGGATGATCCAGGACGAGACCTTGTTGCCGAGCTGTCCGCGTTCCTCCTCCTTGCGGACGGAGACCGGGGTCGAGACCTTGAACTCGATCGCCGAGACGTCGACGCCCTTGCCGCGCAGGTATTCGCGGACGGCGCCGGTCACGATCGTGAGCACGACGTCGTTGATCGAGCAGCCGAGTCCCTTCCGGATCGCCTTCAGGTCGTCGAGGCGACACGAGACCCAGTCGAAGCGGCGGTGGGGGCCCAGGCGTCCGTTGATCGGCGTGTCGTCCGCGTTCATGCCCATGCCGAAGAGGCGGGTCAGCGCCGAGACGCGCGTACTCACGTCCTCCCGCAGATCGTCGGTCTCGGCGACGAAGCTCCGGAAATCGCGCACGATCTCGAGCGGGATCCCGACGGTGCGCCTCGCTTCGTCGAGGAAGAGCTCGAGTCTTCGCGGCGCCGGACGCGGTTGGAAGGGCACGGGGTCCGCGATCGGCTCGGGCTCCGGCGAGATCGAGAACTGGATGTTCGCGAGATCGACGCCGGAGGCGCCGTCGATCATGCAGTGGTGGATCTTCACGATCATCGCGAACTGATCGCCCCCCTCGAGGCCTTCGACGATCCACGTCTCCCAGAGCGGGCGGTTGCGATCGAGGGGCTGCGCCTGGACCCGGGCCACGAGGTCCTTCAGCTGGGAGAGGGTGCCGGGCTTGGGCAGCGACGTGTGTCGGACGTGGTAGTTCAGGTCGAAGCGCGGATCGTCGACCCAGACCGCGTGGTCGAACCCGGGAATCTGGTAGAGGCGCTGGCGATAGCGCGGAACGAGATGGAGGTAGCTCTCGGTCGCGCGGCGGACGAGGTCGATGTCGACGCCGCCGGTCTCGTTCCGCAGGGCGCCGATGTCGAGGATGTTGGTCGAGGCCACGTGCATCCGCACGTTGCCGGTCTTCTCCCAGAGCAGGAAGGAATTGTCCTGCGCCGAAAGCCTGTCGTAGTGCCACTTGGACATGAATGGGGATCTCCGGAAAGGCGGGTTCATCATTCTGCCCGAGGACGGGACCGCCCGGCAAGGAAATCCGCCCCAGATCGACCAGGGAGACGCTCGCGCCCCTCGCCTAGCGCGGAGCGCCCATCATCCGACGCAGATCGGCGTAGGTCGGAGCGTGGCTCGTGATCCCGCCATCCACGCGGATCAGCTGGCCGGTCACGTAGCGGGCCTCGTCGGAGGCGAGGAAGGCGACCATCGCGGCGATGTCTTCCGGGCGTCCGGCCTCGGGCGTCATGTGGTGATCCAGGATCATGTCGATCACCGGAGCCGAGAGCCCGACGTCGACCGCGGGGGTCATGATCAGGCCCGGCAGGATCGCGTTGCAGCGGATGCCCTGCTTGCCGTACTGGGTCGCGACGTACTGGGTCAGCGCATTGACCGCCGCCTTCGAGACCGCGTACGCCGTGCCGTTCAGGCCGCCCAGAATCGCGGCGCCCGACGAGGTGTTCACGATCGAGCCGCCCTCCGTCTCGAGCATCTTCGGGATCGCGTGCTTGCATCCGAGCATCACGCTCCGCGCGTTGATCGCCATCGTGCGGTCCCAAACGTCGACCTCGAGGGATTCGATTCCGTCGTCCTCGCCCGCGCTCGCGTTGCCGAGCGCCGCGGCGTTGTTGTGGAGCACGTCGAGTCGGCCGAAGCGCGCACAGGTCGCTTCGATCAACGATCGGAACGCGCCCTCGTCTGCGACGTCGGTCTCGTGGGCGAAGGCCTCGCCGCCCGCCTCCGCGATCTCGTTCGCGACCCTCGTCGCGCCCGGGACGTCGATGTCGCCGATCGCGACCCTTGCACCTTCGGCGGCACAGCGCATCGCGCTCGCTCGGCCGATCCCGGACGCGCCGCCGGTCACGATCGCGACCCGGCCTTCGAGGAGGGGGCCCGGCATCCTCTCAGCCCGCCTGGGCGAGGGCGAACGTCATCCCGCCGATGTCACGCGTATCGAGGTGGGCGAGGCCGAGCGCCGGCACGCGCCAGGTCGTGCCGATGCCCGCGGTCTCGAGGTCGGCGAGGCTGCCTTCCAGGTCGCTCACGTTGAGGCAGAGATGGTGCATCCCCTCGCCCTGGCTCCGCAGGTGGTCGGAGAACGGAGACTCTCCCTCCACGACCTCGTAGAGCTTCAGCTGCGTCTCTCCGAGATCACAGAAGCTCGCTCGAAAGCTCGTCTCGATACGCGCATCGCGATAGAAGGCCCGCGGCATCGGGAACTCGCCGGTCCGGAAGGGAGGCATGCCGAGGACCCGCGTGTAGAAGTCGATCGTCTTCTGCGTGTCCGAGACCACGAGGCCGAGATGGTTGTGTCCCCGCTTTCCGGCGTGTCCGCTGCCGACCATCACTTCGAAGGTCACTCCACCGACGTCTTCGCTCTCGACATAACAGAATGAAGTGAACGGGAGGCCCCAGAAAGGCTCGATTCCGCGCCAGTAGAGATCGGACAGCGTCGCGAGGTATCCCTCATGCGTCCGCTTGTCGAGATTGAAGTGATTCATCCCCTCGCCCTGTTCGTCGAGGAACTCCGCGTGGGGCGGCCGGCCGGACAGGACTTCGATCAGTTCCATCTCGCAGGGGCCGACGGGGGCAGTGGCGACCCGGAGCCGCAGGGGCCCAGCCTGATCGCCGCCGTCCGCCGCAAGCTCGACGTCTTCGACCGTGAAGGGGCCGAGCCCGAGCCCTTCTGAATAGAGTGCGATCACGGGGTCGAGGTCGCGCACCGCCACGCCGACACTCGCTCCGCGTCCGATGTCGAAATCCATGGGATCCTCCGCTCCGCGCGCCTCCGCCGTTTCGGGAAAGGGCCAACCCGCACTCAATGGGACGCGGCGGCGGCGCGTCCGGCGCGTCTCCCGAAGAAGGTACAGTCGCTCAGCGACATGCCGCTGTTGTAGCCCCCTGCCGGCATTCCCGACGCGACGCGCCCAGCGGCGAAGAGGCCCGCGACGATCTCATCGTCCGGTGTCAGGACGCGTCCGTCGATGTCGGTTCGCAGCCCGCCCAGCGTGAAGAAGGGGTAGGGAAACGTCGCCCGGCGGAGATCGATCGCCCGAAAGGGCGGCTTCTCGAGGGGCGTGATCCATTCCTTCGCCTTCGAGAAGAGCGGGTCCTCCCCGCGGACGGCACCCGCGTTCCAGCGAGCCATCGTCTCGACGAGCTTTCCGGGGGGCAGCGAGAGCAGGGCCTCGAGCGCTTCGATGGATTCGGCCTCGGCGCAGACCGGGTAGGGGAGCTGCGGTTGCGAATAGGTGTCCGCGTCGACGATCAGGAATCCGATCCCGTCCTGCCGGTCGAGGGCGAGCGCGCCATGGGTCGCCTGGTAGACGTCCTCGTTGACGTATCGCTCGCCCCGTCCGTTCACGATGATTCCGCGAACGAGCGAGCGCGGTTTCGAGAACGGGATCATGACCGAGCCCGCCGACATGCGGATCGCGTCGCCTCCGGCGGCCATGCCGAGGCGGATGCCCAGACCGTCTTCGGCCTCGGTTCCCACGGGCGCGCAGTCGAGGAAGGTCGGGGCGTAGCGGGCCAACATCGCGCGATTGAATCCGAAGCCTCCGGTGCAGAGGATCGTGCCGCGACGCGCCCGGATGAATCGTTCCGTACCGTCTTCGCGGACGCCGACGCCTGCGACGCGTCCCGCGTCGTCGATCACGAGGCGCGTCGTCTCGACGCCCGTTCTGACCTCGATGCCTTCGTGTTCGACGGCGTCGAGCAGGACCTTCATCAGGACGTGGCCCGAATCGCCGTCGCATTCGACGTTGTGACCGCGCGGCGCCGGGCGTGCCTCGGCGCTCCAGGGATGCGCGGGCTCGTTGCCCGTGTAGGTGAGTCCGTCGGGTCCGGGTGGGTTCGTCGCCTCGGTCGTCGGGACGAAGGACGCGCGGAAGGGCACACCCTGCGAGACGAGCCAGTCGTAGTGTCCGACGGATTCGCGCACGAAGAGGTCGATCTTGTCCTCCGGCGCGCCGGGGCCACAGGCGAGGAGCATGTACTTGCGCATCTCCTCCGGCGAATCCTCGAAGCCACACGCTCGCTGGAGCGCCGTTCCGCCTCCGAGATAGAGCTGGCCGGCCGCTCGCGCCGAGGTGCCGCCTCCGGCCGACTGCTTCTCGAGGACGAGGACCTCTGCCCCGCTGCGGCGGGCTTCGAGGGCTGCGCAGGCCCCTGCCGAGCCGGCCCCGACGACGACGACGTCGGTGGTCTCGGATCCGTCGTGGATCTCGCTCGCTGCGCAGATGCGGTCGGTGGCGAATCGCACGCTCATGACTGAGAGTATGATGCCCTGCACGCGCCGGCGCCCGCAACGGACGCGGGCCGGCGTTTCGCGAGGAGCGCGAGGAGGTGCGATGGTCCGGTTCGACCCGTTCGCGGAGTCCTATTTCGACGATCCCTTCCCGATCTACAAGCAGCTCCGAGACGAGGCGCGCGCCTACTACCACGAAGCGCTCGACTGCTACTTCCTCTCGCGCTTCGACGACATCTGGGACGCGGTCGGCAGCGGCCATTTTTCCCATCGCAAGGGAACGAACACGCAGGACCTCCTGGCCGGGAAGCCTCCGAACCTGGCTCTGTCGTCGATGACACCGCCGCATCACACGGCGCTTCGCCGGGTTCTCTGGCCCTTCTTCTCCCCGAGTCGGGCGCGGGCGCTCGAGTCGAGGGTCCGGGAGCACGCCGCTCGGTTCGTGGAGGAAGGGATCGAGCGAGGATCCATCGACGCGAACGGCGAGCTGGGACGACGCATCAGCGTCCGGGTCGCGTTCGCGATCATCGGGCTCCCCGAAGCCGACGCCGACCGGGCCGCTGAGCTGGTCGGTCTGGCCTTCGATCGTTCGCCGGAGATCAAGGGGCCGAACCAGAGAGCGCTCGCCGCGCAGGCCGAGCTCCACACCTATCTCGAGGGACAGATCGAGGCGAGGCAGGCTTCGCCGGGAGACAGAACGCTCCTCGACGCGCTGATCGACTACGAGTTCGAGGGAGAGAAGCTTCCCTTCGCACAGCTTCTCTCGAACCTGTACCTGATGGTGATCGGCGGGACCGAGACCCTGCCGAAGGTCTTCGCGGGTGGCGTCCATCAGCTGGCGAAGCACCCCGACCAGCGAAAGGAGCTCGCCGCGGACCTGTCCCTTGCGCCGAATGCGTTCTGGGAGATGCTCCGATTCGAGATGCCGACACTCATGCTCGGGGCCTGCGCAGAGCAGGATACGGAGATCGGCGGAGGAACGCGGATTGCGGCGGGACAGAAGATCATGCATCTATGGGTCTCTGCGAACCGTGACGAACGCGAGTTCGACGAGCCCGACCGATTCGATATCCATCGGCAGGCGCCCCGCATCCTGACCTTCAATCACGGCCGCCATCGGTGCCTCGGCGCGCATGTTGCCCAGATGGAGGGGCGGATCCTGCTCGAGGAGCTGCTGACGCGCGCGCCCGACTACGAAGTCGACGAATCGCGGGCCGTTCGCATCCGGTCGGAGTTCTTCAGAGGCTTCGATCGGCTGCCCCTGGTATTCAACTGATGTGCCCGGCCCGTCGCCCATGGCCGGAGCCGCGAGAGCAATGAGGAGGCTCCCATGAGCCAGAACGATGCGCCGCCCAGCTGGAACGGACACGCCGCTCCGAACGGAACCGCCCTGGGAACGGTCCGGATCTGCGACTTCACGGGGCAGCTCGCCGGGGCAGGGGCGACGAAGTGGCTCGCCGCATTCGGTGCCGAGGTGATCCGGGTCGAGGATCCGGTCAATCAGGGGATGTGGGACGTCCTCCGGAACATGGCGCCCTTCGTCGACGATCGACGCGGCCCGGATTTCGGCGGCGGCTTCAACAATCACAACGTCGAGAAGCGCGGCATCACCCTGAATCTCCGGACCGATCGCGGCAAGGAGATCCTGACCGAGATCATCGCGAAGTCCGACGTCGTGTCCGAGAACTACGCGGCCGGGGTCCTCGACAAGTGGGGCTTCGGCTGGGACCGGCTTCGCGAGATCCGCGAGGACATGATCTACGTCTCGAACTGCGGCTTCGGTCACGAAGGTCCCTACGCGCCGTACAAGACCTGGGGGCCGATCGTGCAGGCGATGAGCGGTCTCACCTTCACTTCAGGCCTGCCCGATCGCGAGCCCGCCGGCTGGGGCTACTCCTACATGGACCATACGGGCGGGATGTACATGGCCCTCGCGATCCTCTTCGCGCTGATCCACAAGCAGCGAACCGGCGAGGGACAGTGGGTCGATCTCTCCTGTACCGATGCAGGTCTCTCGCTCAACGGACCGGCGATCCTCGACTGGACGGTCAACGGTCGCCCGAGTCGACGGGAGGGCAGTCCCAACGGCAACCGCTCTTCGTCGCCGCCGATGGCGCCGCACGGGATCTACGCCTGTGCAGGAGACGACGACTGGGTCTCGATCGCCTGTCGGAGCGACGACGATTGGGCGGCTCTGTCCGACCTCATCGGGGAGCCCTGGGCCAAGGAAGAGAAGTGGCGAACGCTCGCCGGCCGGATCGCGTCGCAGGACGAGCTCGATGCGAAGCTCACGACCTGGACGCAGACGCGTGACAAGTTCGACATCCAGCGGAGCGCGATCGGCGAGGGTGTTCCGACCGCGGCGGTCCAGAAGCCGGAAGAGCGGATCGAACACGATCCGGGCACCACGGAGTTCGGCCTCTGGCCCGAGGTGGAGCACGCGAAGATGGGCCGCGTCCGCGTGGACGGCCTTCCGGCGCACTTCTCGAAGACGGATTGGAAGATCGAGCAGGGCGGACCCTGCGTGGGGCAGCACACCGACGAAGTCCTCTCGTCGCTGCTGGGATACGACGCAGACGAGATCGCTCGTCTGCACGAGGAGGGGATCGTATGAGCGCGCTCCAGGAAACGCGAATCGTCGAGCTCGCGAGCGAGCGGATCGCATGGGCCGGGAAGCTCATGGGCGACATGGGGGCGGACGTGATCCTCGTGGAAGCACCCGGCGGCGACGCGAGTCGCGGCTACGCGCCCTTCGCCGACGACCAGGAAGGTGGGGAGAGTCTCTACTTCTGGCACTACAACACGAGCAAGCGCAGTGTCGTGCTCGATCTCGAGAAGACGGCCGCCAGAGAGGCGTTCCTCGCCCTCGTCGCGAGCGCCGACGTGCTGATCGAGTCCGAGGCCCCGGGGCGTCTCGCCGTCCTCGGGCTCGACTACGACGACCTCGTGAAGGTGAAGCCCGATCTGATCCACGTGTCGGTCACCCCCTTCGGACGCGAATCGAGTCGCAAGGACGAGCCGGTCACCGATCTGACGATCATCGCCGGGGGCGGCCCCGCCTGGAGCTGCGGCTACGACGACCACTCGCTCCCGCCGATTCGCGGCGGCGGCAACCAGGGCTACCAGACCGCGAGCCACTACGCGGTGATGTCGGCGCTCACGGCGATCTTCCACCACGGCGTGACCGGCGAGGGGCAGTTCATCGACCTGAGCATGCACGCGGCGGCCAACATCACGACCGAGATGGCCTCGTACATGTGGCTGGTCGAGGGGGCCACGGTGATCCGGCAGACCGGTCGGCACGCGATGCCGATGATGACGATGCCGGTCCAGATCCAGTGCCAGGACGGTCGCTACGCGACGACGGGGATGCCGCCACGCACCCCGGCGGGCTTCGGAGCGCTCTACGACTGGCTCGACGAGCTCGGTCTCGTCCCACGGCTCCCGGAGGCGATCTTCCTCGACAACGCGCGCCACCGGGAATCGATCGGATTCGCCGACATCGGCGTCGACGACGAGGTGACCGCGGCGTTCTCCGCTGCACGGGACGCGCTCCAGCTGATCGCCGAGAACTCGACCGCGGACGGCTTCTTCGAGGGGGCGCAGAAGATCAACATCACGGTCGGCGCGATCCTTTCGCCGGAGGAGGCCTTCGAGAACGATCACTTCGTCGCTCGAGGCTACCCCGTCGAGGTCGAGCATCCCGAGCGTGATGCGCCGGTCCGCTATCCCGGTGCGCCCTACAAGCTGCCCGCGAGCCCCTGGCGGATCAGTCGCCGGGCCCCGGCCCTCGACGAGCATGCGGAGGAGATCTTCGGTCCCCTCGGCGTCGACGCCGCGACGCTGGCGGAGGCCCGCTAGGTGGCGGACGAGAAAGAGCAGGCAGGAGCACGTTCGATCGAGGAAGCGGCCCAGGACTTCCTCTCCCGGAACCCCGCGCCCCGGGAGATCGAGGCGGACTGGAACGAGTGGATCGATCGCAACGGAAGCGCCGTATGGGACCGTCCCGGACTCACCCGCGCCCAGCGCAGCGTCGCGACGATCTCGATCATGTCCGTCCTGCGGGACGAGCACACGCTCCGCGTCCACGTCGAGGCCGGCCTCGCGAACGGCCTCTCCCGGCAGGAGATCGCCGAGGTGATCATGCACACCGCGGTCTATGCGGGCGTGCCTCAGGCGCTGCGATCCATGCGGGTCGCGCGTGAGGTCTTCGACCGGCTCGACGAGCTGGCGTCGAAGGTCGTCGGCAGTGGCGACTGACCCGACGGGTTCAGGACGCAGGCAGGATCCGCTTCGCCCGTTCGAGGACCTCGCGGCCTTCGGGGAGCGCGGCCAGCGCCTCGCTCACGGTCCGGAACGTGATGCTCGTCCGCGGGGCGGGCAGGTCCGGCGCCAGGAGCGCGTGCTCCCAGGCGAAACGCGCCGGCCCGAAGAGCAGGGCCAGGGACCGCGCGGGCAGGGGAACACGAACGCACGCCGGCACCACGTCGTCGGGGTCGTCGACTTCTCCGTCCGGCCGGCCCCGGTAGAGCGTCAGGGTCGTGTCGGAGGCGAGCGAGAGATCGAGGATCAGCTCGCCGTAGGCGAAGAGATCGTCGAGGTGGAAGTCGAGATTCGAGGCGCGTTCCGGGGCGTAGCGGAGGACGAATACGTCCGTCGTGACGTAGCGCGCGAGGGCGTCGTGGACCGGATCGTCGGCGGGGAAGGCGGCGGCCACGCGTTCGCGCAGCCGGGTCTCGAGCGGTGGGGCCCAGGCGGGCAGACCGTGGAGGCGCTCGGGGTCGACCCGACCCCGATTGAAGTTCACGCGTGGGCCGAAATGGAGCTTCTCCCGACCGCTCTGTGAGGGCAGGAAGGGTGTTCGCTCGAACCCGGCCAGGAGCGCTTCGGCTTCGTCTTCGGAGACGAAGTCCTCGAGCAGACGCACGCCCTCGAAGTCGGGGAGGGTGGGCGCTCGCTGGATCGCCACGTCGAACGCATGGACGCCCTCACCATCCGGCGTGTAGTCGCCGCCGGCGAGGAGCGGCGGGAGCGGGAGCGGCGTGCGCAGCCCATGGAGGCGCCTCGTCTCGGGATCGCGGCAATCGGCGCACCACCGGACACCAGAGCAGGCACAGGGGCGCTTCGGCTTCGCGGTCAGGGGTCGGTCCTCGGACTTCACGTCTTGGTCGTGGGCGTGCCTTCGTCGCGGACGACGATCGGGAAGGCGGTGTCGTGGCTGAACGGTAGCCCGCCCGGGAGTCAGGCCTCGTAAATCCCGTCTCGCGCGGGTCCCGTTTCGGTCTAGAATTTCAAGATCGCGACGCCGGGCCCACCGCCGGGCCCGCACGAGGAGGATCCGCCATGGCCGCGCCCGCTCTGAACGCTTCCCCCATCGTCGACTGGGTGATCGACGTCGACACGCACATCACCGAGCCCCCGGATCTCTTCTCGAGCCGGCTGCCGGCGAAGTGGAAGGACCTGGCGCCGAAGATCCAGATCAACGATCGCGGCTACGAGGAGTGGGTCGTCGGGAACATGTCGCCGATCACGCCGGTCGGGCACACCGCCACCGCCGGCTGGAAGAATCCCTTCCCGGATGCCCCGTCGAGCTTCGCCGAGTGTCCCCAGGCCTCCCACGACGCCCACGCCCGCCTCGACTACATGGACTCCCTCGCGATCTGGGCGATGGCGCTCTATCCGAACGTCGGCGGCTTCGGCAGTCAGGTCTTCCTGGGACTCGAGGATCCGGACCTCATGCTCGCCTGTGTGCAGGCCTACAACGACTTCCTGACGGACTGGGCGTCGCCCGCGCCGGAACGTTTCATCCCGATCACGGCGTTGCCCTTCTGGGACGTCGAGGCTTCCGTGAAGGAGATCGAGCGCTGCGCGGCGAAGGGTCACAAGGGGATCCTCTTCACGGGAGAGCCCCAGAGCCACGGGATGCCCGTCCTCGCGAATCCCCATTGGAACCCGCTCTGGGAGGCGGCCCAGGCCCATGCCATGCCGGTCAGCTTCCACATCGGCGCGGGGAACTTCACCGGCGAGGCCTACTGGACCGAGGAGCGGATCGAGCACTACGGACCCGGCGGCGTGAACGGAATGTTCACGACCGGCCTCTTCCTCGACAACGCGAAGCAGATCGTCGACATCCTCTTCTCCGGCGTCCTCGCCCGATACCCGGAGCTCAAGGTCATCTCCGTCGAGAGCGGCGTCGGCTTCATTCCCTTCCTGCTCGAGTCCTGCGACTACACCTTCGACTACGGTCGGGTGCGCGAGCAGCGGCCGGACATGAAGCTGAAGCCCTCCGAGTATTTCGAGCGCCAGGTCCACGCCTGCTACTTCTTCGAGGAGTACGCACCGGCGCAGCTCATGGATCGGATCCCGGTCGACAACATCCTCTTCGAGACCGATTACCCCCATCCGGTCTGTCTGTACGGCAACGTGCGCGAGAAGATCGACGCGGGGCTCAGGGAGGCGAAGCCGGAGGTCCGGAGCAAGCTGCTCTTCGACAACGCCGCGCGGATCTACGACGTGGCGAAGCCGGACCGCGCGCCGAGTCTCGGCTGACCGCCACGCACGCAGGAGACGAAGAGGTTCCGATGGCCCGCACGCCCCTCGAGAAGTACGACGAACCCGATCTGGGCACCGCCCTGATCCCCAAGGAGCGCTACATCTCGCGCGAGTGGATGGAGCGGGAGTTCGAGCGGATGTGGCCGCGGACCTGGCTGATGGCCGGGCCCGTGGCCGACGTCGCGGAGGTCGGGGACTGGTTCACCTTCGAGATCGGCCGGGAATCGATCCTCGTCGTGCGCTCCGGCCCCGATCGGATCGATGCCTTCCACAACTCGTGTCAGCACCGCGGCTACCGGGTCTGCGAGGCCGAGCGCGGTCACGGGAAGACCTTCGTCTGTCCCTACCACCTCTGGGCCTACGATCTCCAGGGGCGGCTGCGCGGCGTGCCGGATCGCGAGGACTATCCGCAGGGGCTGCCCGAGCACGGGCGCATGCCGAGCGTCTCGGTCGACACCTGGGGCGCCTGGGTCTTCGTGAATCTGGACCCCGAGGCCGAGCCTCTCGCCGAGTTCCTGGGGGTCGCCGGGGAGCACCTCGCGCCGTACCACTTCGATCGCAACTACGCGCTGACCGAACACATGACCTTCGAGTGGCAGTGCAACTGGAAGGTGGGCGTCGACGCGTTCAACGAGGTCTACCACGTCCAGGGGATCCACCCGGAGCTGCTCGAGATCAGCGACGACGTCGACTGTCCGATCGACCTCTTCGGCAAGCACAGTCGCTTCCTCTTCAAGATCGGGACGCCGAGCCCGCGGTGGACGGACCAGAAGGCGCAGTCGGCGGGCTACCGCGATCGTGGGCAGGTCACGAAGGAGATGGCGGGGATGCTCGAGGCGTTCGGCCTCGATCCCCGCGACTACGACGGGCGGGCCGATCAGATCCGGCCGGAGCTGATCCGCAACCTCCGCGCGATGGGCGAGGCGAACGGCCTCGACTTCGACGAGCTGCACGACGAGCAGCTGATGATGGACGTCCACTACTCGTTCTTCCCGAACCTGACCTTCAACATCAGCCCCGGCCATTTCTGGCTCTTCCGCGCGCGTCCGCATCCGAAGGACCCGGACCGGATGTTCTGGGACTACTACAACTACGACCGCATCCCGCGCGGCATGGAGCCGCCGCCGCGGCCCGTCCACCGCCATGCGGTCTGGGGCGACGGGCAGGAGAAGGAGCTCCATCTGGCGCTCCGACAGGACGGGGATTCCGCCGCGCCGATCCAGCAGGGGATGCACTCGGCCGGCTTCGAAGGGCTCCACCTCGCTGCGCAGGAGCGCCGGATCCGGAACTTCCACCGGGTGCTCGAGGACTACGTCGAGGGCGATTGATCCGGCTTCGACGGCTGCGGTCGGGCCCGACCGTCAGGGCAGTGCGATGTGCAGGTGATCCGCCGTGCCGGCGTGACGCAGGGTGTCGAAGCCCATCGCTACGAACCAGGCGTGGGCGAGTGCGTTGCGTACGGGGCCGCGGCCACGGGTCCGCAAGTCGACGGCGTGGACCCAGCCGTCGTCCTGGACGTAGTGGTTCGATCGGCGGACCGGTCGCAGGCCCATTCGCGCGTAGTCGGATCGACTGCGGGCGATGTCGGTCACGACCACGTCCGCATCGGCGAGGCGCGCCGTGCCGACGGCCAGGCGCAGGGCCGGGTGCAGCGCCTGCCAGCTCGCGCTGATCGCCGGACTCTTGGCGTTGGCGTGGGAGAGCCAGCCGAGCGAGTAGACGGAGAAGGAGAGCACCAGCGGGAGCGCGACGACGAGCGCGACCTCCCGCCTCCGGTCCCGGCCCGTGAAGCGGCGGGACGCACGATTGCCGAAGACCGTCAGGCAGATCGCGGCGAGGCCCGCTCCGATCGTGACGGCGATCCAGCCCGGCGCATCGAAGTACTGGTGGGCCGTCACGGAGCCGCGCACCAGGAGCAGGAAGGGGAGGGTCGCGAAGCCTGCCCAGCGCAGCCCGCGTACGAGGGCTGTGCGCAGCTTCGGCGGGATGCGCTGCTTGCGCCGGGAACGACGGCGTCTTCGTCGGGGTCGCCGGGGACTCGCCAGGGGATGCCTCGGACGTCGACGGACGCCGCGGTCGCGGGCGGCGCGCATCGACGAGAGCGGGGGGCGAGCGGAGGATACCGGGGCTGCGGCGGGGTGGCTTCTCGGGTGAATGCCCGAGAGGCCCCGCGCACGTCTCTCAAGCGCGTCGTGGCGCGATCCGATATGCGGCGCATGGGCTGGCTCGCGACCCGGAACGAAGAGAACTGGCGCAAGCAGCGGGTGGTGCCGCTGCGGATGGCCCCCGTCGAGGTCCAGGTCATGGGACGTGGATCCCTCGACGTGCTCCGCGCGCGGAACGTGAGCACCACGGGCCTCGGCATCTTCGTGCCGCACGGCTTCGAGGGGGTCGATCTCGCGGAAGAGGTGGAGCTCGTCGTGACCCTGCCGGGTCAGAAGCCCTTCCTCGCGATGGGCGTGATCAAGCACGTGACCGAGTGCGAAGCCGAGGCGCACCACTTCGGTCTCGAGTTCACCGCCCTCGCGGGCTCCCATCGCCGGGCGCTCGAGCAGTACGTGCGCTCCCGCCAGGGCTGATCCGTAGCCGGCGCTCTCGCGCGTCCGGCCGGGGCGCGCGTCCCTACTCCTCGCCGTAGCGGACGAATCTGCGAAACGCGGAAGCGCTCCAGTTGTCGTGGTCCTCGCCCCAGCCGCGCTTGCCGTCGTCCCACTGCCAGTCGGTCAGGCAGTTCCAGGTCCAGAGATTCGGATTCAGGTGGACGCCGAATCGGTTGTGCGGCTCGCCCTCCGCCTCGAAGGTCCGGCCGAGCTCGTCCTTGCCCGTGATGCGAACGCGTGACGGGCAGTAGTCCTTCCGCTCGAGCACTTCGCGGGTGCCCTCGACGAGCTTCGACCAGACGCCGTCGCGGAGCAGGAAGCCGTGGATGCCGACGTATCCGGTGCCGAAGTTGGCCGTGATGATGTGCCAGGCGTCCTGGTCGGACATCGTCGCGTAGGTGTATCCGCCGTTGCGGTTGTCCGCGCCCGGATGGAGTCCCGGACCGATCTGTGAACGCGAGCCCCAGGACCGGTCGCGCATGCCGAAGGCGTCGACGTCGATCGTCTCGTCCTCGATCCGGATCGTACCGGTGTAGCGACCGGGCTGGTCGAGGTGTCCGCCGCCGAGCCGGTTCGGTTCGCAGATCGCCTCGTAGGTCAGGTGGATCTCGACTTCGTCGCGATCCGGGTCGACGTAGTGGAGCTCGTACTTCGAGAGCGGCTCGAGGCATCTGTAGTGGAGGCCGTTCACGAGGCGGAGATCCGTCAGGTCCTGATCTTCGGGAATCGGGAGATGCCACAGGTTCTTGTGGTAGAGGCAGTCGTGGAGCTGGTGGCCCGTGGGATCCCAGAGGACCGCGGCGCCCGACGTCACTCCCTGGTTCCGGCGAAAGAACGGGTAGAGCTGTCCGGAGAGCTTGCGCTCGGGAACGGCGAAGGTGAACCAGCACGTCTCGGTCCAGAAGGGATCGTCGTTCTCCGGCGGATGGAAGCGGTCGTCGGGGTGCATGTCCATGGATCGAAGACTCCTGCGCCGCCCGTGTCGAGACGTCGCACGGCGGTCTTCGATCCTAACGCACTCGTACCGACCGTCGATTCATCGTGCTTCGTGCTCGCCGAGTCGAAAGGGAATCGCGATCTTCATGCCCGGTCGCTCTACGGGGCGACCGTTCCGGACCTGTGGGTTGTACTTCCACTGGGAGACCGCTTCGATCGCGGCGCGGTCGAAGACGTTCGGGGGCTCGGCGGCGAGCACCTCGGGCGATCGCACGTTGCCCGTCGGGTCGATCGTGAAGCCGATGAGCACGCGCCCCTCGACGCCTCGCGCCATCGCGCGCTCCGGATAGCGCGGCGGGACACGCACGAGCGGGATCGCGTCGCCGTCGACGGCGACGCCGAGCGTGGGCTTGGCCTCGACGAGATCGCCCGGGAGGGGCTTCGAATGCGCGATGACCCGAAGACCCTCGCCCGGCTCGAAGGGCTGGGTCGGCGTCAGAGGTTGGGGCTCGATCTCCTCGCGCTTCGGCCGTTCCTCGGGCTCCGGGATCGGCGGTTGCTCGAGCCGGACGTCGACGAGGTCGATCGTCGGCAAGAGATCCGGTTCGATCTCGAGCACGTCCGGGACGGCGATCAGGGCCGTCATCACCCAGAAGAGCGAGAAGGTGATGCCGCCGGAGAGCAGCAGGGTCGGAAAGAGACGAAACGTCATGGGCGCGACCTCGGGAGGGCTCGGGTTCGTCCCTCGGTCACCGCGCCGCGGCCGACCGTTCCCTGCGGTCAGGCGTCGGTCGCCTTCGCGTCGATGCGCTCGAGCGCTCGCTCGTAGTCTCGGACGAGATCGCGCCAGTCCTCGAGTCCGACGGAGATTCGGACGAGCCCCGGTGTCACGCCGGCCGCCGCCAGCTCGGCATCGGTCATCTCGGAGTGGGTGGTCGTCGCAGGATGGCAGGCGAGGGACTCCATGCCGCCGAGACTGACGGCGTTCTTCGTCAGCTCGAGGTGGCGCAGGAAGTCGAATGCCGCCTTCTTGTCGGCGAGCTCGATCGAAAAGACGGCGCCCGGATGGTCGCACTGGGCCTCGGTGATCCGGCGCTGTTCGGACTCTTCGAAGTACATCGGGTAGTGGATGGTTCGAATCGCGGGATGTTCGGCGAGCGTCTCGGCGATCCGGGCGGCGTTGTCGCTCTGGTGGCGCATGCGGAGGCCGAGGGTCGGGAGCCGCGTGTCGAGGAGCCAGCACTCGTCGGGCTGGAGGATGTTCCCGAGCAGCGCCCGGGTGCCCTTGAGCGCTTCGATCAGTGCCGGGTCCCGCGCGGTCACGACGCCGCCCAGCATGTCGCTGAAGCCGGCCAGGTATTTCGTGGCGGAGTAGACGCAGAGGTCGGCGCCGAGCACGAGCGGATGTTGCAGCACGGGGCCGAGGAAGGTGTTGTCGACGACGACGGGGGCGGGCTGCGTCCTCGACCGGGCTGCGCGGGCGGCCGCTTCGATGTCGGTCATCCGGAGGGTCGGGTTCGCCGGGGTCTCGAGCAGGACGGCGCCGACGTCCTCGGTCTCGAGGATCGCGCGTTCGAGGCCGTCCCCGTCCCCCGCCGGCACGCCGATCGCGCGCAGGCCCCAGGGCGCCAGGAGCTCGTGGAGAAGGTGATGGGTGCCGCCGTAGACGGGCACCGTGTGGATCACGACGCCACCGGGACGGCAGAGCGTCATCAGCACCGTGGCGATCGCCGCCATCCCGGAGTTGAAGACGGCCGCGCCGGTCGCCGCCTGCTCGAGCGGAACGATCTGGTCCTCGACGATCTCGGCGTTCGGGTGGGAGAGGCGCGCGTAGATCAGCTCGATGTCTTCACCGAAGGCAGCGTCGCGCTTCCCGAGAGCGACCTCGAAGGCACGCTCGGCGGCCTCCGGCGACGAGAACACGTAGGTCGAGCTGCGGAAGACCGCCGGGCGGACGGAGCCGACCGAGAGCCGCGGATCGAAGCCGCGGTTCAGGACTTCCGTCTCGGGCCGGATCAGCGTGTCGGGATCGCGGTCGTCGGTTCGGGCCATGCGGACCTCCCCTCCACGAATCGGCGCGGTCGCGGAGGTGCTTGAGCGAGGGGGCTGTGCGCAGCGGCTTGCGGGGCTGGATGCCCTCGATTTCCCACCGGCGAGCGCGCCAGACCCGGAGCGGCGAAGAGCCACCGGGTTCGACAGAATCGGGTGCGAAGCTCCGATTCGGGAGCCGGAGGTCGCCTGGATGCCCGTGCTCGAACGCCGTCCCGCCACCACGTCGCCGGAGGAGATCGGCGAGATCGTCGCCCGCGACGGCGCCCTGATCCTCGAGGCGGTGCTCTCTCCGGGCGAGGTCGCGCGTGCCGTCGCCGAGCTCCACCCCTACATCGAGGCGACCGACACCGGGCCCGACGAGTTCACCGGCAAGCACACGAAGCGGACCGGCGCGCTGGTCGCACGCTCGGAGGCGAGCCGCGAGATGATCGTGCACGCGTCGATCCTGCCCGCCGCGCGCCACTTCCTGTCGCCCTGGTGCGACACGATCCAGCTCCACCTCAGCCAGATCATCACGATTCAACCCGGCCAGTCCGAACAACCGATCCACCGCGACCGCTGGGCGTGGGGCACCTATCTCGATCGGGCGCTCCAGCCGCAGTTCAACACGATCTGGGCGCTGACGGATTTCACGCGGGAGAACGGGGCGACCCACGTCGCGCCGGGGAGCGTCGACTGGGAGGACACGCGCCGCCCGACTGCGGACGAGGTGACCTTCGCGGAGATGTCCGCGGGGTCGGTCCTCGTCTACTCGGGCTCCGTCTTCCACGGCGGCGGCGCCAATGTCTCCGACGCGGACCGGATCGGTGTGAACATGACCTACACGCTCGGATGGCTTCGCCAGGAGGAGAACCAGTACCTGGCGTGTCCCCCGGAGATCGCGCGCCATCTCGATCCCGAGCTGCAAGCGCTGATCGGCTACGCGCGCGGGAGCTACGCCCTCGGGTACTACACGCCTCCGCTCCCGCCGGGCGAGGGACCCGAGCTCGTCGGGCCCGAGTGGGCAGCGGGGAACGAGGAGACCGACGGGTCCTTCGGAACCGAAGCCCTCTTCGAGGCCCTCAACGAGCAGATCAAGGAGACCGCGGCGGAGTAGGGAGGCAGGGCTCCCTGGCGGGCCGGTGGGCTAGATCGCTTCCTTCTCGCGGAGCGCGGCGATCCGGTCCCAATCCCAGCCGAGGAGCTCCATCAGGACGAGCTCGGTGTCCTGTCCGAGCTCCGGCGCCGCTCGGCGCACGCTGCCCGGGGTCTCGGTGAGGCCGACGGGCACGCCGACCATCTTCGTCGGGCCGTGCTGCGGATGGTCCATCTCGACGACGTAGTCGTTGGCCAGCACCTGGGGATCGTCGGGCAGGTCGTCGACGGTGTTCACGATCGTGTAGATGAAGTCGCCGGGATCGTCCTTCAGGCGCTGCATCCATTCCGCCCGCGGCCGCCTCGCGAAGGCTTCGTCGATGATCGCGACACACTCGACGCGGTGCTCCGTTCGAGCACCCATGTCTGCGAAGCGCGCATCCTCCGCCAGCTCGGGGCGCTCGATGACGCGACAGAAGTCCGCCCAGTAGCGGTCGGGCTGGAGCATCGCGAGGGCGATCCACTGGTCGTCGCTGCAGCGGTAGTGGTTCCAGAGCGGGTTGCCCGCTTCGCTACGGAGACTGCGAGGCATCGCGATCCCCGCCATCAGTTTCATCGAGAGCGAGAGACCCTGGAGGAAGGACATCGATCCGAGGTGGGAGGCGTTGACCTCCTGACCGATGCCGTAGCGCTCCCGGGCGACGAGGGCGGTCATCACGCCGTAGGCCAGCATGATCGCGCCCATCTGGTCGGCGATCCCGCCGGCGATGCCGAGCGGCGGCATGCCGGGCTCGCCCGCCGCGTTCATGATGCCGGACCGCGCGAGCCCCAGATGATCGAACGAGGGCTCGGCGTTCTCGTCGCCTTCCGGGCCGTAGCCGGTGGCGCTTCCGTAGATGATCTTCGGGTTGCGCTCCTTCAGGCTCGCATAGTCGAGTCCGAGTCGCGCCGCGACGCCGTGGCGGTAGTTCTGGATGAAGACGTCGGCCTTCTCCGCGAGGGCCAGCACGACCTCCCGTCCCTCGGGTCGCTTCAGGTCGACCTCGATCGATTCCTTGTTCCGGTTGTTGGCCTCGAAGTACCAGTTGGGCAGGTCGCTCGTATCGACGCCGCCTGCGCCCACGAGCCAGCGACCGGGATCTCCGGTCCCGCGCTGCTCGATCTTGATCACGCGCGCGCCCATGTCACCCAGCATGGCGCCTGCGACCGAACCTTGTTGCCAGATCGTCCAGTCGAGGACGAGGAGACCTTCGAGGGGCTGGGGCATCTTGGGATCCTCCTGAGGGTCGCGCGCGGTCGCCGTCGGAGCGGCGCGGTCCCGCCTTCGTGTACCGCTATTGGAGATAGTTCGAGCCGGAGATGCGCGTCGACTTTGGGTCGACCTTGATGTGCACGACCGAGAGCCTTCCGGTCTCGAGCGCCCGATCGATGGCCGGCCGGATCGCCTCGGGTCTTTCGACGTGTTCGGTGTGTGCATCGACCATCTCGCCGATCTTGTCGTATCGCGCGGGCAGCAGCGACGCGATCCGCGGCGAGTCCGGGGGCATGTACATGTCCTGGAGCATGTGACCCGCGACGCCCTCGTTGTTCACGACGATGAACACGGGATTCGCACCGACCCGCGCCGCCGTCTCGACGACCATCGCCGCGGCGCCGAAGGCGTAGTCGCCGAGGACGCCGACGGAGAGCCGGTCCGGACAGGCGAGGGCGGAGCCGACGACGTAGGGCGCGCCGACGCCCATGCAGCCCGTCGTTCCGGCGTTCAGTCGTGATCGATTCACGAAGGAGGGGAGCATCGCGCGGCAGATGCCCATGATCGTCTCGCCCTCGGAGGTCACGATCGCGTCCCGGGGAAGGGCGTCGCGAATCTCCGCCACGACCCGGTAGGGATTGATCGGGATGGAGTCGTCCGTCAGGACCGCCCGTGCGCTCTCTTCGTTCGCGCGTGCCTTCGCCTGGATGCCGGAGAGCCACTCGCCCCGCGTGGTGGCGAGGGTCCGACCGTCGAGGGCGGCCACGAGGGCCTCCGCGGTCGCCCGGGCGTCGGCCACGATCCCGAGCTCGACCGGGGCTCCGCTGGTGAGCTCTTCCGCTTCGATGTCCACGTGGACGATCGTCGCGTCCGGGGCGAAGCGGCGGCCCATGCCGAAGATCCAGTTGAAGCGGCCGCCGATCATCACGACGACGTCGGCGCCGCCGATCGCATGGGAGCGCGCCGCGTTGGCGAAGCTCGGATGATCGTCCGGGATCGTGCCCCGGGCCATGGGCGCGCAGACGTAGGGAATGCCCATGTCGGCCAGCTTCGTGAGTGCTTCGTCCGCGTCGGCCCAGCCGGCACCCTTTCCGATCACGATCAGCGGTCGCTCGGCGTTCGCGAGGAGCTCCGCCACCCGATCGATCGCGTTCGCGTCCGGCTGGGGCGTCGTGATCTCCGGCGTGGCGAGGATCGGGACCGCGTCCGCATCGAGCTTGCGAGACACGACCTCCGCCGGAAAATCGAGATAGACGCCGCCCGGCTTGCCTTCGAGCGCCTTGCCGACGGCCAGCCGGATCCACTCCCCGATCCGCTCCGTCGAATCGACGCGGCCGGTCCACTTGGACACGGGCTTCGCTGCGGAGACCTGGTCGAGCTCCTGGAAGCCGCCGAGGCCCGTCGTCCCGGAAAAGGCCGAGCCGCCCAGGACCACGAGGGGCATCGCGCTCTCGGTGGCGACGTAGAGGGGCGTCAGGCAGTTCGTGACGGCGGGCCCGGAGCCCGCGACGAAGACCCCGGGCTTCTTCTTCTGCCAGCCCCATGCGCTCGCCATGAAGCAGCCGTTCAGCTCGAGCCGATTGCCGATCACCTTCATGCCCTCGGCCTGTGCGCCGCCGAAGAGCTCGATCATCGGTCCGGCCACCACCCCGAAGAGGTGATCGATCCCGAGCGCATTCAGCTGTCGCGCTGCGATCCGTCCGCCATCGATCTCCGCCATTCCGCTCCTTCCGGGTCTTCGTCTTCCCGTCGAGAGGACGTCTCGCGGGTCGCGTCGGTCCGAACAGGTTCGCATCCTCGTCGCGCGGAGCAATGGCGAATGCACGGGGTGGATCGGGGCTCTGCTATGATCGGCGCTACCCCTCGATGATCGCGTGACCGCCGTCTGGCGCGGTCCGCGCGCGCGAGGCTTGGGCGTCATGACCGGTCGACGAGGAGACGTCTTCTACTTCGGGATCCTCGCCCTCGTCCTGGGCCTCGCCCTCTGGAGCGGGGGCCGCGAAGACGACGCGGCGGGCGCGGTGGGCGCGATCGACTTCTCGCTGCCCGGGCTGGAGCTGGAGATTCCCTTCGAGCTGCCCTTCGCCGAGGTCCGCTTCAAGCGGCCGGCGACCCCTCGCCTCGAGATCGGTCACGACACCGAAGGCGTGATCGTCGAGGTCCGGCGGAATCTCCTCGAGAGCTCGTCGCGGGACGGCGACGACATCGAGGTCGCGATCGACACGACGGGTGCCGAGCCGGCCCCACCGCGGATTGCAGCGGCGTTCGACTGAGCGACGCCGCAGGGGGTCGGGCTAGGCGAGCAGCGCGAGGACGCGTGCGCCCAGGCCCGCGAGTACGTCCGACGCCGCCCACAGGATGAGTGCCGCGGGCAGGACGACCCCCACGGAGAGGCCTGCGGCCGCGACGACCAGGCGGAATACGTCGATGTCGGGCGGCGCGACGGCTTGCGCCACCTGCCCGCCCGCCTGCGCGCGCGTCGAGACGCGCGCACGTGCATCGTGGGCGGTCCGCCTGAAGGCCTCACCGCCGCGTGTGTCTCGATCGACTCGTCCAGGAATTGCCGACGCCATGGGGAATCCCTCCTCGCTTGAGACCATCCCACCTGATTCGGGGGCGCGAAGCGGTGACGGCCATCACCTCCAGGACACTAATGACACCGGAGAGCGTCGTCTCGGTTGCGAGGGGGCGGAGAAAAAATGTTCCAAAATCGGAGAGTTACGCTCTATTGAGGCGAAATACCCTCGCGAATGGCGAAGCGGGCGAGCTCGACGCGGTCGTGGAGGTCGAGCTTCTCCATGATGTTCCGGACGTGGGCGTCGACGGTCCGGACGGAGAGGTCGACGAGGGACGCGATCTCCTTCTTGGACATGCCGACCGCGACGTAGCGAAGGATCTCGCGCTCGCGTTTGGTCAAGGATGCCGCCCGGGTCGAGCCCGGCTCGGCGATCATCAGTCCATCGTCGCCGAGGACGAGTCGATTCTCGACCTGCTCGGAAAAGAAGGTGCCGCCCGCCCCGACGATCTCGATCGCGCGATGGAGGACGCCCGGCTCTTCGCCCTTCACGATGTACCCCGCCGCTTTCACCTCGAGGGCCTGTTCGATGTAGTGGTCGCGACAGAAGGCGCTCAGGAAGACGATTCGGGTCTCGGGAGATCGCTCTGCGATCTCGCGGGCGGCGACGAAGCAGTCGAGGCCGGGGACCTCGATGTCGAGGAGCGCCACGTCGGGTTGGTGATCGCCCGCGGCTTCGATCGCGAGCGCGTGGTTCGAGACCGAGGCGACGACTTCGAAGCCGTCCTGGCTCGCGAGATGCTGGGCCAGGGCCTCGCGCATCATCTCCTGGTCGTCCACCAGCAGGATCTTCGAGGTCGTCGTCATCGCGGGGACGCCTCCGTCGCGGTGTCCGATTCGTCCTCGGCGAGATGGCGCGTCGCCCAGGCGCGGATGTCGGCGAGGCCGAAGGGCTTCTTCAGGAAGTCCGCGTTCTCGATCGTCTCGACGCGGGAGCCGAAATCGATGTTACCCGAGATCATCAGGGCAGGTGTCCGGATGCCGGCCGCCCGGAGCGCTTCGAGGGCCGTCGCTCCGTCGCGCCCGGGCAGGTCGAAGTCGATCAGGAAGACGTCGTGCTGTCCGGCTTCGGCGAGGCCGCGATCGACGAGGGCGTCCCCATCGCCGACGGCCTCGACGGAGAAGCCACAGCGCGAGAGCGCGTCGATCAGGGCATCGCGCACCTGGGAATGATCCTCCGCGATCAGCGCCCGTCCGCGTCGGACCGCGGCGCCGCGTCCGTGCTCGCGGGGATCCACGATGCTCGCCGGAGGGGCCGACGAAACCCGGAGGGAAGCGTTCCAGACGCCGCGTCGATCCGCATAGCAGAGCGGGAGCGAGCCCCCGATCTCCGAGAGCAGGGTCTTCGCGTGCTCGACCTCCCGCTCGAGCGGGGCCACGGTCGCGTCGCTTCCCTCCGCAGGGACGAGCTCGACCGAGATCTCCCGATCGCCGACGGCGGCGAGGCGGATCCTGCCGCCGGCCCGCGCGGCACGCACACAGAGCTGGATCAGGGCCCGTACGAGCCGGGAGAGATCCATTCGCACGAGGCCGTGCACCGTGGGCCGGTCGCTGACCGGGGTCGCGGCCGGCAACACCTCGATCTCCGTCTGGAGGGCGCGCCGCAGGAACTGCGCAGCATCCTCGACGACCGTACCGAGCTCCGCCGCCGTGATCTGGACCTCCCGACGGCCGAAGGAGGCGAGGGCGCTCGACAGGCTCGAGGCCTGCGCTGCGGCGCGATCGATCTGCGCGAGCGCTGCCTCGCGCGCCGTCGACGGCGCGTCTTCGGGCAGGCGGCGAAGGGTGTCGACGGAGGTCCGGATCGCGGTCGTCAGGTTGTTCATGTCGTGCGAGACCCCGCTGACGAGTCGCTCCAGCGAATCGAGCTCGGCTTCTAGCTCGTTCGGGGCGTCGTCCTGTCGGGGGTCGCTCGCTTCTGCCATCTACCGTTTCCCGAGCGCCTGATCCGTCCTGGGAGCCGAGTTCCGTCCGGATTGCCTCTGGGGTCGATACCGGATCGAACGGCGCAGTGTCAATTGGGCCTTTCCCGAGCTTCGACGCGTCGCTCTCGCGGCGGGAGACGGATCAGCGGAGAGCGTCGCCTAGCACCTTCGCCGTGACGGGTTTCTGCACGAATCGGATGTCGCTCGGGAGCTGCTCGATCGGACCGATCTCGTCCTCCGCGTAGCCCGACATCAGGATGATTCGCTGGCGGGTGAAGCGTGCCCGGAAGAGGCGTGCGACCTCGACTCCGCTCACGCCGGGCATCACGATGTCGCTGATCAGTGCTTCGAAATCGCGATCCCGATCCTCGATCCAGGCCTTGGCTTCGTTTCCGTCCTGGGCTGCGACGACGCTGAAGCCCAGTCGCTCGAGGGTGCGCGTGACCAGCGCTCGCACGTCCGGGTTGTCTTCGACGACGAGCACCGTCCGCAGCCCGCCTTCGATCGCCGCGCCGGCGTTGGCCTGCGTCTCGGGGACCGTCAGCGGCGCATCGGTCCAGGGCAGGAAGACCCGGAGCGTCGTGCCCTGCCCCTCGCGGCTCGACACTTCGAGTCGCCCACCACTCTGGTGGACGATGCCGTGGACCGTCGAGAGGCCGAGGCCGGTCCCTTCGCCGACGGGCTTCGTCGTGAAGAAGGGGTCGAAGATCCGGTCCTGCACGTCCTTGGACATGCCCGCGCCGTCGTCCGAGACCTCGATCTCGACCTCGCCCAGGGAGCGGTGGATGTCCTCGCTTCCCGGATGGGTACGGACGCGGACGACGATCGTGCCCGTACCATCGATCGCGTCGCGCGCGTTGGCCACGAGGTTGAGGACGATCTGCTCGAAGCGGCTCGGGTCGCAGCGGACACGCGGATCGTCGTCCGGGGCAATGCCGAGATCGAGGGAGATGCGCTCCGGCACGAGCTGCCGGAGGAGCGGGACGAGGCTGCGGATCGCGTCGTCGACCATGAAGACCGTCGGTCTGAGCATCTGCTTGCGGCTGAAGTCGAGGACCTTGCTGGTGAGCGCCGCGGAGCGTTCGCACGCGTCCATGATCGTCGCGAGATAGTCGTGCGCCCAGTGGTCGCCGCCGAGGTCCTCGTCGAGGATGTCGACCTGCCCCATGATCACGGTCAGCAGGTTGTTGAAGTCGTGGGCGATCCCGCCGGCGAGCTTGCCGAGGGAGTCGATGCGTTCGGCGCGGGAGACCTCGCGTTCGAGCTCGACGACGGCGGTTACGTCGCGGACGAAGGTCACCCAGCGCGGGGCGTCCTCGCCCGGGGGCTGGACCGTGAAGGAGCGGATGTCGACGTAGCCCGGCTTCGTCCCGAACTGGTGCCAGTCCTGCTTCGGGAGATTGATGGACTCCCCACGCGCGAGCACGCGCTGGATGGAGAGGAGGAGCTCGTTCGACTCCTCGGAGCGGCCGAGGTCGATGAGTCGGTTTCCGATCAGCTCGTCGCGGGTGAACGCGGTCAGCTCGAGGTAGGCGTCGTTGGCGTAGAGGACCTCCGTGTCATCGAGCCGGAACACACCTACGCCCATCGGTGCCTCGTCGAAGGTCGCACGGAGGATCTGCGCTTCGCGATGGGCGGTCTGGAAACGGCGATTGTCGCGGACGCGGAAGACCTGTCCGCGATCGCCGTAGACGTAGAAGCGGCTGGTGGCGACCTCCACCGGGATCCGCGTCCCGTCGGCGTGCACGACGTCGCACTCGACGGCGACCGCCTCGCCGAGCTCGGCGGCCTCGTCGCGAAGATGCTCGAGGTCCGCGCCCACCAGGATCTCGGACAGACTGCGCCCCTGGATGTCCAGGCGCGAGGAGAGGCCGAGCAGCCGGATCAGCGTGTGATTGGCGAAGTCGATGATCCCGCCTTCCGAAACGGAGAAGAGACCGTCGGGGGAGCTGTCGAGCATCTCCCGATAGTTGGCCCGGTTGCGCTCGAGGTTGCTCTCGCTCTCGACCGCGCGGCGACTCGCGAGGTCGTTGAAGTAGGCGTGGAGCATGCCCGTCGAGGTCACGAGCATCGTGACCAGGACCGAGGCCCGGATGGTTCCGATCTCGGCGGCGCGAGGGTTCGGCATGACGAGCGGTTCGACGTCGAACTCCCGGAAGAGCGCGAGGACCAACAGCTCGGCGAGGGTGAGCGCGCCCCAGAGTGCGCCGAGCCGCACGCCCTGGGTGAGCGTCGCGACCAGCGGGACCGCCGTGATGAAGATCGTCGAAACGACCCCATGTCCCGCGGTCACGAAGTTGGCGACCGAGAGGGCGAGAAAGAGGTTGGCGGTCAGTACGCCCGAGACCCAGACGTGGGAGTGCGCGCGCCTGAGGAGGAAGGGCGTGATCAGCGCGGCGGCCGCGATGAACGTGCCGACCAGGCCGAGCGCCGACGCACCGAAACGGACCTGGTAGAGGGTCGAGAAGGCCGCGATCACCGCGATGGCGGCGGACTGGAAGACCAGCACGCGCGCGCGGGTGACGTGGGGCTCACCGCGAGCGAGGATCGCCGGCGAGATGAAGCGGTCCGTGAGCCCGTCGGGGCCGGCTTCTCCGTTCGGCTCGGCCGCCGCGACGCTGCTCTCTCGTTCCATCGGCGCTCGTCCCTCGCGTCCGCTGCGTACGATAAGAGAATCGCCGGGAGGGAGCGAGACGTAGAGCGGGAGGCGAGGCGAGTCAGACGGCGCCCGGACCCGCCTGGCCGATCGCGCGCCAGAGCAGCGAGAGGCCCGACCCGACGAGGATCCAGAGGATGATCCGCTCGAAGGTCGGGGCCGAGATCCGGGTGCGCAGGCGCTTGCCGACGGGAATGACGGAGAGGGTCGCGACGAGCGCGACGCCCGTGGCCAGCCAGCGATCGCCGCCGTAGGCGCCGGCGCCGATCAGGACGCCGAGCTGCGCAAGGCCGCCCATCAGGAAGAGGGAGGCGACCGACAGGACGTAGGCGTTCTTCGGCAGGCGATAGCCGTGGAACCAGACCGCGACGATCGGCCCGGAGACGCCGACCGCGCCGTGGCAGAACCCGGCGATCGAACCGATCAGCGGCGACCAGCGCTTCGTCGTCGCCGGTGCGAGCGCCAGGTCCGGCTGCCGGAACCGCTGGACGACGTAGATCAACACGGCCGCCGCGAGGAAGATCAGCAGCGGCCGCTCCGGAGCGCGGACCAGCACGAATGCGCCGATCACGCCGCCACCGAGCGCCCCCGCGACGAGGATCGGCAGGTCGCGCGTCTGTTCGCGGTCCGGCCAGGCGTCGTAGACCAGCCAAGCATTCAAGAACGAATTCGGAATGGCGATCACGACGATCGCCGCTTCGATTCCGAGGAAGAGCGTGAGCACGGGGACCGCGATCAGCGGGTAGCCCATGCCGGTCACGGCCTTCACGAGGGAGCCGGCGAGGGAGACGAGCGCGACGATGAGGAGGTCGAGCTCGCTCATGACGGCGGAGGGTACCGTGCCGCCGGGCGGATGCGGAGTCGGCCTAGCGTCCCGCGCAGGCGCGCCGCCGATCGCGCGCCGTTCCGAGCAGCAGGGCGAGGCTCGTGATCGCGAGGCCGAGGGTCCGACCGGGCTCCGGGACCGCCAGGACGATCACGTCATCGAAGGCCGGCCCCTGTCGGGCGAGGAAGACCGCATCGCCGCCGTCGCTCACGTCCGGTGCACTCGGGAAGGCTCGGAACGTGTTGCCCCCGCCGTCGGGGACCACGTCGCCGACGACCGCGATCGGCCAGCTGTCTCCTCCCGGCGGCGTGAAGAAGGCGCCCGCATTCACGCTGCTGCCGAGCAGATTCGCGGCGAAACCGAGGCCCCCGCTCGCGGTGTTCGTCAGCCGGTCCGCCTGGAACAGGAAGAAATCGCCGCTCGACGTGCCGAAAGCTTCCTCGCCTTGGAGCTCGGACGCCGAGAGCGCGCCGGCCTCGTCACGGAAGAGGCCGCGGAGGGCCGTGCCGCCGTTCACGTTCGCGCTGAAGGAGACGGCGCCTCCGTCGTCGATCGCGGGCGGGCCGATGAAGTTGAAGTTCTGGAACGTGCCGCCGCCCACCTCCGGCGCGGCGTCGCCGGCGAACGCGACGACGCGCGGGCCGCCCGCCTCGTCGACGACGACCGCCTCGGTGAAGGTGGAGACGCCGTCGAAGATCGTGACGGTGGTGGCGACGTCGCCGCTCGCGTTGATGGCCGGCCGGCCGAAGGCGAAGTAGGTCCCGTTGATCACGTCCGGGGGCGACGCCTGGTTCGCGAGGAAGACCGACCGGCTCGCCACGCCGTCGCCCTCGACGAAGATCCCGCCGGTCGCGGCGGGACTCGACGTGTTCGCGAAGAAGGTGATCTCGCCGACGTCGTTGATCGCGATCGGGGACACGAAGGCGGTGTAGAAGCCACCCGAGGTACCCGGCGCGGCGACCTGGGTCGTCACGATCGTGAGGAGACCGGCAGGGGTGGACTGCCAGATGCCCGCGTTCGCGGTGCCCCCGCCGACGGTGGCGTTGAAGACGACGTCGCCCGAGGCGTTGATCGCGGGGTCGCCGAAGGAGGTGAAGGTTCCGCCGCCCGTGTCCGGGGCGAGGTCGCCGGTCAGCGCGATCGCGGCCACGCCCGACGCCGCGTCCCGGTAGACGCCCGAGGTGGCGCTTCCGCTCGCGATCGACGAACGGAAGGCGACCACGCCCGAGTCGTTCACGACGGGCGCCCGGAGCGCGCTGTAGGTCCCGCCGGATCCGCCCGGTTCGGGGTCGCCTTCGAAGGCGATCGCGACGGACTGGGCGCCGGCGGGGGCGGCGAGGGAGATCGCGGCGAGGGACGCGAGCAGGGAGAAGGGGAGGGCGAGAAGGGATCGTTTCGACATCGTGACGGCACCTCCTGGGCGGGCGACGAACACGAGCGTAGATCCGGGGGAAGGGGACGTTCCGTGAAGGGGTTCACGGAAGGAGGCGAATGCGCGGACGCCGCGGCCTATTTCATCACGAACTCGTTGATCCCGGGGTTCGGTCGCCGCCGCGGTCGAGCCGGGTCGTCCGGTCCCGCGCCGTCGAGGGAGAGGCGGATGTCGTCGTTGACGCGCCCGTTCACGTAGTAGCTGTGCTCGACCGCGCCGCGCACGATCGGGGAGCAGTCGACCTGATGGATCTTGTTGTGGACGCGGCTCATGCTCGCCGCGCCGGCGGTTCCCAGCCGATCCGTGTTGCCCTTGGTGTAGTCGGAGATCGCCAGGGCCGCGTCGCCCCGATTGAAGTAGACGTTCACGCGGTTGGCGAGCTGGTGGAGCTGGCCGAGGCCGCGCCCTGGCTCGAGCACTTCGTCGTCGACGTCCGCGGCACACTGGAAGACCTGCCCGAAGAGGCGCGGCAGCGTGCTGCCCGGGGTGTGCTCGGCGAGGCGGGCGACCGCGTGCTGCAGGACGAAGTTGCCCATCGAATGGCAGAGCACGTTCATCTCGCCGTCGCAGGGCGGGGCGTCGTCGTCCCGCTGGCGCCGCCGCTCGGCGACCAGGAAGTCGCGGAGCTTGAGGAAGGCGCGACCGACGGCGGGGCCGGACGCCGTGGCGTCGGCGCGATCCGACTTGTAGGAGACGTGCGGGATCGCCTTGCCGTCCGACGGCCAGCTGAAGAGGACGACGATCTGCTTTCTGGAGACGAGGGAGGGCTTGCGATTCAGCATCTCCTGGAGCGCCAGGGCGCTCCCCACGGCCTCGTACCAGTCGACGTTGAAGCCGTGGATGAAGACGAGCACGTCCGCCCCATCCCGCATCTCCTCCTGGAGCTCGGCGAACATCTCGAGCGAACCCCAGACCGCGCCCTCCGGCTGATTCGCGTCGGACGCCTCGCGATCCGGCAGGTGCTCGCGGTAGGTCCGGATCGAGATCGCTTCCGGTTTCTTCGCCCGGCTCGTCAGGTATTTCGCGAGGTCGCCGCCGTTCCCCCGGCCGATCTTCGTGTTCCCGTTCAGGTGGCGCCGGATGCGGTCCCCGTCGACGGAGAGGTTCAGCCGGCCGAAGCGCAGGTTCTCGAGTCCGTCCGAGGAGAAGCCCTGGCCGTAGCTCTCGGGACGCCGGCGCGAGCCGTTCTCGCCTTTCACGTGCCCGCGATTGGTCGCGTAGAAGAGCTTCCGCTTCGCCATCGATCCGCCTCCTCGATCCGCGGAGCGCGAGATCACGCATCCGCAGAGGCGCACGACTAGCACATGGAAGATCGCGGGCGATGTAGCGGACGTAACGGATCGCCCGGGATTCCGGGAGTGTGCGCCCCGAAACGAGAACACCCCCGCTGCCTCGAGGCAACGGGGGCGTCTTCATCGGTTCAGCACCCCGCTTGCGCGGGGACCGGACTGAATGGGCCCACCGTGCCGAAGGCGCGGGCAGGCCGCAGGCCAACCAGAGTTACATCATCCCCGGCATTCCGCCCATGCCACCCATGTCGGGCATGCCGCCACCACCGGCGCCCGCGGGCTCCGGCTTGTCGGCGATCATGGCTTCCGTCGTGAGCAGGAGGCCGGAGACCGACGCCGCGTTCTGCAGCGAGGTGCGGACCACCTTGGCCGGGTCGATGACGCCGGCCTTGACGAGGTCCTCGTAGGTCTCCGTCGCGGCGTTGAAGCCGTTGTTGCCCTTCTGGCCCTTGACCTTGTCGACGACGATCGAGCCCTCGATGCCCGCGTTCTCGCTGATGAAGCGGAGCGGAGCCTCGATGGCGCGGCGGATGATGTTGATCCCCGCGTTCTGCTCTTCGTTGTCACCCTGCAGGTCGTCGAGGACGGCCGAACAGCGGATCAGGGCCACGCCACCGCCAGGGACGATGCCCTCTTCGACAGCAGCACGAGTGGCATGGAGCGCATCCTCGACGCGCGCCTTCTTCTCCTTCATCTCGGTCTCGGTCGCAGCACCGACCTTCACGACCGCGACGCCGCCGACGAGCTTCGCGAGGCGCTCCTGGAGCTTCTCGCGATCGTAGTCGGAGGTCGTGGTCTCGACCTGATTGCGGATCTCCTGGCAGCGGCCCTCGATGTCCTTCTTGGCGCCGGAGCCGTCGATGATCGTCGTGTTGTCCTTGTCGATCGAGACGGTCTTGGCCTGGCCGAGGTCCTTGAGGGTCACGTTCTCGAGCTTGAGACCGAGCTCCTCGGAGATGACCTGGCCACCGGTGAGGATCGCCATGTCCTGGAGCATCGCCTTGCGGCGGTCGCCGAAGCCGGGCGCCTTGACCGCGCACACGTTGATCGTGCCGCGGATCTTGTTCACCACGAGCGTGGCAAGCGCCTCACCGTCGATGTCCTCAGCGACGAGGAGCAGCGGCTTGCCGGCGCGCGCGACCTGCTCGAGCAGCGGAAGGAGGTCCTTCATGTTCGAGATCTTCTTCTCGTGGAGCAGGATCAGGGGCTCCTCGAGGACCGCTTCCATGCTCTCCGGGTCCGTCACGAAGTACGGGGAGAGGTAGCCGCGATCGAACTGCATGCCCTCGACGACGTCGAGCTCGGTCTCGAGGCTCTTGCCCTCTTCGACCGTGATCACGCCTTCCTGCCCGACCTTGCTCATCGCCTCGGCGAGGATCTCGCCGATCGTGGCGTCGCTGTTCGCGGAGATCGTACCGACCTGGGCGATCTCGGCGGAGTCGCGGGTGGGCTTGGCGAGGGTGCCGAGCTTCTCGACGATGGCGGCGACGGCCTTGTCGATGCCGCGCTTGAGGTCCATCGGGTTCATGCCGGCGACCACGAGCTTGCTGCCCTCGCGGAAGATCGCCTGGGCGAGCACCGTAGCGGTCGTGGTTCCGTCACCGGCGAGGTCCGAGGTCTTCGAAGCGACCTCCTTGACCATCTGGGCGCCCATGTTCTGGAACTTGTCCTCGAACTCGATCTCCTTGGCGACGGTCACGCCGTCCTTGGTGATCGTGGGGGAGCCGAAGCTCTTGTCGATGATGACGTTGCGACCCTTCGGGCCGAGCGTCACGCGGACCGCGTTCGCGAGTCCATCCACGCCCTCGAGGATCTTCGATCGGGCGTCCTGCTCGAAAATGACTTCCTTGGCCATGTTCGTCTTCTCCTTTTGACTACGACTTACTCGTAGACCGCGAGGACGTCGTCTTCGCGAATGATGATGTGATCGTCACCGTCGACGTTCACGTCGGTGCCGGCGTACTTGCTGAAGAGGATGCGGTCGCCGGCCTTCACGCCGGGCTCGGAAACCGAGCCGTTGTCGAGGGTCTTGCCCGGGCCGACAGCGACCACCTGGCCCTCCTGGGGCTTCTCCTTGGCGGAATCGGGGATGATGATGCCCCCGCTGGTGGTTTCTTCCTCGTCGACTCGCTTGACGAGGATGCGGTCCTGGAGCGGACGGATCTTCATGGGTCGCCTCTCTACGACTGCCCGCCCGGGCGTCCGGGTCGGGAGTCCTCCGGCGGCGCCGGAGAGCAGGGGCCCCCGCTCTGACCGAGGGGGGCGGTTGAAGGACGACTCCGGAACGTCCCCTGGCCATGGGTGCGCCATGGGTGCCAGGCGGGACGCCTCGGAGTTCAGTCGGGAACGGGTTGTGGTGGTCGGACGGCAGCGCCCGGCCGGCGTTGGCAGTCGGGGGGCCCGAGTGCCAACGGCGCCGCAAGCTATACCCGCGCCCGAGCGAGTCAACCAAGGCCCCGAAAAAAGTTGCACATGAGTCCCCCGGAATCGCACCCTGGTTGACTTTCGCCGCGACTTCGCCACTCTCTCGGGCGAAAATGCACCGAAGGCCCGCCGGCGCCTCCGTTCGGAGGACGTCCCGGGGCCCGAGGAGGACCCTCTGCTCATGCCCGAGACGCCCGACTCCGCTTCCGTGACCGATCTCTCCGGAGCCCGGTCCGCCGCGCTGACCCGCCGCCAGCGGGAGATCTTCGACTTCATCTCCGGCTTCGTGGCCGAGCAGGGATACTCGCCCAGTCTCGAGGAGATCGCGGCCGCCTTCGGGCTGTCCTCCGTCGCGACCGTCCACAAGCACGTGAAGCACCTCGTGGACAAGGGCTACCTCCGGAAGGCCTGGAACCGGTCGCGTTCCGTCGAGCCCGTTCCCGAGGAGGAAGCGCCGGAGAGCGTGCACCTTCCCATCCTGGGAACGGTCGCCGCGGGCCGTCCGATCGAGGCGATCGAGCCGGATGCCGCCGTCGCCGAACAGGTCGCGGTTCCCATGGAGATGGTCCCGGGCCGCACGGACCACTACGTGCTCCGGGTTCGGGGGGACTCGATGATCGAGGACCAGATCTGCGACGGGGACCTGGTGGTGATCGAAGGGCGGAGCGAGGCCCGGAACGGCGAGACGGTCGTGGCTCTGGTCGACGGCGACGAGGCGACGCTCAAGCGCTTCTACCGGTCCGGGGCGGACGTGAAGCTCGTGCCGGCCAACTCGACGATGCAGCCCATGGAGTACCACGCTTCGCAGGTCGAGATCCGTGGGGTGGTCCGGGGGCTGATGCGCAGCTTTTAGTGCGGCTTTGAGCGTCAGGGTGACTTCGTGGCGCCTTGCTCGTAGGGCGACGCCGAGTGTTTAGGGGCTGTGGTTTCGGATCGGATGTCGAGAATCCAGGGGCTGTGGTTTCGGATCGGATGCCGAGCGTTTCGGGGCGCTTGCCAGGGCTCCGGGTGGCGCTCGAGGGGCTCGCGGGCGATCTGACGTGGGCGGGTTTCGGGGCTAGGCTCCGCCGCGACCGCTCCGGGGTTGCGGTGTGGGGAGAGGCCAACGAGTCGGCCGTCCGCCGCGGTGCGAGGCGACGCTCTGTGCGGCCTTGCCTTCTCCGAGGCGCGCCTCGGCGCGGGCGACCTCGAGCGGCGATTCCCACAGGAGACACGATGAGCGCGAACGACGACGACATGCCGGACCCGATCGAGGGCTTCGTCCACGGCATGCTGAAGGAGCTCGGCGAGGACCCGGGTCGAGACGGACTGCAGAAGACGCCGAGCCGCGTCGCCAAGGCGATGCGCTTCTTCACGCAGGGCTACGCGCAGGACCCCGCCGACATCCTGACGGGCGCGCTCTTCGACGTCGACTACGACGAGATGGTGCTCGTCCGCGACATCGACTTCTACAGCCAGTGCGAGCACCACATGGTGCCCTTCTTCGGCCGCGCCCACGTGGCCTACATCCCGAACGGCAAGGTCGTCGGTCTGTCGAAGGTGCCGCGCACGGTCGAAATCTTCGCGCGTCGTCTGCAGGTGCAGGAGCGGCTCACGATGCAGATCGCCGAGACGATCGAGCAGGTGCTCAAGCCTCAGGGGGTGGGCGTCGTCGTCGAGGCGAAGCACCTCTGCATGATGATGCGCGGCGTCCAGAAGCAGAACAGCTACACCGTCACGAGCTCCATGCGCGGGACCTTCGAATCGGATTCGAAGACGCGCAGCGAGTTCATGGCGCTGATCCGCCAGGCGAAGGAATCCTTCGCCTGACTTTCTTGCGGCTTTGGGCGCCACAACTGGCTTCGTGGCACCCTGCTTCTGAGGCGACGCCCAGCGCGGAGAAGCGCCCGACGCCTTCGTGGCGCCGTGCGCGCAGGGCGACGCCCAGCCCGTCCGTGTCCGGGGCGTCGCTGAGGCTCGCTCTCAGCTGCCGAGGGCGAGGGCGGCGTTGATCTTCAGGCGGCCGGCTTCTTCGAGCTGGCGCCGGTAGTCGGCCATCCAGGCTTCGACCACCGCGTTCTGCTTCTGCACGAGGGCCGTGGAGCGGTTCTCGTCGCGACGCTCGGCGATCGTGTCCTCGTCGGCGACCGTCCGCTCGAGGACCTGGATCAGCACCTTGCGACCCGCGACGTCGAAGATCTCGTCGCTGCTCTCGCCTTCGTCCAGGGTGAACGCTGCGGTCAGCAGGTCCTCGGCGGCACCCAGTCCCGGCACGAAGCCGTCGGGGCGTCGCGTGAGCGCCGGGGGACGTTCGAGGGTCATGCCCGCATCGCGGGCTGCGTCCTCCAGTGAGCTGCCGCGGCCGATCGCCTGGACCAGGAGCTCGGCGCGCTCCTGCGCCCACGCGGCGGCGCGTTCGGCGCGCGCCCCCTCCCGGGCCAGCGCCAGGCGCTGGCCCTGCCAGGTGGCGGGTTCGGCCTCGACCTTCTCGTCGACCCGGACGATGTGCCAGCCGACGCCGGAGCGGATCACCTCGGAGAGCTCGCCCACCTCCAGGCTGAAGGCCGCCTCGTCGAGGGCGGGGTCGTTCGAGCCCCGGGCGAAGAGGCCGAGATCGCCGCCGAGGCTCTTCGTGCCGACGTCGTCGGACACCTCGCCGGCGACGACCTCGAAGTCTTCGCCGAGCTCGATCCGGCTCCGGGCCGCCTCGGCCCGGACCTTGGCCTCCGCGATCTCTTCGTCGTCGTCGCCCACCGGGACCTGGACCAGGATGTGGCGGGCCCGGACCTGCTCCGGGGTGGCGAGGGATTCTGCCCTCGCATTGAAGGTCTCACGGAGCGCGTCCTCGTTCTCCTCGGCCCACGCTTCCACCGCCTCCTCGGGCAGCGTTTCGTCCTCGGGCAGCGTCTCGGCGTCGATCGACGCGTAGGCGATCCGGACCTCCTCCAGGGCGTAGCGGGTCGCGAGGTCGATCTCGTCGTCGCTCACGGTCGTCTGCGCGGTCAGGAGCTCGAGCAGCTTCTGACCGAGCAGGTCCCGGGTGAAGGCCTGGATGAAGTTGCGCTGGGTGCCGTAGAGGCTCTGGGCGTAGTTGTTGAAGGCATCGGGACTGAACCTGCCCTCGGCGTTGATGAACGCCGGGCTCGCCTGGACGACGCGGCGGACCTCGTCGGTGGTGACATGCAGTCCCATGTCCCGAGCGGCCGCCGCCAGGACCAGGCCGTTCACCAGCTGCTGAAGCGCCTGGGAGGCGACGATCTGGTCCGCATTCAGCTGCTCGTAGGCAGCACCGAGCTGCTCGCGCAGCTGCTGCTCACGTTGGCTCGACACGCGCTGGAAGTCGCGCTGCATCAGCTGGACGTCGTCGAGCTGGACGATCGCGTTACCCGTGGGGGTCGACGGCCCGATCCCGCCGCCGCCGCTTCCGAAGAAGAAGATGAAGACGCCGCCGATGGACGCGACGAAGATGAGCGTGAGCCAGCGCTGGCCTTTGCGGAACGATTCGAGCAATGGAGACCTCGTGTGAGCCCTTCGTGTCGTCGTCGATCGGACCGAGCTTGTTCGCCGGACCGGCACGAGCGGGAACGACCTGGAAGGTCATCGGGGGTCGCCGCGACCGGGTCGCGACGGGCGCGAAGAGTACGAGACCACGGGCGGCGAGGGAAGAAGAACGCCAAGCCTTTCGTTGCCCGAACCGACGGCGTGGAGATCCCGGGAACAGTCGGCCCGTCGGCATCGTCGGTCTCTTCATCCGGCGGGTTCGCCTGAGATCACGAGCGCGCACTTTCGCATTGATCGAAGGATGACCGGCTGTTACTTTGGCGGCACCTCCCTGAGCCCAAACGTCTTGGAGTTTCAGGTATTTAGAAGCTTTCTTTCTGGGCAGTGATGCCGCATTTCCGGGCAGTGATCCGTCCCTGCCCCGTCGGCGTCGCCCGCGATCTCCAGCCGCTCGAAGCGCCCCCGCGCCCCGTTCGGCCGCCCGCAGCCCGCACGCTTTTCAACCCGACCTCAGTAGGAGTGGCCACTTGATCATCGACACCGTCCTCGGCTGGTTCTCGAGCGATCTGGCAATCGACCTCGGCACGGCGAATACCCTCGTCTACGTGAAGGGACGCGGGATCGTGGTCTCGGAGCCGTCGGTCGTCGCGGTCTCGCGCGATGCGCGCGGGCCGGACAAGGTGCGCGCGGTCGGGAAGGCGGCGAAGGACATGTTAGGCCGGACGCCGGGCCACATCGTCGCGATCCGCCCGCTCAAGGAAGGCGTCATCGCGGACTTCGACATCACCGAAGCGATGCTCCGCTACTTCATCCGGCGCGTGCACGATCGACGCACGATGGTCCGTCCGCGGATCGTGATCGCCGTGCCGTCGGGAATCACCGAGGTCGAGAAGCGGGCCGTTCGGGAGAGCGCGATGCTCGCCGGTGCGCGCGAGGTCTACCTGATCGAAGAGCCGATGGCGGCGGCGATCGGTGCCGGCCTTCCGGTGACCGAGCCCTCGGGCAACATGATCATCGACATCGGCGGCGGCACGACCGAGGTCGCGGTGATCTCCCTCTCCGGCGTCGTCTACTCGAACTCGGTTCGGGTCGGCGGCGACAAGATGGACGAGGCGATCATTAACTACGTGAAGCGCAAGTACAACCTGCTGATCGGCGAGCGCTCCGCGGAGTACATCAAGATCCGGATCGGCACGGCGTACCCGACCGACTCGATGGACTCGATCGAGGTCAAGGGTCGCGACCTGGTCCTCGGCGTTCCGAAGACGCTCGAGATCAAGAGCGAGGAAGTGCGCGAGGCGCTGGCGGAGCCGGTGAACGCGATCGTCGAGGCCGTGAAGATGGCCCTCGAGAAGACGCCCCCGGAGCTCTCGGCGGACATCGTCGACAAGGGAATCGTGCTGGTCGGGGGTGGCTCGATGCTCGCCAATCTCGACGTGTTGCTGCGCGAGACGACGGGGCTTCCGGTCATGCTCGCGGAGGATCCGCTGACGGCGGTCGCGGTCGGCACCGGACGCTGCCTGGACGAGCTTCGCCTCCTGAAGGAAGTCACGATCCGCTCCAGCGTGAGCTGAGCCGGGGCAGCAAGCCGGTTTTCGGAGTCTGGTGCCCCCATTCCCCCAAAGGGCGCCAAGTGAGAGGGCTGCGGCCCTGAATACGCCAACCCCACGGCGGAGGGCGGCAAGCGTGCCGTAGATTCGAGTGCCTCGGACCGGAGCCCCGCGCGGACGTACTCTCGTACGTCGAGCAGGGCGCAGGGAGAAGCGCTCGAAGATGCGGTGCGATCGCCGCCCGCGTAGGAGCTTCATTGGGGGATCTGTTCAAACGCCTCGCGGCGCCTCTGGTCGTCGTGTTCCTGGTTCTGCTGACCATCGTCTCGATGGTGGGCGACCGGCGAGCGCGCGAAGACGGCGGTCGCGACCTGCCCTGGTGGCAGGCGTCGCTCCTCGAGATCACCGCGCCGATCGAGCGACTCGTCTCCGCGCCCTTCGTCGCGACCCGCGACTTCTACGACGGCTACGTGGATCTGATCGGCGTGCGTGCCGAGAACCGTCGGCTCGAACGTCGCATCGCGGAGATCGAAGCGGAGAACCTGCAGTTCCGGGAAGCGCTCGTCGCGAGTGGCCATCTCGGTCGCGTGGCCTCCATGCGGGACGAGGTCGAGATTCCGATGCTGCCCGCGGAGGTCGTCGGTCTCGACGTCGCGCCGTGGTTCCGGTCGGTGCTCGTCGATCGGGGGACACAGCACGGTGTCGAGCCGGGTCAGCCCGTGATCACCCACGAGGGCGTGGTCGGCGTCGTGACGGCGACCTCCGGGCACGCGGCCAAGACGATGCTCCTGCTCGATCGGCAGAGCGCGGTCGACGCGCTGGTCCAGCGGAGCCGCGCGCGGGGGGTCGTGCGTGGGGTCGGTCGCGATCGGCTCGAGTTCGAGTTCGTGGTGCGCGGCGCGGACGTCGTCGAGGGCGACGAGGTCGTGACCTCCGGGCTCGGGGGCGTCTATCCGAAGGGACTGCGGCTCGGCCGGGTCGCCGAGCTGCGGGATTCGGGCGGCCGTCTCACCCGCATCGCGGTCATCGAGCCCGCCGTCGACCTCGGGCAGCTCGAGCAGGTCTTCGTGATGCTGCGCCGCGGTCCCCAGATGGACCTGCTCTATCAGCCGAACCTTCCGCTCGAGGATCTCGACGGACCGGCGCCGGTGGGCGCGCCGCCGCCGGACGAGGCGACGGACGGAGATGGAGAGGAAGGGCGATGAAGTCGATCGGCGCGCTCTTCGCCATCGGTGTGTTCGCCCTCGTCGTGCAGGGCGCGCTCGCGCGTACGATCCCGCCGCCCTGGTGCCCCGACCTCGCCTGGCTGGTCGTCGTCGGGATCGGCCTGCGCTGGCCCCATTTCCTGTCCGGCGTCGTCCTGGCGGTCACCCTCGGCTACGGCATGGACCTGCTGTCCGGATCGCTGATGGGACAGCACGCGCTCCTGCGCCTCGTCTCGTTCCTCGCCGCCGCCCTCGCGGCGCGCCAGTTGGACCTGTCCGGCGGCGTGCCGGTCGGGATCTTCGTGCTCGTGATGACCGTGGTGTACGGCGTCGCGATGGTCACGAGTCTCTCGTTCTTCGTCGGCGCGAGCTGGCCCGGCTTCGAGGTGGTCGGCGCTGCGCTCGCCCACGCGATCGTGAACGTGCTGGCGGCGGGGCCGATGATCGGCGGGGTCGAGCGGGTGCTCGCGCGCTTCTCCGACGAAGAAGTCGGGCGGCGCGGACCGATGCCGCTCGGGTTCGAGGCGGGAAGAGGGGGGCTCCTGTGAGGCGTCCGCAGGTCCGGATCGGAGCGTCGTCGTGAACGACCCCTTCGGCGACACCCGACTCTCGAATACCTCGGACGGTCCCGGGGACATCCGGCTCTGGCCGGTCGCGCTGATCGTGATCGCGATCTTCGGCCTGTTCACGGTCCGGCTCTTCCAGCTGCAGATCCTCCAGGGCGACGATCTCGCGAGCCGGTCCCAGGCCAACTACGTGCGGACGGTCCGGCTCGAGGCCCAGCGGGGCTCGATCGTGGATCGCGAGGGGCGGACGATCGCGGCGAGCCGTCTCGCCTACGGCGTCGACGTGATTCCCCACGAAGTGCGCAATCCGTGGCGGACGTACTCCGTGCTCGGACAGATCCTGGCAGAGGATCCCGAGGCGCTCTCCGAGCGCGTCGGCCAGCCGCGCGGCCGTCGCCGCTTCCAGCCGGTCTCCCTCGCGAAGGATCTATCCCGCGAGGCCTGGGCGAAGGTCGATGCCCATCGTTATGCGATGCCCGGCGTGGAGCTGCGTCGCCAGCCCCTTCGCGAGTACGTCTATGGACCGATGGCCGCGCAGCTGCTGGGCACCCTCGGCGAAATCGGCTCGAGCGAGCTCGCCGAAGAGTCCTATGCCGACTACCGCTCGGGGGAAACGATCGGGAAGACCGGAATCGAGGCCACGAACGAACATCATCTGCGCGGTCGCGCGGGCGGCGAGAACCGCGTGGTCGACGTCGCCGGACGTGAGATCGAGACGATCGACATGATCGAGCCGACGCCCGGCGGTCGACTCGTCCTCTCCCTCGATCTCGACCTCCAGCGCGTCGCCGAGGAGGCGTTCCGACGCCCGCCGCTGCCGCCGGATCCGGAAGACCCCGACGCCGGCCCTCGTCCGCAGCCGGACTTCATGGGGGCGCTCGTCGCGATGGACCCGCGGACCGGCGACGTGCTCGCCCTGGTCTCGGCCCCGTCCTACGACGCGAACGCCTTCGCCGGCGGGGTTGATCGCGAGACCTGGCGCGACCTCAACCGCGACGAGTGGCGTCCCCTCCGCAATCGCGCGATCGCCGGCGTGTATCCACCGGGCTCGACCTACAAGGCGATCGTCGCGGCGGCCGGCCTCGCCGAGGGCGTGATCGACGAGACGACGGTCGTGCCCTGTCCCGGGCATTTCCGGCTGGGACGCCGCGTCTACCGTTGTTGGAAGCGCGCGGGCCACGGGCCGGTCGATCTCGCCGGGGCGCTCGCCGGGAGCTGCGACGTCTACTTCTACGAGCTCGGGAAGACGCTCGGCGTCGAGACCCTCGCCCGATATGCGCGCCTCTTCGGGCTGGGACGACCGACGGGGCTCGCGGTTCGCGGCGAGGTCGGCGGCCTCGTGCCGACGCCGGAGTGGAAGATGCGGGTGCGGGGGGAGCGCTGGATCGACGGCGAGACGATCTCGCTCTCGATCGGGCAGGGCGCGAACCTGACGACGCCGATCCAGCTGGCCGTCGCCTACTCCGTGATCGCGAACGGCGGCCACGTCGTCGAGCCGCGGATCGTACTGCGGCGCGAGACCTGGGACGGACGGGTCCTCGACGAGAACCCGCCGATCGTCCGCGAACGATCGGTGATCGCGCCGGCGATCCTCGAGCTCGTGACCCGCGGCCTCTCGAAGGTCGTGCAGGACCCGAGCGGCACGGGCCGTCGGGCCGCCGTTCCCGGCATCAACGTCGCGGGCAAGTCCGGGACGACGCAGGTCGTGAGCCTCGACCTGATCGAAGGGCTCGAGCCGGAGGAGGTCCCGCTCAAGTATCGGGACCACGCGCTCTTCGCGGCCTTCGCCCCGGTCGAGGCGCCGGAGATCGTGGTGGTCGCCGTGGCCGAGCATGCGGGGCTCGGCGGCGGCGCCGTGGCGGCACCGATGGTCCAGAAGGTCTTCGCCGAGTACTTCCGGAAGAAGGAGAAGCGGGTGCCGACCCAGGTCGCCGGGATCGCGATCGATCCCGCGCTCTTCGCGGTCGCTGACAGCGCCGGGGCCGAGGCAGAAGCCGAGGAGGTCGTGCAATGAGCGCGCTGCGCGTCGATCGCGGTCGGGGTCAGCATTTCGACTGGGTGCTCGCCGGGATGGTCCTGCTCCTGATGGGCATGGGCATCGTGAATCTCGTCTCGGCGGCGGCCTCGGGCGTCGAGGGCGGCTCGGACATCGTGAGCCGTCAGATGATGGTCATGGGCCTCGGGCTCTTCGTGATCGCCGTGGTCGTCCTGATCGACTACCGCCACTACGACCGCTTCGCGTATTTCCTCTACGGCGGCACGGTCGCGCTCCTGCTGCTCACCCTCGCCATCGCCGAGGAGACCCGGGGCGCCCGCGCCTGGCTCTTCGGCGGGCGCTTCCAGCCTTCGGAGCTCGCCAAGATCGGCATGGTAGTCGCGCTCGCCCACTGGTTCGGTCGCAACCCGCCCTCGACGATCCATCGCCTGCGGGACCTCTTCGTGCCCGGCCTGATCGTGGCGATCCCCGTCGGCCTGATCGTGGCGCAGAAGGACCTCGGCGTGGCGGTGCTCACGCTCCTGATCGGGTTGACGCTCCTGCCGATGGTGCACGTTCCGCTCCGGGCATGGGTGGGGCTCGCGATGCTCGGAGCGGCGGGGCTCGCCGCGCTCTGGCAGTACGGCCTCAAGCCCTACCAGCAGGAGCGGATTCTCGGCTTCCTCGATCCGTCCCGCGACCCGCTCTCGTCGGGCTACCAGCAGATGCAGTCGAAGATCGCCGTCGGATCCGGGGGGCTCTTCGGCACCGGTTGGCAGGAAGGGACACAGACCCAGCTCCGCTTCCTGCCGACCCAGCACACGGACTTCGCGTTCTCGGTCCTCGCCGAGGAGTGGGGCTTCCTGGGCTCGAGCTTCGCGCTCGGCGTCTACGCGGCGATGCTCCTGTGGGGGCTGCTGATCGCCCGCAACTCGAAGGACGCTTTCGGTGCGGTGCTCGCGATCGGGCTCGTGGGGACGCTGCTCTGGCCTGCGGCGATCAACGTCGCGATGGTGCTCGGGCTGGCGCCGGTGATCGGCGTGCCGCTGCCGCTCTTCTCGTACGGCGGGTCCGCGCTGCTCTCCACGTCGATCGTGATCGGGCTGTTGTTGAACGTCTCGATGCGGCGTTACGTTTTCTAGGCTGCGGCGAGGGCTAGGGTTCGCGGCGGGAGTACGTCGCGATGGCCGGGGACAGCGCAGAGAACGAAGAGATCCTCGACGGATTGCGCCAGGAGCAGCGGTACCGCCTGCTCGGCAAGCTCGGCGAAGGGTCCCTCGGTCGTGTCGACCGCGTCTACGATGCCCATCTCGCGCGGGTCGTCGCGGCCAAGACGCTGCACGCGAAGCACCTCGGCGAGACGAACGCGCTCCGATCGTTCGTGAACGAGGCGCGCATCCTCGGGCGGCTCGACCAGGCGGCGATCATCCCGATCTTCGATGCGGGGCTCACCCCCGACGGTCTGCCCGCCTACACGATGCGCGAGATCAGCGGTCGCAGCCTCGCCCAGCATCTCGAGATGGACAAGCGAACGGCGAACGTCGTGCCGCTCCCCCTCGAGCGCACGCTCAAGATCATCACTCTGCTCTGTGAGGCCCTCGGCCACGCCCACGAGCGCGGCATCGTCCACCTCGATCTCAAGCCGCAGAACGTGATCGTGCTGCCCTACGACGAGGTCATCCTCGTCGACTGGGGCGCCGCCACGGTCTACGACGAAGACCGGTTCAGCGAGAGTCTCGGCGCCGAGCTCTTCGACGAGTTCGGCGAGTTCGACCCCCGGCTCGTCCAGAGCGACGAGTTCATCGTCGGCACGCCCCGCTACATGTCGCCGGAGCAGACCGAGTGCGCCCGCTCGACCCTCACGCCGGCTTCCGACGTCTTCTCCGCGGGGATCCTCTTCTATCAGATGCTCACGGGGCGGCTGCCCTTCCAGGGTGAGAGCCTCGAAGAGCTCCTCTTCCACATCCGGGAGACCGAGGCGCCGGATCCGCGCAAGGTCGCCCCCGGCGTCCATGCGCGCCTCGCGAGTCTCGTCCTCGAGATGCTCGCGAAGGATCCCGACGACCGGCCCTACGACATGGACGCCGTGATCTCGGAGCTCGAAGCGTTCCGCGGCAGCGCCGGCGAGTTCCCGCTTCGTCACTTCGCGAAGGGCGAGCTGATCATCCGGGAGGGCGAGGAGGCGCCGCTCTCCTTCGTGCTCGTCGAAGGCGAGGTCGAGATCTGGAGCGGCGAGGGGGAGAGTCGCCGCGTCCTCGGTCGTGCGCTGGCAGGCGACACCTTCGGCGAGCTCGGCGTACTCCGGGACGGACCGCGCTCCGCGAGCGCCACGGCGCTCTCGGACGTGGTCGTGCGCGAGATCGACCGCGCCTCGCTCCTCGCCGAGACCGAACGTCTGAGTCCCTGGGTACTCGCCATGCTCGAAGGCGTCGTCGACCGCTTCGTCGATCGCTCCGAGCGCCTCGTCGAGCTCATGCAGAACGACGACGACTGACCTCCGAAGGGAAAACGGCCGCCGCGGGACGAGAGTCCCACGACGGCCGTTCGGATCCTCGGCGCCGTTCGGGCGTCGTTCCGGATCAGACGACGGAATCCACCATCTCCTGGAAGTCGCCCTTCGGTCGCGCGCCGACGAGCTGTCCCGCGACCTGGCCGTCCTTGAAGACGAGGATCGTCGGGATGGAGCGGATGCCGTAGGTGCCCGGGGTCTGGGGCGACTCGTCGATGTTCATCTTGACGACCTTGAGCTTCTCGCCGTTGTCGTCCGCGATCTCCTTGACGATCGGGGCGATCGCGCGGCAGGGCGCGCACCACTCGGCCCAGAAGTCCACCAGGACGGGGGTATCGCTCTTGAGCACCTCGCCGTCGAAGGTCGCATCGGTCACATCGCTGATCTCGGCCATTTCCACTCTCTTTTCTGATTTCGGGCCCCGTGCCTGGGTGCGGCGCGAGGTGGGGTTCCGGGCGTGTCGGTTCGAGGCCGGGGAAGCTCGCGCCGAATCGCCCGTTGGCAAGCCCTCCGGCTCGGAAGGCTTGTCGATCCGGGTTGGGGCGCGCCAATATAGCAGTTGCGCCGGCCCGGATTCCCTCGTGGTTCCGGGCACATCCGAAGCGACTGACCGCCAGTCGAACGATTCGGTCGGCGGCGCGAGAGAAGCCCGTGACCCGCTCTTCGTCGGAGCAGAGGACCCCCGTGTGACCCGCCGCACACCCAGTGTCGACCGCTCCCGGGTCCGGACCCAGCCCGCCCGGAGGCGTCCCAGCAAGGTCAAGACCCTCGACGAAGCGAGGCCCGTCGGGCCCGGGGCCGGCGTCGGAGAGCTCCTCGACTCCCTGCCGGATCTGCTCGGGGCTGCGGACCTGAACGCGGCGATCGATGCCTGGGTGAAGGCCTGGCAGCGCGACCGGCTCGTCCTCTTCGGGTTCGGCGCGCACCTGATCAAGGTGGGGCTCGCGCCGATCGTGGTCGACCTGATGGAGCGCGGCGCGATCGGCGCGCTGATGATGAACGGCGCCGGGTGCGTGCACGACCTCGAGCTCGCGATGATGGGGCGGACCAGCGAGGACGTCGCCGAGGCCCTCGACGACGGCACCTTCGGAATGGCCCGGGAGACGGGAGAGCGGCTCAATGCGGCGATCGCCGCCGGCCGGGTCGACGGCCTCGGCATGGGCGCGGCGATCGGTCGCGACATCTTCACGTCGAACGACCGGTACGCGGCGCGCTCCGTGCTCGCGACGGCGTGGCGGCTCGAGGTCCCGGTCACGGTCCATGCGGCGATCGGGACGGACATCCACCACATGCATCCCTCCGCCGACGGCGCGGCGATCGGCGAGACGAGCTACCGGGACTTCGAGACCCTGGCGGGGCTCGTCCCGCGACTCGAAGGCGGGGGCGTGCTGCTCAACGTGGGCTCCGCGGTGATTCTTCCGGAGGTGTTCCTGAAGGCCCTGGCGCTGGCGCGGAACGTCGGACGCCGGGTCGAGCGCTTCACGACGGTCAACTGCGACTTCCTCCGCCAGTACCGGCCGCAGGTGAACGTCGTCGAGCGACCGACGCGGCTCGGCGGGCGCGGGATCTCGCTCGTGGGGCAGCACGAAGTGCTCATCCCGTTGATGGCGGCGGGCGTGATCGAACGACACGCCGAGGCGAGCAAGGCCCGGCGGTCGAAGCAGACGAAGGCCGGCGCGCGAAAGGCGCCGGGCGGTCGGCGCGGCGGCGCGAGAAAGAAGAAGCAATGACCCGGATCACGCTCGGCGAAGGCGACATCACCGACGAGGAGGTCGATGCGATCGTGAATGCCGCGAACAGCGCCCTCGTGCTCGGGAGCGGTGTCGCCGGCGCGATCGATCGGAAGGGCGGCCCGGCGGTCGGCGAAGCGTGCGCGGCCCACGGCGCGATCGAGGTCGGCGAGGCGGCGGTCACCACGGCCGGCGACCTGTCGGCCCGGTTCGTGATCCACGCGGCGGGCATGCCGCCGGGCGGTCAGGTGACCGAGGAGGCGCTTCGACGGACGCTGCACGCGAGCCTCGCTCTGGCCGAGGAGAACGCGTGTCGGACCGTGGCCTTTCCCGCGATCGGGGCCGGGGTCGGGGGACTCTCGCTCCAGACCTGCGCGGAGATCTCCCTGGCCGAGGTCCGGCGCTATGTCGAGGAGCGGGGCGACGCCTGCGGCCTCGAGGAGATCCGTTTCGTGCTCTTCGGCGAGCCGGCCTACCGGCTCTTCGAGATGGTGAACGACGCGGCGAAAGTCGAGGCGCAGATGCGCCGACTGCAGAACCGATAGCGACGACCGGGGCCACGCGAGGCGTCGCCGCAGCGGATGGCGGCGCCCCGGGGCCGGGCGGCGGGAGGGGCCGAGGCGCCTCGGTATACTCCCGTCTTCCCCTCTCAGTCGAATTCCCCCACCCGTGGCTCGCCCGCGAGGAACTTCGTGTACGCACTCCAATACATGGCGGCCGCCCTCTATCTGGCGGCCGGAGTCGGTGCGGTGCTGGGACTCTCCCTGCCCGCGCCGAAGGTGCTGCGTGGTGCGCGGTGGGGCCTCGCCCTCGGCGCCGTCGTCCAGTTCGGGGCGTTCGCGACGGTCCATCGGCTCGATCCCGCGCCCTCGCTCACGGATCTAGGCTACGCGATCTCGGTCATGGCGTGGCTCGCCGTCGGCGTGACGCTCTTCCTCTTCACGCGGATCAATCTGCCGGGCTTCGTTCCGCCGGTCGCCTTCGTCGCATTCGTGGCGACGTTCGGCGCGACCCTCGGGCGCCCGGAGGCGGCGGTCCGCGACGTCGGGGTGACGCTTCCGCACGCACACGTACTCCTCGCGAGCGCCGGCCTGGCGGCCCTGGGCATCGCGGGCCTCGCCGGCTTCTTCTTCCTGCTCGAGCACCGGACCCTCAAGCAGCGCCGCAAGGTCACCCGCAAGGTGCCGATGCCCTCGCTCGAAGCGCTCGACCGGGTCAATCGCGTGACCCTCGCGGTCGGCTTCCCGTTGCTCTCGCTGGGCGTCGTGACCGGCGGCCTCTGGCTGCACGCGCGCATGGGCAGCTACTTCGGTGGGAGTCTGCACGAGACCTGGATGCTGATCGCGTGGGCGATCTACGTCGGGCTCGTCGTGCTCCGGTTCGGCGGGGGACAAGGCGCGCGGCAGGCCGCCGCCAGCGCCGTCGCCGGCTTCGCCTTCCTTCTCTTCGCCGTGGTCGGCGCCGGGCTGGTCTCGTGAGGGGGTGGACATGAAGATCCTCGTCCTCGGCATGAACCACCGCACCGCGCCGGTGGACGTCCGCGAGCGCTTCGCCGTGGAGGCGACGGCTCCGGTCCTCCGGAAGCTGATCGATCGGCCGGAGATCGCGGAGGCCACGCTGATCTCGACGTGCAACCGGGTCGAGCTGGTCGTGACCGCCGAGAACGCCGACGCGGCCCGGCACGTCCTCTACGACTTCTTCGCCCGGGAGCTCGGCAACGGCGACGGGCCCTCGGCGGGCGCGCTCGCGGAGCTCACCTATCTGCGCGAGGGCCGGCAGGCCGTCGAGCACGTCTTCCGGGTCGCCTCGGCGATCGACTCGATGGTCGTCGGAGAGCCGCAGATCCTGGGTCAGGTAAAGGACGCCTACCGAGAGGCGACCGAAGCCGGCGTCTGCGGTCCCGTCCTGGCGCGCCTCTTCCAGCGGGCCTTCGCGACCGCGAAGCGCGTGAAGAACGAGACGGGGATCGCCCAACGGCCGGTCTCCGTCGCCCGGGTCGCCGTCGATCTCGCCAAGCAGATCTTCGAGCGCCTCGACGACAAGAGCGGGCTCCTGATCGGAGCGGGCGAGATGATCGAGGCGGCCCTCGTCGCCCTGCACGATCACGGTCTCGGCGAGCGCCGCGTCGCGAACCGGACCGCCGCCAACGCCCAATCCCTCGCGGACCGGTTCGGCGGAAGCGCCCACGCCCTCGACGAGCTCGACCGGTTGCTCCCCGACAGCGACGTCGTCCTGACCTGCGTCGGCGGGGACGAACCGATCCTGACCCGGGAACGCATCGAGCGGAGCCTGGTCGCCCGTCGCGGTCGCCCGCTCTTCCTGATCGACATCGGCGTGCCGCGCAACGTCGATCCCGGCGTGCACGAGCTCGACAGCGCCTATCTCTACGACCTCGACGATCTCCAGGAGGTCGCGGCGGCGAACGAAGAGGAGCGGCGGCGGGAGTCCGAGCGGGCCGAACGGATCGTCTACGAGGAGCGCGAGCAGTTCGAAGGGTGGCTGGTGGCGCTCCAGGCGGTGCCGACGATCCGGGACCTGCGCGACCGCGCGGAGGCCATCCGTCGCGGCGAGATCGATCGCTTCGCGGGGCGCCTCGGCCTCTCCGGCGCCCAGTCCGACACGCTCGAACAGCTCACGAACTCGATCGTCAACAAGCTCATGCACGCGCCGATTTCGCGACTCCGCGAAGAGACCGACCGCGAAGCCGGGCTGGTCCGTCTCGAAGAGGCCCGGGTGCTCTTCGGTCTGGACGGACCGCGCAATGACGACGACGAGGACGCCTCGGAATGACCGCGGGCGAACGTTCGCTGCGGATCGCGACGCGGGGCAGCGACCTCGCGTTGACCCAGACCCGCCACATCGCGGCGCGGATCGCGAGCGCGCTCGACGTCGAGACCGAGCTCGTCGTGCTGCGCACGACCGGCGATCGGATCCAGGACCGCTCCCTCGCCAAGATCGGCGGCAAGGGTCTCTTCGTGAAGGAGATCGAGGAGGCGCTCCTCGACGGGCGGGCGGACGTCGCCGTCCACAGCGCGAAGGACGTGCCCGCGAAGATCGCGGCGGGCTGCGTGATCGCGGCGCATCCCGAGCGCGAGGATCCCCGCGATGCGCTCTGCTGTCGCGTGCGCGGGACGACGCTGGCGGCGCTGCCGGAAGGCGCGCGCGTCGGAACCGGCAGCACGCGGCGCACGGCGCTGCTTCGGGCGCATCGCCCCGATCTCGAGATCGTGCCGCTTCGCGGCAACGTGCCGACGCGGCTGGGCAAGCTCGAGAGCGACGGGCTCGACGCCGTCGTGCTCGCGGCGGCCGGGCTCGATCGTCTCGGCCTGTCCGAAGTGATCGACGAGCGGATCGCGCCGGACGTCCTGCTGCCGGCGGTCGGGCAGGGGGTGCTCGCCCTCGAGACCCGGGACGACGATCCCTGGCACGCGCGGATCGCGGCCCTCGAGCCCGAAGAGGTCTCGGCGGTTTCGAAGGCGGAGCGCGCCTTTCAGACCACATTGGGCGGCGATTGCAGCGTGCCCCTTGCGGGCTTCGCCGAGCGCATCGACTCGGGCTCGCTCCGCTTCCGCGGGCTCGTCTCGAGCCTCGATGGACGTGAGGTCGTGCGCGCGGAGGAGACCGCCGCGGAGTCGGAGGCGGCGGCGCTCGGGGAGCGAGTCGCCGAGCGCGTGCTCGCGCAGGGGGGGCGCGCGATCCTCGCTGCGCTGACGGAGTCGTCGGACGATGGCTGATCGCGGGCGCGTCGTGCTGATCGGCGCGGGGCCGGGGGATCCGGATCTGATCACCGTCCGCGGCGCGAAGGCGCTCGCGAGCGCGGACGTCGTGCTCTACGACCAGCTCGCGACCGGGGACCTGCTGGATCTCGCGCCGGCCCGCGCCGAGCGGATCAACGTCGGCAAGCGCGGTCACGAGGAGCCCACCCGGACCCAGGAGGAGATCAACGCGCTGATCGTCGAGCACGCGCAGGCGGGGCGGACCGTCGTCCGGCTGAAGGGCGGGGACCCCTTCGTCTTCGGGCGGGGCGGTGAGGAGGTGAGCGCCTGCGCGGAGGCCGGGATCCCCTTCGAGATCGTGCCGGGCGTGACCTCGGCGATCGCCGCGGCGGCCTACGCGGGCATCCCCGTGACCGATCGCCGCCATTCGGCGTCCTTCGCCGTCGTGACCGGTCACAAGGATCCGTCCAAGGCCGCCGAGCAGACCCGGTGGCGCGAGCTCGGCAAGGCGGTCGACACGCTCGTGATCCTGATGGGCATGCGCAACCTGCCGCGACTCGTCGACGAGCTCGTCGCGGGGGGCAAGTCGCCGGACACGCCGGTGGCGGCGGTGATGCACGGGACCCTCCCGCAGCAGCGCACCGTGACCTCGACCCTCGCCGGGATCTGCGACGCGGTCGCCGAGGCGGGCCTGCGCGCCCCGTCGGCGATCATCGTGGGGGACGTCGTGGGGCTGCGCGCCGGGCTCTCCTGGTGGGAGAAGCAGCCGCTCTTCGGTCGCCGGGTGCTCGTCACCCGGGCGCAGGAGCAATCCGCCGAGCTCTGCGCGGCGCTCCGGGCCCGGGGGGCGATTCCGGTCGTGCGACCGATGATCGAGCTCTCGGCGGTCGAAGGCGACGACGACCGCGGCGCGGTCGAGCGGGCAGTCACGAATCTCAAGAGCTACACGGCCCTCGTCTTCACGAGCTCGAACGCGGTCCGTTTCTTCGTCGACGCCTGCGGCGGCGTGCCGGGACCCGAGGTCGCGCCGCCGAGCCTGGCGCCGCGCACCCGCGTCTTCTGCATCGGGGACACGACGGCGCGGGCGGTGCTCGATGCGGGGATGCCGGTCCATCTCGTGGCGAGCGGCCGCAGCGACGCCGAGGCGCTGCTCGCGCGGCTGCTGCCCGCCTTCGACGGCCCGGACGAGCGGGTGTTGATCCCGCGTTCACGGATCGCGCGGACGGTCATCGCGGACGGACTGGTCGACGCCGGGGTCGCGGTCGATTCGATCGCCTTCTACGAGAACCGGCGGCCCGCCGTCGACGACGAGGCCCTGCGCGCGGAGCTCTCCGGCGGCGAGCTCGATGCGCTCACGTTCTCGAGCCCCTCGACGGTCGACCATTTCCTGGCCGGGCTCGACGACGCGAGCCGGGAGGCCGCGGGCCGGGTTATGATCGCCGCGATCGGGCGGACGACCGCGCGGCACCTCGAGCGGGTCGGCCTGCCGGTGACCGCAGTCGCGGCCCGACCGGACGCCGCGGCGATGGCGGATGCCCTCGTCGAGGCGAGCACTCGAGGCGGGTAGCGGTTCCGCCGATGAATCCCTCGTCCGAGTCCGTCGAGAACCCCAGACGACCCCAGTGAGAGGAGCCCACGGTGGCCCACCCCGTCACGCGCATGCGCCGGTTGCGACGCAACGAGACCCTCCGCGGGATGGTCCGGGAGACGCGGCTGGCCCGGGAAGACCTGATCCTGCCGCTCTTCGTCGTCGAGGGGACGGGCGTGCGCGAGTCGATCGTCTCGATGCCCGGCGTCGAACGCTTCTCCGTCGATCAGGTGGTGCTCGAGGCGAAGCGGGTCGCGGACCTCGGGATTCCGGGCGTGATCCTCTTCGGGATCCCGGCGGAGAAGGACGCGCGGGGCTCCGGCGCCGACGCCGAGGACGGCATCGTCCAGCGGGCGACCCGCGCGATCGCCGACGCGGTCCCGGATCTCGTCGTGATCACCGACGTCTGCCTCTGCGAGTACGCGGACCACGGCCATTGCGGGCTGCTCGACGGCGAGGACGTCGAGAACGACCCGTCGGTCGAGCGGCTGGCGGCGACGGCCGTCTCCCACGCGCGGGCGGGGGCGTCGATCGTCGCGCCCTCGGACATGATGGACGGACGCGTCGCGGCGATCCGGACCGCCCTCGATGCCGAGGGATTCGATCAGGTCGCGATCCTGTCCTACGCGGCGAAATACGCGAGCGCCTACTACGGCCCCTTCCGCGACGCCGCGGAGAGTACGCCGGCCTTCGGCGATCGCCGCGCCTACCAGATGGATCCGCCGAACCGGCGGGAGGCGATGCGCGAGATGCGCCTCGACCTCGAGGAAGGCGCCGACATGCTGATGGTCAAGCCGGCGATGGCGTACCTCGACATCCTGGCGGACGCGCGGCGGGAGTTCGACGTCCCGCTCGCGGCCTATCACGTGTCGGGGGAGTACTCGATGATCAAGGCCGCGGGTGAGCGCGGATGGATCGATGCGGACCGGGCGATGGAAGAGGCGTTGATCGCCATGAAGCGGGCCGGCGCCGACCTGATCCTGACCTACGCGGCCGCGGACGTCGCGGAGAAGCTCTAGCCGGATCCGGCCGCGAGAGCTCGTCTGGAACACGAATTCGGGGGGATGGCGTGTCGCTTCGCTACAAGGTCGTCGAGATCGGGATGGTCACCGACGAAGAGATCGAGAAGACGCTGAACGAGTGGACCGCCGAGGGCTGGACCTTCGACGGGATGCAGTTCGCGATGCGGGACTCTTCGAAGCGGCCGAGCATGGCCTTCGTGACGTTCACGCGCGAAGAACAGGGCGGCTGACCCGCCGCCGGCGGACGCTCGGCGGGGCGGGCCGGGCCCGTGTCCTAGCGCGGCGTCGCTTCGAGGACGGCGGGCCAGACTTCGTCGGCGAGCAGGCGCAGTGAGCGCTCCGCGTCCTTGCGATCGATCTTCGCGAGCTGCGGGCGTGCCACGAGCAGGTCGAGGTCGAGCTGGCGCTGGATCCCGGTCAGGCGTTCGCGGACGTCGTCGGGTGTCCCCACGATCGCTCGGTGATCGAGGGGCGCGTCCATGGCCTCGTCGACCGCCTTCGGCATGCCCTTGCGCCGCCCGATCATCTCCGTCTCGAGGGAAGCGCGGGCGGCGTCGACGACGTCGGGATCCTCGTGGACGAAGACCGTGCGGAGCGCCAGCTTGAGGACCTCGTGGCTCGGGTCGGGGAGGCCCTCGCGGTGGCGCGCCTGGTTGGCGGCGATCTGATCGAAGGTCTCGACCGGCGAGGCCAGGTAGGGGAGGGCGCGCCGAGCGGCCTGGGCGAGTCCCTTGGGTCCGAAGGCGGCGACCGCGAGCGGCGGATGGGGACGCTGGGCGGTCTGGAGCGGCGTTCGTCGGTCGCGGGCGTTGTGGTCGCGCCAGAGCTCGAGGATCCGGTCGAGGGCCTCGTCGAAGCGGTCGCGCTTCTCGGCCGGCGGGACGCCGAAGGCTTCGAGCATCGGCTTCTGGAACCCGCGCCCCAGACCGATCAGGAGCCGCCCGCCCGAGAGCTGGTCGAGGCTCGCGATCTCGGCGGCGATCTTCTCCGGCGGATGCAGCGGGAGCAGGAGCGAAGTCGTGCCGAAGCGCAGTCGCCGGGTCCGAGAGGCGTAGCCGGCGAGCTCGACGAGGGGGGCGGGGCAGACGCCGGGCTGGAAATGCATCTCGGGAAGCCAGACCGAGTGGAGGCCCAGGGCCTCGGCCAGATCCACCCAGCCCCGGTGGCTCGCAGCCTGGTCCGGCGCGTGGGTCCCGCCCAGGGAGAGCGCGAGACCCGGTGTCTGGAGGCCCCAGGCCTTGCGAGCGCTCGGCAGGTCGAGGCGGGCGACGGAGGCGACTTCGGTGGGCACGCGCCGGACGGTATCCCGGGCGGCGATTTCGAGAAAGCGAGCCATGGCCGAGCTCCCCAGGCCCGTTTCCAACCACCGTTCGTGGAAAAGGGGTCCGATCCGCCCGGATTTCGGCGGATTTGCCGCACCCTCGGGGATTCTCTACCCTCCGCCTCCGTCAGCCGTTCCCCGAAGGACTTCACCTTCGGGGCGAATCGGCCGATCCTGCGGGTACACCCTTCCCACGAGGGACCCTCGGATTCGAGCGGTCTTTCTCCGGAGCGAGACGACATGATCGAGACGATTCTGGTGGCCACCGACGGCTCGGACGATGCGAGTGCCGCGGAACAGACGGCGATGGGGCTCGCGTCGCGGCTCGGCGCCCGACTTTCCGGCGTCTCGGTGCTCGACGAGCGCCTGGTGCGCGCGCCGAGTGCGGACGGTCTCGCGCTGCCGCCCTTCCCGGAGGCCGACCTGACGGCGTACTACCGCGCCCGCGTCGAGGCCGTTGCCCGCCGCTTCGGTGAGCGCGCGCGCGGCGAAGGCCTCGAGGCGAGCTGCGAAGTGCTCCAGGGTTCGCCCGACGATCGGATCGTCGACAAGGTCCAGGGCGCCGACCTGCTGGTCATCGGCCGGAGCGGCACCCGCGCCGGCGATCGCGGGGCGCTGATCGGCTCGACCGTCGATTCGGTCCTCCGCAAGACGGGCAAGCCGACCATCCTCGTGCCCGGCGGCGCGCCGCTGACCGGCCCGCTCGTGCTGGGCTTCGACGGCTCGCCGGGCTCCCGGATCGCGGCGAAGCTCGCGGTGACCCTGGCGAACGGTCTGAACGAGGCGGTCCACGTCTTCGTCGACTCGAAGGACAAGGGCCGCGCCGTGGCCCGCTTCGACGAGGTCCGACAATTGGTGGGCGGACTGAACGTCCCGGTGCGCGAGACGAGCAGCACCCTGGGCCGACCGGACGTGAAGATCGTCGATACGGCCAAGGAGGTCCGCGCGAGCCTGGTCGTGATGGGCGCCTACGGCCGCAACCGGATCACCGACTACTTCCTCGGGAGCAACGCCGCCTCGGTGTCGCGGACTTCGCCGGTGTCCGTGCTGCTCGCGCGGTAACGCCCGCACGTGCCCCGCGCGCCGCGGCCCCGCTCCGTTTCCGAGCTGGCCTCGTTCCTCGAGGCCTCGTTCGAGGGCGACGGCGGGGCCGAGGTCGCCGGATTCGCATCGCTCCTGCAGGCGAAGGCCGACGAGCTGGTCTTCGTGCGGGACGCCGGCCTCGCGGCGGGCCTCGCGGCGTCTTCGGCCCGCGCGGTGCTCGCGCCGGCGGGCATCGACACCGCCGGCCGTCCCACGATCCGCTCGGACCAGCCGGCGGCGGACTTCTCGCGCCTGGTCGAGGCCTTCGCGCCGCGATGGCGACCGGCGGAGGGAATCGCCGAGGGCGCCCACGTCGAGCCGACGGCCCAGGTCGATCCCACGGCTTCGATCGCGCCCGGTGCGCGAATCGGCCCGGATTGCCAGGTCGGCGCCCGGACCGTCGTGTCGTCCGGAGCCGTGCTCGTCCAGGACGTGCGCGTCGGAGAGGACGGCTGGATCCACCCCGGGGCGATCCTGCGCGAGGGCACGCGGGTCGGCGATCGCGTGGTGCTCCAGCCCGGGGTCGTGCTCGGGGGCGACGGGTTCGGGTACGTGCCCGACGCCGACGGGCGGCCGGTCGCGATGGCCCAGCGCGGGCGCGTCGTCCTCGAAGACGACGTCGAGATCGGGGCGCACACGACCGTCGATCGGGCGACCCTCGACGAGACCCGGATCCGCCGGGGCGCGAAGATCGACAACCAGGTCCAGATCGCCCACAACTGCGACATCGGCGAGGATGTCCTGATCGCGGCCCAGACCGGCCTCTCGGGCAATACCGTCGTCGGGAACCGCGCGATCCTGATGGCGCGCTGTGCGACGACCGGCCACCTGACGATCGGCGAGGGGGCCTTCCTCGCCGCGAACACGGGCGTCCATCACGACGTCGCGCCCGGCGCGCGACTCTTCGGTGCGCCGGCGATGGAAGAGCGCGGCTGGCATCGCACGGTCGCCGCCCTCAAGCGACTGCCCGAGCTGATCAAGCGCGTCCGCCGCCTCGAGCGGAAGCTCGACGAAGGCGAGTAGACGAGTAGCGGCCCGCCGCGTTCCGCGGGAGACTCCGCAGGGGCTGCGAAGGCCCCGCCGCACGATGCCCGCCAGCGCGTCGAGGAGCCCGCCGCCGTTGCCCACGAGAGAGCCCCCGTCCGAATCGCCGCGCCCCCTCGCGCAGCTCCGCGCCGCGTTCGCGAGCGCGGAGTCCGATGAGGCCCTCGAGCTCCTGCTGAAAGAGCTCGAACCGGATTCCCGCGCCGGCGCGCGGCAGCTCGCGGATCGCGCGCGGCGCACGCTGGCGACCCGGGCGGGCGAGCGCGAACGACTCGCCCGTCTGCTCGCGCTGCGCGACGAGCTCGCCGCCGCCGGAGCGCGCGGGATCGCCGGGGTCGACGAGGTCGGCGTCGGTCCCCTCGCCGGGCCGGTGATCGCGGCGGCGGTCGTGCTGCCGAGGGACGTGCACCTCGAGGGCCTCGACGATTCGAAGAAGGTCCCGAAGGCGCGGCGCGAGCGGCTCGCGGAGGAGATCGAAGCGATCGCCGTGGGCATCGGCTTCGGGGAGGTCGGCCCTGAGGAGATCGACCAGCGCGGCATCTATCAGGCGGCCCTCGAGGCGATGCGCCGGTCCGTCGCGAGCCTCGGTCGGGTCGTGCCCGTCGACCACCTGCTCGTGGACGCACGGACGGTACCGGGGGCCGACGTGCCTCAGACGCCGATCGTGAAGGGGGACTCGAAGGACGCGAGCATCGCCGCCGCGTCGATCGTCGCGAAGGTGCGCCGCGACGCGCAGATGGCGGTGCTCGGCGTGCGCTATCCCGCCTACGGGTTCGAACGCCACATGGGCTACGGCACCGCAGAGCACATGGCCGCCCTCGAACGCTTCGGTCCCTGTCCGATCCACCGCCACTCCTTCGCGCCGGTCGAAGAGGCGGCGCGGCGAAAGCGCCTGGCGCCGTCGTGAGCGACTCCTCGTCGGCGGGGTCGCCTCCGCCGCTGCGCATCCGCTCCTCGCCGGAGGATTTCCGGGTCGTCGAGGAGCCCCTCTACTCCGCGACCGGCGAGGGCCAGCACACGTTCCTCCTCGTGGAGAAACGCGACCGCACGACGGAGCAGGTCGCGCGCGATCTCGCGCGCGTGAGCGGCGTGCCTGCTCGCGACGTCGGCTACGCCGGGCGCAAGGACCGCCACGCCGTCACGCGGCAGTGGTTCTCCCTCGAAGGCGTCGATCCCGACGCCGCGCGGGACTTCCCGCTCGAAGGGGCGGAGGTCCTCGAGGCCCTGCGCCACGGAAACAAGCTGCGGACGGGGCACCTGCGCGGGAATGCCTTCGAGATCGTGCTGCGCGGGGACCACGAGATCGATCTCGCGCCCATCGAGGCGCGCGTCGCCGAGGCGCTCGCGAGAGGGATCCCGAATCGCTTCGGCGAGCAGCGCTTCGGCCGCGACGGGGACAACGCCGAGCGAGCGAGGGAGATGCTCGCCGGCGGGCGCGCGCCGCGCGACAAGCGAAAGGCGCGCTTCCTGGTCTCCGCGCTCCAGTCCGAGATCTTCAACGCCGTGCTCGAATCGCGCGCGGACGCCTTCGACGAGGTGATGTTAGGCGACCTGGCGCGGGTCGAGGAGAGTGGCGGGCTCTTCTGGGTGGACGATCCCGAGACGGACGCGGCCCGGGCGCGCGCCTTCGAGATCAGCGCCACGGGCCCGATCATCGGAACGAAGATGCGCGAGCCCCGGGACGACGCGGCCACCCTCGAGGCCGAGGTGCTCTCGCGCTTCGGCTTCGCGAGCGGGCGTGACCTGAAGCCCCCGCGCGGTGTCCGGGCGCAGGGAACGCGGCGACCGCTCCGGGTCCGGCCCGAGGGGCTCGCGATCGAGCCCCAGGAGGGTGGGCGGGCGCTTCGCCTGGTGTGTCGCCTGCCTCCCGGAGCCTACGTGACGGTCCTGATCGAGACGCTCGTCGGACCGGTTGCCGACGCCTCCCGGGTCGAATGACTTCCCTGACGGCGAAGCCGGCGTGGCGGTATCCTGAACCGGCCCGATCTCGTGGCCGTCCGGCCGTGTCTCCATCATCGAAGGAAGAACCAGACCATGAACATCGCATCCTCCGTGTCCGATCTGATCGGCGGGACTCCGCTGGTCAAACTGAACCGTGTCGTCGGGGACTGCCAGGCCACGATCCTCGGCAAGCTCGAGTCGGCGAACCCGGGCAACAGCGTGAAGGACCGGATCGGTCTCGCGATGATCGAGGCCGCGGAGAGGTCCGGGGACCTGGTCCCGGGCAAGTCGACGATCGTCGAGCCGACCTCCGGGAACACCGGGATCGCGCTCTCCCTCGTCGCGGCGAGCAAGGGGTACCCGGTCGTGATCGTCATGCCCGACACGATGAGCCCCGAGCGCCGCGCCACGATGCGCGCGTTCGGCGCGAAGATCGTCCTGACCGAGGGCGCCAAGGGCATGAAGGCCGCGATCGAGAAGGCCAACGAGATCGCGGACCGGATCCCGGACTCGTTCATGCCCCAGCAGTTCCGTAACCCGGCCAATCCGGACATCCACTTCGCCACGACGGGTCCCGAGATCTGGGACGACACCGACGGAGCCGTCGACGCGATCGTGGCCGGCGTCGGGACCGGCGGGACGATCACCGGCGTGGCGCGCTACATCAAGCCGAAGAAGCCCTCGTTCCAGGCGATCGCCGTGGAGCCCGAGGACAGCCCGATCCTCTCCGGCGGCCAGCCCGGGCCGCACAAGATCCAGGGAATCGGGGCTGGATTCGTGCCCGACGTGCTCGAGACCGATGCCCTCGACGGGGTCATCCAGGTGTCGAACGACGAGGCTGTGGCGATGGCCCAGCGGTTGGCGAAGGAGGAGGGGCTGCTCTGCGGCATCTCCGCCGGCGCGAACGTGAAGGCGGCGATCGAGTTCGGCTCGCGACCCGAGAACGCCGGCAAGACGATCGTCACGATCATCTGCGACTTCGGCGAACGCTACATCCAGACCGTCCTCTTCGACGCGATCCGCTACGACGGCAGCGACACGATCGATTGAGCGAGGCGGACGAGGCGAGCGTTCGGTATCCGGGGGCGATCCTTCGTCCCTACGGCGACCTCTTTCCGAAGATCGACCCTTCGGCCTGGATCGCGCCCGGCGTGTCGGTGGTGGGCGACGTCGAGATCGGGCCGGAGTCGAGCGTCTTCTACGGTTCGGTCCTGCGCGGCGACGTCCACCACATCCGGGTCGGTGCGCGGACGAATCTCCAGGACCAGTCGACCGTCCACGTGACGACCGATCGCTTCCCGACGATCCTCGGGGACGAGATCACCGTGGGCCATCGGGCGGTGGTCCACGGTTGCCACGTGGGGGAGGGCGCGCTGATCGGGATCGGCGCGATCGTGCTCGACGGGGCGGTCGTCGGCGAAGACGCCCTCGTCGCCGCGGGGGCCGTCGTCCGGCCGGGGCAGGTCGTGCCGGCCGCGACACTCTGGGCGGGCGTGCCCGCGAAGGAGGTCCGACCGCTCACGGAAGACGAGATCCGCCTCCAGCGCGAACGGACGCTCACGTACGTGAAGACGGCGGCGATCCACGCCGCGAGTGGCGGGAATCCCACAGACGCGCTCTGAGCGCCGCACGCGCAGGGCCGGGGGCGCCCGCTTTGCGCACTCCCTGCCGGGGATCTGCCGATGAGCGTCGAATTCAACGCTTCGTGCTTGAATTTTCGCCCTCGAACGAGACAATCCGGCCATGTCCCGAGATCAGAAGAAGGCGGAGAGCCGGAAGCGGATCCTCGAAGCCGCGCGCGACGTGTTCTTCCGCGACGGTTTCATGAGCGCGAATCTCGACGAGATGGCCGAGAAGGCGGGCGTCGCGAAGGGCACGCTCTACCGCTACTTCGAGAGCAAGGCCGACCTCTACGTCGCCGTGCTCACGAACAACTACGAGATCTTCCTCGAGCTGATGGTCGAGGCGGGCGAGCGCGGCGATTCCGGTCTCGAACGGGTCCAGTCGATCGCGCGCTTCTACTTCGATCACTGGATGGACCATCCGGACTACTTCCAGATCTTCTGGGCCGTCGACAACGAGAGCGTGATCGGTGAGCTGCCGAAGGACGTCCTCGAGAAGATCGAGGAGTTCTGGGAGCGGAATCTCAACGTGATCCACGGTGCGCTCGTCTACGGCGTCGAGCGGGGCGAGTTCGTCGAGTGCGACACCTGGGAGGTCGCGACGATGCTCTGGAGCGTCGCGGACAGCCTGATCGAGTCGGACAACACGCGCGCGCGCCGCAAGATCCGTCGCCGCCCGCTCGAGCCGCTCTTCATGCACGCGGTCGACGTGATCATGCGAGGCATCCTCGTCGACCCCTCCGCGGTGGCCCTCTCGCCGCCGGCGGAGGAGAAGAAGAGCACCCTGGTCAAGATGGCGTAGGCGGCGCTTCCGCCGCGGCCCGTGCGAGTGCTGTACCCTCGCGGCGTGACGAACAAAGACGCCCCCCGACTGGTCGTGATCGATGGCGCGAACGCCATCTATCGCGCGTTCTTCGCGATCCCCAACCTGCGCGCCCCGGACGGGACGCCGACGAACGCGGCCTACGGCTTCGTGACGATGCTCGCGAAGGTCCTGCGCGAGGAGCAGCCGACCCACGTGGCCTTCGCGGCCGATCCGAAGGGCGGCTCCTTCCGGAAGAAGCTCTATGCGGAGTACAAGGCCGGGCGGGACAAGCAGCCCGAAGACCTCGGCGCGCAGATGCCGCTGGTCGCCGATCTCTGCGAGGCCTTCGGCGTCAAGCAGCTCGAGGTTCCGGACTTCGAGGCCGACGACGTGATCGCGAGCCTCGTGGCGTCCGCGCCGAAGGGCGCCTCGGTGTGCATCGTGTCGACGGACAAGGACCTGATGCAGCTCGTCCGTCCCGGTGTCGAGCTGCTCGACACCGCGAAGAACCGGCGAATCGACGCCGAGGCCGTCGAGGAGCGCTTCGGCGTTCCGCCGGCGAAGCTGCTGGACGTCCGCGCCCTCGTCGGCGATCCGTCGGACAACATCCCCGGCGTGAAGGGGATCGGCGAGAAGGGGGCGGCCAAGCTGATCCTCGAGTTCGGCGATCTCGATGCGCTCCTCGAGCGCGCCGAGGAGGTCAAGGCGAAGCGCGCCCGGGAAGGGCTGCTCGAGCACGCCGAGGATGCGCGGCTCTCGCGGGAGCTCTCGACGCTTCGCGACGACGTGTCGCTCGAGGCCGCCTGGACGGGGCTCGAGGTCCAGACCCCCGATCAGGATCGACTTCGCACGCTCTACACGAAGCTCGGGTTCACCCGGCTGCTCGATACCCTGGAAGGCGACGGAGAGAGTGACGGCGCGGCGACGGCCGGGGACGCGGCGGAGGTCGAGACGACCCTGGTGCGCGACGAAGCGGGGCTCGAAGCCGCGATCGAAGGACTGGCCGGGGCCGAGCGGATCGCGGTCCACCCCGTCACGTCGGAGGGCACGGCGGTCTCGCGCCGACTGCAGGGGCTCGCGCTCTGCGGGGAGGACGGTCGGGCGAGCTACCTCGCGATCGCCGGTGACGGACTCCTCGACCGCGACGGCGTTCCCCTCGAAGGCGCCGCGGAAGCGCTCCGCCGGCTCGTGGTCGACGGGGCTGCGCACTGGCTGGCCTTCGACACGAAGGGGGTCCAGAGCCTCTTCGCCGGGCTCGGCGTGTCGCTGCCGCTCCCGGAGGTCGACGTCGAAGTCGCGGGCCACATGCTCGTCTCGACCGGCGCCCACCAGCTGACGCCGCTCGCGATCGAGCACCTGGGCCGGACCGTGGCGTCCTGGGAGGAGCTCGCCGGGCGCGGCGCCAAGGCGAAGTCGGTGGAGGATCTCGGTGTCGAGGCCGTCGGGGCCTGGGCGGGCGAGCAGGCCGCCGCGATCCTCGCCCTCGGCGACGTGCTTCGCGAACGCCTCGAGGCGGACGAGCTCACCTCGCTCTTCACCGAGGTCGAGATCCCGCTGACGGCGGTGCTCTCGAAGATGGAGCGCGCGGGGGTCCGGATCGACGAGGACCACCTCGCCCATCTGTCGACGGAGTACGAGGGCGAGCTCGCTCGGATCGAGAAGGAGATCCACGCGCTGGCGGGAGAGGAGTTCCTGATCTCGAGTCCGAAGCAACTCTCGGTGATCCTCTTCGAGAAGCTCGGGCTTCCGATCCTGAAGAAGACGAAGACCGGGTACTCGACCGCGGAGAGCGTGCTCGAGCAGCTTCAGGAGCACCACGAGCTGCCCGGACGGATCCTCGCCTGGCGCAAGCTCGCCAAGCTGAAGAGCACCTACATCGACGCGCTGCCGCCGCTGGTCGACGAGACGACGGGTCGGATCCATCCGAGCTTCCACCAGCTCGGCGCGGCGACCGGTCGGCTGTCGGCCTCGAACCCGAACGTGCAGAACATCCCGATCCGCGGGAGCGAGGGCGCGCGCATCCGCGAGGCCTTCGTGCCGGCGGAGGGGCGGGTGCTGCTGGCCGCGGACTACTCCCAGGTCGAGCTGCGGATCGTGGCCCACTATTCCGGAGACGACTCGCTGATCGATGCCTTCAGGAACGGCGACGATATCCATCGCCGCACGGCGGCCGAAGTCGCGGGCATCGCTCTCGAGGACGTCGACGACGACCAGCGTGCCCGCGCCAAGGCCGTGAACTTCGGGATCATCTACGGATCCTCCGCCTTCGGCCTGTCACAGCAGCTCGGCATCGCTGCCGGCGAGGCACAGGAAACGATCGACGCCTACTTCGAGCGCTATGCGGGGGTCCGTCGCTTCCTCGACGAGACCAAGGAGCAGGCGAAGAAGGACGGCTTCGTCCGCACGTGGATGGGACGGCGCCGATATCTCCCGGACCTCTCCTCGCGGAACCGGGTGTTGCGCCAGGCGGCGGAGCGGATGGCGACCAACACGGTCATCCAGGGCACCGCGGCGGACCTCATCAAGAAGGCGATGGTCGACGTCGACCAGGCCCTCGATGCGTCGGCGCTCTCGGCCACGATGATCATGCAGGTCCACGACGAGCTCGTATTCGAGACGACCGAGGACGAGCGGGAGGCGCTGACGGCGCTGGTCACGGACCGGATGGAGCAGGTCGCCGAGCTCTCGGTGCCGCTCACGGTGGATGTCGGCTTCGGGCCGAATTGGCGGGACGCCCACTGAGATCGTCGCCTGCGGGCGCTCGGCGGGTTCCGGGCTTCTGCTGTTCCGGGGCCTTCGGGCGCTTGGCGGGTTCTGGGCTTGTGTTGGTCCGGGGCCTTCGGGCGCTTGGCGAGGGAGCTTCCGCTGGCGCGCATGTCGGGGGTGCTCTTCGGCCCCTGGGCTGCCGATCTGACGGGGCGTCGGAAGGGGGTCGGGTTGCCTCAGGGATACGCCGAAACTGCGTTTGATCTGCGCTCGCGTGTCGTCTTCGGCGCGAAACGGTACGAGAACCCGAAAAAATGCACGGGCGCGTGAAATTCCGTGACACGTCGCGCGGGGAGCGCCCACTTCCTTAATACAAAAGCCGAATTCCCCTTCCCAGGGATGCCCGGGACACTCCTTGTGGGTGTTCCGGGTTTTTTCGTTCTGGGGTCGCCGTCGCGCCCGGAGCAGGCGCAGGGGCTCCGAGGGTCGGCGTCGGCCAGGGTTGGGCAGGCTCGGTGGAGCCGGCCGCGGTCAGGCGCAGGCGAAGATGCTGACCGTGAAGCGACCCGCCGCGTCGCGGATCTGCTCCTCGACGCGCAGGCCCGCCGTCTCCGCGAGGGCCCGGATCTCGTCGGGGCCGTACTTGTGCGAGTCCTCGGTGTGGATCCGTTCACCCGCCTGGAACGGAACCGCCAGGTCGGCGCCGGGGATCTCGACCTGCTGGTCGGTCCGGCTCTCGAGGAAGCTCTTCACGGCGCCGGAATCCTCGTCGTAGTGGACGACGTGCCGGAACGCGTCGAGGTCGAAGTCGGCCCCGAGCTCGCGATTGATGCGGGCCAGGAGATTCAGGTCGAAGCGCGCGGTGATGCCTGCGGCGTCGTCGTAGGCGGCCTCGAGGGTCGCGCGATCCTTGCGCAGGTCGATCCCGACGAGAAGTCGATCGTCGGGCTGCATGTCCCTCGCGACCCGCGTGACGAACGCCGCCGCGTCGGTCTTGGTCAGATTGCCGATCGAGGAACCGAGCCAGAGCGTCAGGGTCGGGCCGAGGTCGAGCGCGCGCAGCTCGGCCAGCCCTGCTTCGTACTCGGCGAGGGCCGGGCGGATCTCGAGGTCCTCGTGGTCACGCTCGAGTCGCTCGATGCTCTCTTCGAGCGCGGCGCGGGAGACGTCGATCGGCGCGTAGCAGAGGTCGTCGCGGGTCTCGAGGAAGGCCCGCAGCAGGAACTCGGTTTTGATCGCGCTTCCACTGCCCAGCTCGACGATCGTCTCGATCCGGGGATGCCGCGCCGCGATCGAGGGCGCGGCGCGCTCGAGGATCTCCGCCTCCGCCCGTGTGAGGTAGTACTCGGGGAGATCGCAGATCTCCTCGAAGAGGCGCGAGCCCTCTGCGTCGTAGAAGAACTGGCTCGGCAGGGACTTCGCGGGGCCGCTCAGGCCGTCGCGGACGGCGCTCCCGAAGTCGAGCTGGTCGTTCCCTGGAGGCACCTCGATCCAATCGATGTCGAGGCTTCGGTCGGGGGCCGCGCTCGGTCGCATCGCCGGACCCTAGCATGACTGGCCGCCGTGTCCGGAAACGGAGCGTTTCAGATCCCGCCGATCGCGGCGCTCAGTCGAGCAGCTTCGCCTTCGCGACCGCGTATTCCTCTTCCGTCAGCACGCCCTGCGCCATCAACTGGCTCAGCTTCTTCAGCTGATCCGCCAGCGCATCGCCGGCCTGCACCTCGACGGGGAACGAGACGTCGGTGGTCACGACGAGGTCGGCTTCGTCTTCGCCGATCTCGATCGCGTCGCCGCCCGGTGTCTGCGTGGGGCTCTGGCCCGAGGCCAGACGCGCGGCCGACTCCGCATCGACGTCGTCGATGGCGTTGAGGGAGCTCAGCGCGTGGCCCTGCCGCGCGGCCAGCCGCTCCGCGTGGGCCTGGGCCTGTCGGTTCTTGCGCAGGGTGGGATTCATCTTCCGCTCGACGCGCTTCTCGGCCTTGGCCATCTCGGCGCTGTTGGCGCGCATGAACTTGATCGCACCGAGCACGAACACTGCCAGCGCCGGAAAGAACGTGGCGGACGGGAGCATCTCGGACGTCGATCCGAGAAAAGCGGCGATCGAGAGGCCCATCAGCGAGAGGCCGGTCATTCTGGGGTCGGACATTGGAAATCCCTCGAGGATTGGAACGCGCGTCTTCTTCGAGACGGCTGCCACCGGGGATCATCGTCCCGACGAGGGGATTCCCTTGAGGGCCGATCTGCGGGTTTTCATCCGGAATGCCCCGCGGGCAATACCGTGAATCGTTCCTGACGGGAAAACCCGGAAAAGTGGCCTGCGCGTTGCCCGATCGCCGAATCGGTTCCGCCTTCCAGGACAAGAGCGCGGTGCGCGAGCCGCCCGCGCCGGAAACCGGAAGGAGTGACCGATGACCGTTTCGACCCTGAGCCCCGCCCCTGCCTCGAACGTTTCGCGACCGGAGGGCGCCGCCGCGCCGGTCCTGTCCTTCGCCACGGGCCGTCCGGTCGATCCCGCCGTCGCCGAGCGCCGCCGTCAGGATCAGGAGCTCGTGCGCGAGATCCTCGCAGGCTCCGCCGACGCCTTCGATCGTCTCTACGCGCTCTATCACCAGCGACTCTACCGCTTCGCGGTCAAGCGCCTGGGCGACGCGACGGAAGCCGAGGACGTCGTGCAGGACGTCTTCCTCGAGGTCCACAAGTGCCTGGGCTCCTGGGAGGGGCGTTCCGCGCTCCTGACCTGGATGTTCGGCATCGCTCATCACCAGCTCTGCCGCCGGTTCCGCAAGAAGACGCCGATCGGCGTGCCGATGGAGCAGCTCGAGGCGCAGCCCCCGGTCGCGCCCGAAGCGCCTTCGGATCGCCGGGTCGAAGCGGCGCGGATGCTCGAGGTCTGCGCGGACGCCCTCGACGAGGACGTGTCCGACGCCCAGCGCGAGATCTTCGACCTCTACTACGGCGACGGTCGCCCCACGAAGGCGATCGCCGAGGAGCTCGGCAAGTCGAACCAGGCGGTCAAGATCAGCCTGTTCCGCACCCGCCGCGCGATGGAGGCCCGCCTCGAAGAGCACGGCATCCAGGCGATCGCCTGAGCCGTTTCGGATCGCGAGCCCGAGCCCTCAGCGCAAGACGGCGCCGCCAAGGGCGCCGTCGAGAGGCGCGCAGCGCCGACTACTGCGACAGAAACTCTCCGAGAAGGTCTCTAGCGAGCGCCCAGTCGTTCTTGACGGTGCGCTCGGCGACCTTCACTTCGGCGGCGATCTCCGGGATCGTCAGGCCGCCGAAGACCTTGAGCGTGACGACGAGGGCCGCGCGTTCGTGCTCCTCGGCGAGCCGCTCGAGGGCGCGCTCGGCGATCTGGAAGCCCTCGTCGTCCGCCTGAACCGATGGAAAGACCGACTCGTCGAGCTCCTGCTTCGCCGCGCCGCCGCCGCGCTTGTCCGCGCGGTGGCTCCGGGCGTGGTCGATCAGGACGTGGCGCATGATCCCCGACGCCGTGTTGTAGAAGTGGGAGCGGTCCTCCCACTCGTGCGCCATGCGCGTCGATAGGCGCACGAACGCTTCGTTCACGACGGCGGTCGCGGAGAGCGTGTGGTCGCTTCGCTCGTTCCGGACGAGATTCGCGGCACGTCGCCGGAGCTCCGGGTAGACGAGCTCCCAGAGTCGGTCGGCCATGTTCGCGTCTTCGCCCGCGACGCGCAGGAGGCCGGTGACCTCGCCGGTGCCTTCTTTCGCCATGGCCCGATTCTAGGGGATCGCGGCGCACGTGGCCGTTCGGCCGACGTCTCGGCCCGCCGCTGGCCGGACTACGCCAACGCGTCGCGACCGCGGGCGGCCACGGCGAAGAGCTCCGCGGGGATGCGCGGATCCGCACGCGGGATGCCGACCAGCTGCAGATTCTCTTCCACGTGGGCCGCTTCGCGCATGCCGACGACCACCGAGGTGACGTTGGCGGTGCTCCGGGCGAACTGCAGCGCCGACAGCGCCTGCCCCGGCGTTTCGGGTAGCGCGCGCATCACGAACTCGGGCACGCGTCCGATCAGTCGGCCGCCGTAGAGCGGCGCGCTCGCGAAGACGGCGGTCCCGGTTTCGCGCAGGCTGTCGAGGATCGCGCGGCTGTGGCCATCGGGGCCGAGCTGGCTGTCGAGGGCGACGCCTTCGCCCATGGCGAGGCCGTAGGGGAGCTGGATCGCGCGCAGGTGGTGGTCGGACTGGCCGACGTCGAGGGCCGCCTCGAACACCTCGACGATTCCGAGGTGGTTCCGGTCGGTGTCGGGGACGAGGAAGCCCTCCCACGTACACAGGCCGTACGCGCCGATCCAGCCGCGCGAGACCGCCTCTTCGAGGGCTTCGAAGGCCGCCTTGAGCGCGTCCCCGAAGCCATCGACGCCGCGATCCTTGAGATGGACCTCGGGCTCCTGGATCAGGTAGTAGTCGAGGATCTCGAGCCCGAGGTTGCGCCGACTGCGTTCGATCTGGTCGAGGAGGAAGCCCGGGTCGATCGAGTGGCCTCGGTAGACGTCGTCGGGCGAGACGATGCCGCTGTCGATGTAGGTGCTGTAGAGGTCGCGTTGGGCGGACGTGTAGCTGCCGGCGCGTTCGGGCTCCGGGGTGAGCGCGCCGCCCTTGGTGACCACGACGACCTCGTCCCGCGCTGCGACGCCTTCGGCGATCGCGCGGCGGAGGGCATGGCCGATCGCCCGCTCGCTGGTCTGCATCCGGTCGGAGAGCGCCGTGTTGAAGACGTTGACGCCGCCTTCGAGGAGATCCCCGACGACGCTGCGATAGAGCAGGTCGTCGATTCCGCCGGGATCCCCGCGGAGCGTGCCGAGGGAGAGCGAGGAGAGCCAGAGCTCGTCGGGTCGCGCGAAGTGATCCTCCGCCGTCGGCCGGCCCGCTTCGCGGCGTCGGGCCGTGATCCGGTCGACGTAGCGCCGGGTGCCGGCGAGGGTGGCTCGGCCGGGCAGGAGCCCCCCGGATTCGGCTGCAGCGTCGGACATCGCGCCCGGAGGCTACCGTGCGCGCCCCTCGGCGTGAAGCCCCGCCGCGGCGGAACGCTCCGACCGACGAGGGCGGGCCCCTCGCCGACTGCCGTCCACCGGCACCTCGGCCGGTCCTACCTATACTCGCCGACCGACCGGCGGCCGCTGTGAAGGAGATTGCCCGTGACCGTGAATGTGAATGTTTCCGACCTGTTCTCGATCGAAGGCAAGGTGGCGCTCGTGACCGGCGGGGGCAGCGGGATCGGTTGGATGATCGCCGAGGGCTACGCCCGCGCCGGCGTGAAGGTCTACATCGCCTCCCGCAAGGAGGCGGAGCTCCAGGCGCGGATCGCCGAGCTCGGCGACGGTGGCGACGTGACCGCGATCGTCGCGGATCTCTCGACCGAAGAAGGCTGCAACGCCCTCGGCGACGAGATCGAAGCCCGGGAGAACGGGAAGCTCGACATCCTCGTGAACAACGCGGGCGCCAACTGGGGCGAGCCCTTCGAAACCTTCCCCGAATCCGCCTGGGACCGGGTGCTGAACGTGAACGTGAAGGGCGTCTTCTCGTTGACCCGTCGGCTCACGAATGCCCTCGAAGCGGCGGCGACCCACGATGATCCGTCTCGCGTGATCAACATCGGTTCGATCGACGGCCTGACCGTCCCCGCGCTCGAGACCTTCTCCTACTCGGCGAGCAAGGCCGCGGTCCATCACCTGTCGAGGGTCCTCGCGAAGAAGCTCTCGTCGAAGAAGATCACGGTCAATGCGGTCGCGCCCGGTCCCTTCCAGAGCCGCATGATGAAGGCGACCCTCGAGAACGCCGGCGACGCGATCAACAAGATGGTGCCGCTCGGTCGGATCGGGAATCCCGAAGACATGGCCGGCATCGCGATCTTCCTCGCGTCCCGCGCGGGCCAGTACGTGAGCGGGACCGTGATCCCGGTCGACGGCGGGATCAGCGGGTGCCGCTGAACGCTTCGGCGGAACCGGCCTCGTGAGTCGCGTCCATCACCCCGCCTGCGCGGTCTTGGTCGCGTCCTTCGGCGAGACCGAAGCCTTCGAGTGCGACGACGCCGAGGTCTGGATCGACGGCGAGCAGATCCTCGTCTCGTATTTCGACGACGACGGGATCGTGGTGCTCGAGGGATGGCCGCGAGAAGCGGGCGGGTGGGAATTCTCCGCCCGAAGTCGTCCGCGGCGAGCATTCCTGGCTCCGATGGCCGACTCTCCCCACGTCCTCGAGGGCGAGCTCGACGAGCAGGGCGAAGTGGCCGTCTGGCGCCTCGTCCTGGGCGAGCCGACCGGCCCCTGAGAGAACCGCGCGGCCGAGGCGCCTCCGCCTCGCGCGCTACGAAAGAGACCCATGTCCGAAGAACCGTTGATCGCCGTCTTCGTCGACTACGAGAACCTCGCCCTCGGTGCCCGCGACTCGAAGTGGCGGAATCTCGACATCGACCTGATCCTGAAGCGTCTGCTCGAGAAGGGCCGCATCGTCTACAAGCGCGCCTACTGCGACTGGAGCCAGTACCGAAGCGACGTCCGCGACTTCCACGCGCGCGGCATCGAGCTGATCGACATCCCGCGCTCCAAGATGAGCGGCAAGAACAGCGCGGACATCCGGATGGTCGTGGACGCGCTCGACCTCTGTTACTCGAAGGAGCACATCGAGGTCTTCGCGCTCCTGACCGGCGACAGCGACTTCTCGCCGCTGGTCTCGAAGCTCAAGGAGAATCACAAGCGCGTCATCGGCTGCGGCGTCAAGAACTCGACGTCCGGCCTGCTGATGGGGAGCTGTGACGAGTTCCTCTACTACGACGATCTCGCGAAGGCTGCGGACGCGAAGGCGGGCAAGCGCGCGGAGAAGCAGAAGGCGAAGCCCGCCAAGAAGAAGGCGTCGAAGACGAAGGCCGCTTCGAAGTCGAAGTCGGACAATCCCATCAACGACGACGGGGCGGACGCGATCGATCACATGCTCGACGTGCTCGAGAACCTGTCGAAGGACCACGACGCCGTCTGGGGCTCGATGATCAAGCAGGCGCTCAAGCGCGTGCACCCGGACTTCGACGAGACGAGCGCCGGCTATCGCAACTTCGCCGAGCTGCTCCAGGACGCGGAGCGCGAGGGCGCCGTGAAGCTCGAGTACGACGAGCGACGCGGCAACTATCGCGTGGATCTGCTCCAGTAGCGCTCGGCGCGTCGCCTTCTCGCGGCAGGGGAGAGGGCGGCCAGGGAGAGCGCGCCGAAGGCGAGGGGCAGGCCGAACCCCGGCTCCGGCAGCTCGTAGAGGTTCTCCGGGTGGAGGCAGCCCGGGTCGTCCGGGAAGTCGGCGGAGCCGTTCAGGTCGTCGTCCGCTCCGTTGTCGCACTCGTAGAGTGGGCCGCGTTCGTCGGGATCGCCCGGGGACGCGCAGCCGGGATCGAGAAGGTCGATCGTCCCGTCGCCGTCGTCGTCGAGCTCGTTGTCGCAGGCGAGGGTCGGCTCGCGCTCGCTGTCGTCGGTCGGACTCGAGCAGCCGGGATCCGCCGGGTAGTCGACCAGGCCGTCGCCGTCGTCGTCGAGGCCGTCGTCGCAGTCGGGCTGATCGATGACGGCGACGATGTCGCTCCGGTAGGCGAAGAGATCGGCGATCAGGCCGAGGTTGCCGTAGATGGACGTGCCCGACGGCTGGTCGAGGAACGCGGCGCGAGCGAAGAGGATCCCGGCGAGCTCGGCACTCGAGCCCGAGCCGACGAAGGCGGCGCCGCCGGAGTCGCCGTTCACGATGTCCGCTTCGTGCTGGCCGGACGGGGGACGGTTGAGATCGTCGAAGCTCGTCGCGTAGGACCGGGTGTTCAGATTGACCAGGTCGACGTCGCTGATGCGGTTGGTGCCCCACCGGACCGAACGCGAGCCGAGCCATACCCAACCGTCGATGTCCATGAACGTCGTTGCCGCGCCACGATCGCGACCGTGGCCGATCATCGTCACGAGCTGGTTGACCGTGGGCGCCTGATCTGCGATCGCGAGATCCGGGAGCGGCGGGCGCGACTGGAGCTTGAAGGCCCGCAGATCGGCGAGGGTCTCGTCCGGGTTCCGGAATCGGACGCTCGACCCCGCGATCGGAGCGTAGGTGACGCCCGCGAAGGTCACGGGCCGCTCGCCGACGTGGTTCGCCGTGAGGACCCAGCCGTTGCGCACGTAGACGGCCGAGAGCGAAGTATCCGTCACGCCGACGTTCCCGAATCCCGGATCGCCGGAGGGCGGCGTGGTGTTGCCCGTCCCGTCTCCCGTCGCGATCAGGACCGCACCCGCCTGAGCCGCGATCAGCACGACGCCCAGGACCGCGCCCCCGACCACGCCCAGGACCCCCCCGAGCGCACGCCGCCCGTCGCGGAGGCGACGGGGCAGGCAGCGCGGCGCGGCGGAGGGCAGGGGGGACGGCATGGGGGAAGCGGCTCGAGCGGTCGGAATCAGGGGCCGGATTGTAACATTGCGGGCCTGCGCCTTTCGCGCGGAAAGGGGCTTGGCGCCCCGTCCTGCCAGCGGGATGCGGGTCAGTCGCGCGGTAGACCGAGGATCGCGCGGCAGTGGGCGTCGAGATGTGCCGCCAGCTCGGACAGGCGGTCTCCGGACCCGTGGACGCCGTCGAGGTCCTCCAGGGCCTGCAGGGCGACCCGGGCCGCGCTCGACAGGTCGGGCTGGGCCGAGGCGCGCGCCTGGGCGAGGGCCTCGAGGTGGGCGCTCGCCTGGTCCGGGGGCAGCATCTCGACCGCCGCGCGCAGGTTCTCGAGGGCGCGGCCGAACTCGGCGTGGACGGACATGAAGCAGCTCCCGATCCGCGGCCCCTGGATGCGTCTCGCTAGGGCGTGGCTTCGCCCGGGCCGTTCCCGTCGCCAAGGATGGCGGGTTGCGGAGCGGCGGGCGATGCCGTCGCGGCGGAATCTGCGGCGGCCGGCGCAATGGGCGCTTCCGATGCGGCGGGCGCCGCGGGCGCCCCGGAAGCGGCAGGCGCAGGGGCCGGTGCGGCCGGAATCGGCGCTCGGTTCGTCTCGTCCCGCAGGGTTTCGTAGCGCTTCCGCCACGTCCTGGAGCTGGCGTTCGCGTCCTTGCGCTTGCGCTCGGCCCGGGCGAGGTCCTTCTCGGCCTGGGCCAGGGCGGCCTCGGTCTTCGCGAGGGAGGTCCGAGCCTCCTCGAAGGCCTCGGGGTCGACGCGCTCCTCCTCCTGGCTGCGCAGGCGGGCGAGCTCGTCGGCGAGCTTCAGGTTCTCGAGGTTGCGCGCGTCGAGCTTCTCCTCGAGCGCGGCGACCTTCCAGGTCAGCGCCCCGTGGAGCGGTCGCCACGAGTAGCCGAACGCGATCAGCCCGCCGAGCACGAAGGCGCCGGCGCCGATCAGGGCCTGCCGGGCCCATCCGGGGAGCGTGAACGAGTCGTCCATGTGCGCTTCATCGGCAAGCGGAACCGGAAACTACAGTCCTCGCTGCGTTTTCGAGCGTGATGCGAATCACCGCTGCTAGCCTCGCGCAGATCCCCGCAACGGCTCCGCTTTTTCCTCGTTCCGCCGGCCCGTCCGGCGCCGGAGGTCCGATCCGATGACCGCGCTGGCCCCGTCCTATCCGTACTTCCTGGCGAACCGGCCCGAGGCCCCGAACCAGGACCTCGAGGTCCTCGACAAGTACAGCGGCGAGGTCGCGACGCGGGTCGCGCTGGCCGACGATGCGGCGATCGACCGCGGGATCGCGGCGGCGGTCGCGGCGGCGGAGCCGATGGCGGCGATGGCGGCCTACGAGCGGCAGGCCGTTCTCGACCACTGCGTCCGGCGCTTCCAGGAGCGTTTCGAGGAACTCGCCGTGGCGCTCTGCATCGAGGCCGGCAAGCCGATCAAGGACGCTCGCGGCGAGGTCGGTCGGCTGATCGATACGTTCCGGATCGCGTCGGAGGAGTCCGTCCGGATCGGCGGCGAGGTCATGCCCCTCGACATCAGCCCCCGCGCTCGGGGCTACAGCGGCGCCTGGAAACGCGTTCCGATCGGTCCCTGCTCGTTCATCTCGCCCTTCAACTTCCCGCTCAACCTGGCGGCCCACAAGGTCGCGCCGGCCCTGGCCGTCGGTTGTCCCTTCGTTTTGAAGCCGGCGAGCCTGACGCCGATCGGGGCCCTCGTGATCGGGGAGGTGCTCGCCGAGACCGACCTTCCGGAGGGCGCGTTCTCGATCCTCCCCTGCTCGCGGGACGGCGCGGCACGCTTCACCGAGGACGACCGACTGAAGCTCCTCTCGTTCACCGGATCGCCAGGGGTCGGTTGGGATCTGAAGGCGCGTGCCGGCAAGAAGCCCGTCGTGCTCGAGCTCGGTGGCAACGCCGCGGTGATCGTCGACGAGGATGCCGACGTCGACGACGCGATCGAGCGCATCGTCTTCGGCGCCTTCTATCAGAGCGGCCAGAGCTGCATCGGCGTCCAGCGCATCCTCGTGCACGAGTCGCTCTATGAGCGCCTGCGCGACCAGCTCGTCGAGAAGACGAAGGCGCTGCCGATGGGCGATCCGAAGGAGGAGGCGACCTTCATCGGGCCGATGATCTCCGAGAAGGAGGCGACGCGCCTGCACGGTTGGGTCGAGAGCGCCGTGGCCGCGGGGGCGACGCTCCTTTGCGGGGGCGGACGGGAAGGCGCGATGCTCGAGGCGACGCTCCTCGAGGGCGTGCCGGCCAACGAGGACGTCGTCTGCCAGGAAGCCTTCGGTCCGGTCGCGATCCTGTCGCCCTTCTCGGATTTCGACACCGCGCTCGCCCAGGTGAACGACTCGGTCTTCGGCCTCCAGGCGGGCATCTTCACTCGCGACCTCTACAAGGCGCAGAAGGCCTGGGACGTGCTCGACGTCGGCGGGGTCGTGATCGGGGACGTGCCGTCCTGGCGCGTCGACCACATGCCCTACGGCGGCGTGAAGGAGAGCGGCCTCGGTCGAGAGGGCGTGAAGTTCGCGATCGAAGACATGACGGAAGTCCGGATGATGGTGATCCGGACGCCGCAGGCCTAGCCGCGACCCCGGAGCGCAGCGGCCGGGTCGCGCCGTCGGCGCAGCAGACGGATCGCACCGACCACGAGGAACGGCTCGAGCCCGACGAGTCCACAGGCGCCGCCTCCGCCTCCACCGTCGCTGGCGGACGAGGGACCGCTCGCGCCACCGCTGCTGCCGGAGCCGACCGCCGCGGCGGCCGCGGCCAGCAGGTCGCTCGCGCCCTGCACGTCCAGGCGCGGCAGCGTGACGTCGCCACGCGGGTCGTAGACGGGCGTCCCCGAGAGCACGAGCGCGTTCTCGATCTCGGCCGGGGTCGCCGCTGGATGCCGCTGTCGCAGGACGGCGATGGCTCCGGCCACGTGCGGGGCGGCCATCGACGTGCCGCCGACCCTGCTCGTCCCCCCGCCGTTCGCGGCGGACTCGATCGATGAGCCCGGAGCCAGCATCGTCAGCAGGTCGATGGAGTTGGAGAAGCCGGGAACGTCGTCGGCGAGGGTCGTCGCGCCGACGCCGATCACCTGGCCGATGCAGGCCGGGCTGGTGAGCGCGTCGACCAGGCCGTCGTTGCCTCCTGCGGCGACCGTGACGATCCCGGCGTCCCGCAGTCGCCCGACGGCCGAGGTGGCCGACGCGGATCCGGCCTCGCAGGCGTCCACGGAGCCGTAGGTCGTGCCGCCGAGGGAGAGGTTCACCGCATCGACGTCGAGGGTGATCGAGAGCCCCAGCACGTGCTGGAGGCCCGCGACGATGTCCGAGGTGTAGGCGCCGATGTCGCCGGCGGGGAGCTCGCTGAAGACCTGGATCGCGATCAGCTGCGCGCCGGGGGCCACACCGACCAGGCTGTCGTCGGCGCTTCGACCGACGGCGATCCCGGCGACGCTCGTTCCGTGGCCACAACCGGGGCCGGTGCAGGGGACGGCGGCGCCGGGGCCGGTCATCGACGAAGAGTCGTCGGGGCAGGTGCCGAGCAATGCGAAGCAGGCTTCTTCGACGATGCGCCCGGCGAACATCTCGTGGGCGGTGTCGACACCGGTGTCGAGCACGGCGACCACGCGGCCGGCTCCGTCGTCGCCTGCGAGGTGGGCCGCGTCCGCGCGGATCAGCGGGATCGTCGTCGCGAGGCTGGGGCGGTGGATCGCGTCGAGGTCGATCGCGGGCAGCAGACCCGACTCGATCAGCAGCACGAGCTGTTCGCCGTCGACCCGGGCGGCCCCCTGTCCGAGCAGGGGGAAGAAGCGGAGATCGCCGCGGGTCGTCGGCGCGAGGGCGGTCCGCGTCGCGGCGTGATCGTCGACGTCGATCGGGAAGAGGATGCGGACGTCCCCGCGCTCGAGCACGGTCTCGACGATCGCCGGATGGATCGTGAAGGCGCGCTCGGACGCAGCGCGCGCGATCGCGCGCTCGAGCCGCGTGCGCAGAGGCGGGGTGTCGTCGCTCGTCGGGGAGGCGTCCTCCGTGGCCCCGCCGGCGGAGCGCGGTCGAGCGGAGGCTCCGGCCTCCGGGCGGGGGGTGGGATCTGCGCGCTCGACCGGCGGATTCGGCGGTGTCTCGGCCGCCGCCAGCACGTCAGGGGGCGGTGCGGTCGCAAGCGGCGCCGGAACCGCCATCGGGCCGGAGGCCCCCGCCTCGAGAGCCAACGGAAGGCCGAGCGCGACGCCGAGGCCGATCAGCGAGCCGATGGCCAGCGCGATTGCCGGTTTGTGGAAGCCCTTGCGCATCGCGATCCCCGGAGGCGGTAAGACCCTCTCTGCGTGCCTCGAATCGGCATCGGCGAGGCTTCGCTTGATGCACGTGTCCCAGCGCACACCGCGGGTTGCCGGGCGTTTGCTCGTTTCCGGATCGGGGATTCGCCGTATGCCGATCGAGAACGCCTGGGCGGGGCTTTCGCCCGATCAAGTCGACGTCGCTCCGCGCCGCAAGAGTCTTCTGGAGGTGGAATGTCGGTCGATCCGCTCGAAATAGGAGACGAAGGGCTCGGGACCCACGGCGCGGAGCAGTTCGCGGACGCGGCGATCGCCGGTGCGCATGCGCTGGTGGAGCGGGATCCGGATCAGGAGCGCTGGGTCACGCCGCTCGTGCGCGCGATCAAGCGAAAGCGGCTGAGGCTTCCCTCGCTCTCGCCGACGACCCATCGCGTGGTGCGGCTGATCGAGCAGGCCGACGTCGATCTCGACGAGCTCGCGGAGGCCGTCAATGGCGACCCCGTCCTCGCGACCCGGATCATGGGCGTGGCCAACAGCTCGTACTTCCGCGGCGCGACCGAGGTGCCGAACGTACGCGAGGCGCTCATGCGCATGGGCGTCCGCGAGGCACGGACGCTGGTCGTGGTGGTGGCGCTTCGTTCGACGTTGCTCCGTTCGCCGGGACTGGGCGAGAAGGCCCAGGATCTCTGGCGTCACTCGCTGTTGACCGCGAGCGCGACGCAGGAGATCACGCAGGAGATCCCGCCGTGGGAGACGACGGGGTTCCTCGCGGGCCTCCTCCACGATCTCGGGCAGCTGGTCGTGCTCGCCTTCGTCGCGGAGTTGCCGGCCTGGCAGGACGACGGGGCCTCGCCCTCCGAGTCGAACGTCGATGCGATCCTCGGCGCGACCCACGCGGCGCTCGGCGCCATGGTGCTCGCTTCCTGGGGCTTCCCGGTCGCCTTCTGCGAGGCCGTTCTCCGTCATCACGAGCCGGAAGGCATCGAGGGGGAAGCGCTCTGCCTCGCTCGGGCGATGGAGCTCGGGCACGTGCTCGCGCGAGGGATCGCCGAGGGACTCACCGAGAGCGCTGAAGACCTCGACGAGGCGCTCCTCGCCAAGGGCGAGCAGCTCGGTCTCGACGCGGCTCGCCTCCTCGACATCGCCGAGGAAGCCGAGGCCAACCTCGAGGCCCTGTCGAAGCTCACCTGATCCTCCGCGCTCCGGTCGTCGTGCCTAACGCAGGCCGAGCGCGGCCGCCGCGTGTGCCACGTGATCGGGCATGAACGTGGCGATGAAGAAGTAGCTGTGGTCGTAGCCTTCGTGGCGGCGCAGAGTGAGCGCTTGCCCCGACGCTCTGCAGGCCGCCTCGAAGAGCTCCGGCTTGAGCTGCTCCTCGAGGAATCCGTCGGCGAGTCCCTGGTCGATCAGGATCTCGTGGGCGTGCGGCTTCGCCACGAGGATCGACGCGTCGTAGGCCTCCCAGCTCGCGCGGTCGGACCCGAGATAGTTTCCGAGCGCCTTGTGGCCCCAGGGACAGCGCGTCGGCGACACGATCGGAGCGAAGGCTGAGATCGACGCGTAGCGATCCGGGTTGCGCAGCCCGATCACGAGGGCGCCGTGGCCGCCCATCGAATGGCCGGTGATCGCGGCGCGCGACGTGTCGATCGGTTGGGAGGCCGCGACGAGGGCAGGGAGCTCCTCCGTCACGTAATCGTACATCCGGTAGTGATCCTTCCACGGCGCTTCCGTCGCGTTCACGTAGAAGCCCGCGCCGCTCCCGAAATCCCAGTCGTCGTGCTCGCCCGGCAGGTCGAGTCCGCGCGGGCTCGTGTCGGGCATCACGAGGGCGAGACCTGCCTTCGCCGCGTCGCGCTGGGCGCCCGCCTTCACGGTCACGTTCTCCTCCGTACAGGTCAGCCCGGAGAGGTAGTAGAGAACCGGAACCGGACCATCGGCCGCCTGCGGCGGCAGGAAGATCGAGACGTTCATGTCCGTCCCGGTCGCCTCGGAGGCGTGCTGGATCGTCTTCTGAACGCCACCGAAGCAGCGGGTCTCGGACGTCGTCGTGGGTGTGGCCATCGCGGGGTCCTCCTGGCTCGGTCGCGAGCTCGCGCCCGGGTGTAGCCCTCGGCCCGGCGGGCGTCCATACGCGCTTCGGCGCATCGCGGGCGGTGCAGCCATTCGTGTCGTGCCGTCCGGTCGCTCGCGAGCGGGCGAGTCGGTATCGTCGCGCCGTGCGTCGCCACGCCCCCCACACGACCGTGCTGGTCTCCGTTCTCGTTCTGACGAGCTACGTCGCCGCGGCCTTCGTCGACTGCGAACGGCCGGTCGACGCCGGGCTGCTCGAGGCCGCGCGCCTCGCGGCCGGGGTGGACGGCTCGCCGCACGGCCCGCACGCCATGTCCGTTCATGGCGACCATCATGCTCGACCGAAGTCGGGTCACGGCGATCACGATGCCCACGCGATGTCGGGTCACGGCGATCACGATGTCCACGGGATGTCGGGTCATGGCGACCACGATGTCCACGCGATGTCGGGTCATGGCGACCACGCGGAGCATGCCGGGATGGATCCCGTACCGACCGCCAGGCCCGTGGCCCCGCCCTGTCATCCGGAAGCGGTCCTGGTTCCTACCTGTCCATGCGGCTGCAGCGAGACCCGTGGCCTCGTCGGGGGCACGCTCGCGCGACTCGGGGTGACGATTCCCGCGGTCCACGTGGCCGCGCTGCCGGCCGAAGTCGTGATCGACGGCCGCTCGCCGATCGACCTGCGCCTCCCGGCGCCCTTCGTCGTCGACGACCCGATCCCCATCTAGCGCCGCCGTTCGTCCGAGTCGTCGCGCCCGCCCTCCACGCTGGGGGCACCGGGCGCGATTCCACGAACGCCGCAGTCGTCGACCCGAGTCGTCGACTGCGTTTGCGTCCGCGTGCGTGTGCGCGCGGACCAGGAAATCAAGATGGATTCGAAGATTCGATGGAGCGGCCTGCGCCGCTCCGCATCCGCGCTCGTCTGCCTGGCGGCGATCGCGGCGTCACCGGCCTCGGCGGGCAGCAGCCCGTCGGGTCACGCGCCGATCGGCGTGATGGGCGACCACACCCACGCGAAGGGAGAGTTCATGTTCTCCTATCGCTACATGCGCATGGGCATGGACGGACTGCGCGACGAGGACGAGCGCATCTCCGGCGACAAGGTCCTCGATGACTTCATGGTCACGCCGACGAGCATGGACATGGACATGCACATGTTCGGCGCGATGTACGCGCCGGTCGACCGTCTGACCCTGATGGTGATGGTCCCGTACATCGAGATGGAGATGGAGCATCGTACCGGCACGGGCGTGCGCTTCACGACGCGGACCGAGGGCGTCGGTGACGTCCGCGCCGGGGGCCTGATCGACCTCTGGTCGAGCGGGGGCGCGCACGCGAACGGTGGCGCCCACGCGGCGGGCCACAAGCTGATTGCGAACGTGATGTTCTCGTTCCCGTCGGGCTCGATCACCGAAGAGGATCGGACGCCGGCGATGATGGGGGCGCGCGTGCGTCTTCCCTTCCCGATGCAGATCGGCTCGGGCACCTACGACTTCCTGCCCGGCCTGACCTATACGGGGCGCGACGGGCAGATCGCGTGGGGTGCGCAGGGGCGGGGCGAGATCCGCTTGAACGAGAACCACGGCGAGTATCGACAGGGCAACGAGTATGCCCTGACGGCGTGGGGGGCCTACGACTGGAATCGCTGGATCTCGACGAGCCTGCGCGCCGAGTGGCAGCACTCGCTCAACTTCCGAGGCAGCGCTCAGGCGGTCGGGCCGATGCCGACGATCCCGACCAAGGATCCGGGGCGACGCGCGTTCCAGCGCCTCGACTTCCTGGCCGGAGTGAACCTGATCGTGCCGGAAGGACCACTCTCGGGCCTCCGGTTCGCCGTCGAGGCGGGCGTGCCCGCCTACCAGTATCTCGACGGGCCGGGTCTCGAGACCGATTTCGTGGCCACGGTCGGCGTCCAGTACGCCATTCACTGAGATCCCCGCGGCGGATCGGGGCGACCCCCGATCCGCCGCGGGCTAGACTCGCGCCATGGCGCCGGTCAAGAAGTCTGCGAAGAAGGCGGCGAAGAAAGCCGCGAAGAAGAAGGCTGCCCGCAAGAAGGGGGCGCGCAAGAAGTCCGCCGCGAAGAGCCTCGCGCCGAGCAAGGCGAAACGCGGACTCGAAGCGGGCGAGGTCGCCCTCGCCCTCGACGCGCCGGAGGTCGCGGCCCTCGCGAACGAGGTGCGCGACGCCGGCGGCCATCCGGTCAGCGCCTATCGCGAGCCCTTCTCCGGGCGCCCGATCCTGCTGGCGAGCCTCCCGCTCAAGGCGGTGGAGCCGACGCCCTTCCAGCGCGATCTCTCGCCGACCCACGTGAAACGGTTGGCGACGAAGATCGAGGAGAGCGGCTCCTTCCTCGATCCGCTGATCGTCGTGCGCGGCGCGCAGGGCGGATTCTGGACGCCGAACGGCCGCCATCGACTCGCCGCGGCGAAGGTGCTCGGTCTGAAGCAGATCACGGCGTTGATCTCACCCGACGAGGAGCTCTCGTTCAAGATTCTCGCGCTCAACACGGAGAAGGCGCACAACCTGAAGGACCGCAGCCTCGAGGTGATCCGTATGGCGCGGGCGCTCGCGGAGGCGCGCCCTCGGGCGAAGGAAACCGACTTCGCCAACGAATTCGAAGCGGCGGAGCTCCTCACCCTGGGCATCGTCTACGAACGTCACGGGCGCTTCGCCGGCGCGGCCTTCAATCCCTTCCTGAAGAAGGTCGACCGTTTCTCCACGAAGACGCTCGGGAAGAGCCTCGCCGAGCGCGAGGGGTACGCGTCGCGGCTCGAGGAGATCAACGGGGAGGTCGGGCGGATCATCTCGGGTCTGCAGGAGCGCGGCTTCAAGAGCCCCTATCTGCGGACCTACGTCGTCGCGCGCATCAACCCGGTCCGCTTTCATCGGGCCAAGAAGGGCGAGACGAAGCCGGCGATGCCGATCGCGGCGGCGCTCACGCGCATGGCCGCGGCTGCGAAGAAGTTCGACGTCGGCAGCGTCAAACAGGGCGACCTGGCGCTGGTGGCCGCGGTCGCCTCTTCGGAAGACTGAATCGGAGCGGCGCGACCCGGTGAAGCGGCGGCGCGCTCTGCGACTCAGCGGATTGCGTAGGGCGGCGCCGGTGCCGCAGCGGCGGCGTCGGTCTCGAGTCCGAGGTCGAGGTCGAGCTTGCCGGCCGGCACCTGGGGCGTGACCACCGGCGCGGCGTCCGACATGACCGTGGCGGAGCTCGGGACGCGGACGGACGGCTTCTGCTGCTCGATCGTCGGCAGCGGGCGATCCGTGAGCTTCTCGCGAGCGGGCGCCGGCGAGTAGGTGATCAGGTCGACCGAGAGCGCGAGGGTTCCGACGAGCAGCGGCAGGCCCAGGAAGGGACCGGCGATGCGCGCACGGCGCTTCCAGCGGCGGATACGACGACGCTGGAGCCGCTGTTCGGGAGATTCGGGGGTGTCGTTCATCGGTGCGATCGCCATGGCTTCCCTCGTGCAGGACACGTCGCGACGACCCGGAGCTGCCGTCGCTGGACGGTTCGCGTGGCCGTGCATCCGAGAGATCGGGAACGCGTTCGAACCCCATGAGCGAAAAGGCCCGGGGTGGGGGCGCCTGCGTGCGAGTTGCCGGCGCCGTGCATCGGGAGACGCAACCACGCGGCACTTCGTCACGCCGACGCGACGTGCGCTCCGCTCCGAGCGGAGGTGCGGCAGGTCGACCCGGGAATCGACCGGGCGAGCGCGTACCGGCGGGTATTCAGGGGAGGGGGCGGGCGTGGACCTGGTCGGGGTGCACTGCGAGCGAAACGCGATCGCCCGCGCGGAGTCGCCGGGCGAGCCCGCGACCGGAAAGGAGATGGGTCGTGAAGCGCCGGTCGCGTACGCGAAGCGTCGCGACGCTCGCGAGTCCGTCCGACACGAGGCTCTCGACCTCGGCCTTGCCGATCGGCTGGCCGTCGCCCCGCCCGACGTCGAGCTTCAGGTGCTCCGGCCGGATGCCCACCCACGCGGCGTCCCCCGGCGCGAGCGGTGACGTGGTCGGGATCTCGAATCCCGGCTCGATCTCGACCCATGCGACCGCGTCCTCGTGCCGCACGACGCGCCCCTCGGCGATGTTGATCATCCCGACGATCTGCGCGATCTCCTGCGTGTCCGGATGGAGGAGCACGTCGTCGCGCTCGCCGTGTTGGGCCAGGCGTCCCTCTGCGAGGACGGCGATGCGATCGGCCAGGAGCAGCGCGCGCCGCAGATCGTGGGTGACCATCGCGACGGCCACGCCCGTCTCGGCGATGGCCTGCTGGAGATCGAGGGAGAGCAGGCGCTGCCCTTCGGCATCGAGATCGTCGAAGGGTTCGTCGAGGAGCAGGACCGCGGGCTCGAGCACGAAGGCACGGGCGAGGGCCAGGCGACGGAGCTCGCCGCCGGACAGGGTGCGCGCATCGTGGTCGGCGAGGGGCTCGATGTCGAAGCGGAGGAGCGCGCGACGGATGCGCTCGCTGCGCGCCGGCTCGGGGACACCCTTGCCGAGGAGCGTGGCGCGCACGTTTCCGGCGACGGTGCCCGAGAGCGCCGTCGGTCGCTGGAAGACGAGGGTGACGGGGCCGTCGCTGCCGGCGACCGAGCCGGGGCGCACGCTTCGGTCGAGGCCGGCGAGGGCGCGCAAGAGCGTGCTCTTGCCCGCGCCGTTGGGTCCCAGGAGGACGAGAACCTCGCCCGCGTTCAGGTCGAGGGCGTCGACGCGGAGCTCGAAGCGACCCTGGCCGCGTCCGCGCACGCAGACGAGCGATCGTGCGGAGAGAGCGACGCTCATCGCGCACGCCCCGAGAGCTGCAGCCAGGTCAACACGAGCGCGATCGCGAGCATGAGGCCGACGAGGACGGCTGCCAGGTCGAGGGCGATCTCGAACTCGCCCATGCTGGTGTGCATCATGATCGCGGTCGTGAGGACGCGGGTCTCGCCCTCGATGTTGCCGCCGACCATGTTGACCGCACCGACCTCGGAGAGGATGCCGCCGAGCGCCGCGATCACCGCGGCGAGCAGGCCCATCCGGATCTCGCGCACGAGGAGCCAGATCCGCCAGAGACGCGAGAGGCCGAGGGTGCGGACCTGCAGGTCCCACTCTTCGTCGAGGGAGCCGACCGCGGCGAGGGTCAATCCGATCACGAGGGGAAGGGCGATCGCGGTCGAGGTCACGATCATCGCCCATGGCGTGTAGAGGAGGTTCCAGTCGCCGAAGGGGCCGCTCCGCGCGAGCAGAATGGCGCCGATCAGGCCGACGACGACCGGCGGTGCGCCCATGCCCGCATTGACGGAGGAGATCACGAGCGCGCGCGAGACGAAGCGCCGCGTACCGAGGACGATGCCGATGGGGACGCCGACCGAGAGCGCCAGGACGAGTGCTGCGCCGCAGACACAGAGCGTACGGAGGGTGATCTCCGCGACGGGTCCTGCCTGCCACTCGGCGCCCACGCGATTCGCCTAGCTTCCGTCCGCGGGAGCGTGGAGCGGAGTGAAGAGGGCGCGTCCGTATTTCAGGGTGCCGAAGTTGCCGATCGACTGCTGGACCTGCGGGTCGAGCAGGTAGGCCTCGAGCGCCTCCGCTTCGTCGGTGTGGAGCGGGCGTTCGAAGCGCGCGCCGTCCAGCTGGAGCACCGAGTAGGTGTTCCGGAGCGACGGGCCCGGCTTCGAGAGCGCCACCAGGTCGACACGGGACTGGAAGGCGAGGAAGGTCCCGATGTCGCTCAGGATGTAGGTCCTCCGTTGTCCCGCGACCTGGAGCGAGAGGCCCATGCCGCTTCCGGTCCGGACGAGGCCCTCGCGGTTGGCCTCCGGGTCGAGACCGGCGGCCCGGAAGAGGGCCTTCTCCCGCTTGTGCGTTCCCGAGTCGTCGGACCGGCTGACCCAGCCCGCGCCTGCCGCTGCGATCTTCGCGACGGCGTCTTCCGGTGAGGTCGCCGCCGCGATCCCGGCCGGATCGTCGGCGGGGCCGGCGATCACGAAGAAGTTCTCCATGAAGGGCGTGCGACGGGTGACCACGCCGTCGTCGACGAGGACCTGCTCCGCCGCCGGAGCGTGTGTGAGCAGCAGGTCGGCGTTCCCCTCGCGACCCATGCGGAGCGCGGCGCCGGTGCCGACCGCGATCACGCGGACCTCGATCCCGGTCCGTTCGGTGAACGCGGGGAGGAGAGCATCGAGCAAGCCGGAGTCCCGGACGCTCGTCGTCGTGGCGAGGATCAACGATCGCTCGCTCGCGAAGCTCGCAGCGGGCGCGAGCGCCGCCGCGGCGACCAGGAGAAGGGAGAGGAGAGAGCGTCGGGAGATCACGAGGAGGCGCCTTCGAAGGTGGGGAGCGAACGCCCGGAGCGGGCGGCGCCCGAGCTTAGATCAGCCGAACCGGGCTGCCATTCGAGGTCCTCGAAGCGTCGATTCCGTTCGCGGCGGAAAGATCCGGAACCACGACAGAGCCCGGTCGAGAAGGCCGAAATCGATCGATCTTGAAAAAGACGAAGCGAGTCCGACGACTCCCGCGACGTGCTGCCGATCACCGAACGAGCGCGGCCGGGGCTCGTGGGGAAAAGCCTTTAGATCCCTCTGTCCCGAGACGAAGTCTTGAGTGCCCGGGACGCCGGGCCTTCGACTGGAACGAACAACGAACTGAAAAGCAATGGAGAACGAAGACGTCATGGCACGCACTTTCTCTCGGCAGTGGTTGATCGGTCTCGTCGGCCTTGGTGCCCTTCTGCTCAGCACGACGGCTCAGGCGGCGACCGATGGTACGCTCGGCCTCACCTCGACCGGTACGACCGACATCTCGATCATCAAGGGCGACACCGCCCAGATCACCGGCCTGCAGGACATCGTCCTCGCGCCCTGGACCGCCGGCGATGCACCGCCGGTCGGCTCGTCCCCCGCTTGTGTCTACACGAGCACGGGCTCCTACCAGATGACCGCGACCAGCGCGAACGGAGCGGGCACGACGTTCCGTCTGACGGACGGCACGAACTTCATCGACTACTCGGTGCAGTGGAACGATGGTGTCGGTGGCCTCACGGCGGCGGCGAACGGCACGCCGCTCGCGGGCCTGACCGGCGATGCGGTCTCGACGAACTGCGGTGGTGCGACGCCGGCCACGGTCCAGGTGAACATCACCAACGGCCAGATGAACGGTGCGCCCGAGGGTTCGTACGGCGACACGCTGACGGTGCTCATCACGCCGCAGTGAGCCGATCGCTCGCTTGGATGACGCGCGCGCCTCGGGACCTCGAGTCCCGGGGCGTGCGCTAGTTTCGGGGCCCGTCTCCGGGAGAACGGGCCGAGACCACGACTGGGGGGAAGTGGCATGACTCGATCGATCGACGAACTTTTCCGAGGGCGAGGGCGAGGGCGAGGGCGAGCGCTCGCGCTGACCTTGTCTCTCTTCCTCGTCGCGGCGCCCGCGGCGGCGGACATGGTCCTGTCGGACATCATCGTCGACCTGCAGGCGCCCGGTCAGATGCGCCACGACGTCGAGGTCTGGAACAACGGGTCGGACACGCTGTTCGTCGAGGTCGAGGCCCAGCGCGTGATCGACCCCGCCGGCGACGAGACGAAGCGCGAGGTCCTGGACGATCCGCGCAAGGCCGGGCTCCTCGCCTCCCCGAAGCGCCTCGCCGTCGGCCCCGACGAACGCAAGCGGGTGCGCCTGGTCGCGCGCCAGGTTCCGACCGACGAGGACCTCGTCTACCGCGTCGCGTTCGTTCCGAAGGAGAATACGACGAAGACGACCGAGCAACTCGCGTTCAAGGTGCTCGTCGGGTACGAGGTGCTCGTCCTGATCCGGCCGCCGAATGCGCGCCCCGAGCTCGTCGTGAGCCGTGACGGCCGCAAGCTCCACTTCGAGAACAACGGTCGGTCGAGCGTCCTCCTGCGCAAGCTCGAAGCCTGCGCGCCGGGGCCGGTCGCTGCGGGCGTGGACGAGACCTGCCAGGAGCTCCCCGGCAACCGCCTCTACGCCCGCGAGATCTGGGACGTCGATCTGCCGAGCGACGGACCCGTCCGGGTGTACGAGTCCTACAGGAGCGAGAACCGCGTCAGCGTGCACTGACCGGCGCGGTCGCGACCGACGGTCGTGTCGCGGCGAGCGTGTCCGAGTCGAGACACGTGAGCTCGTCGAGTACGACGAAGTCTTCCTTCGCCTCGTTGGCGGGGATGTCGATCCAGCACGCATCCTCGCGTTCCGGAACTTCGATTCGAAGGCGTCCGGCGCCGGAGACATCGGCCTGGAGGAAGCCGTTCTCGTCGGTCGTCGCGATCTCGACGCCCCCGTAGACGACGCCGTGGGCGACCGGCGCGCCGTCGGGCCAGACGACCGCCGCGATCAGGACGAAGACCCGTCGGATCTCCCAATGGAGACGTGCGCTCGTTCCCGGATAGAGCACCACGCTGCGGGGCTTCGAGTCGTAGGTGAGCGACTGGCCGCCCGTCGAGGCGATGCGGACCCGGTACTCGGCGTAGGGCGGGAGCGGGACCAGAGCGGGCTGGCCGACGCGCGCGTTGGTGACCCGGGCCTCGTTCACCCAGACCTCGAAGAGCCCGTTCTCGTAGTCCCCGCCGATCTCGACGAGGACCGCACTCGACCCGGTCGAGTCTCCGAGCGCTTCCACGCCGTCGCGATCGCCCACGACGCCGATGCTGAACTGCGTTCCGTAGAACGTCTCCGGCTGCTCGTTGCGGTCGTAGACGTTGTATTCGACGAACGCGTTCACCGAGCCGCGATGGCTGCGGACGTCGGTGGTGATCCCCGAGGCCGTTCGATCGCGCCTGCGAGCCAGGCGGACGTCGGCCTGCACGTCCGCCGGCATCGACGCGGGGCTGCGCCAGCGCGCGCGTAGGTCCGCCTCGGCGATGCCCCGAGGTCGGCCGCGGGTGTCCTCGAAACGCCCGGTGGCCGATTGGCTGAACTGGAAATCCTTCACCCACTCGAGGAGGTCGATCCTCGCGAAGAACACGTTGCCCTGGTCGCCGTGGGTGTACTCGAAGCGGAGGTCCCCGCGGAGCCTCGAACGCCGGAAGAGCGGAACCGAGACGGAGGGGGTGATCGAGAAGCGCGGCTCGCGATCGAAGGCGCGCTCGCGGACGTCGCCGCGGAGCGCGAAGCGCACGTTCTTCCAGGTGTAGGCCGTCGAGTAGATGAAGTCCGTCGAGGGGATGCGAAGGAAGCGGGAGCCGCTGTCGCCCCACACGCCGCGGAGGTTGGCGTTCGCGAAGAAGGGACCGCGCTCGTAGGCGCCGAAGAAACTGCTGCCGACCGCACCGCGACTGGTGACGAGGGGGCCGGCTTGCAGGACGGTGTTCCGACCGAGCCAGAGCGCGCCCGCTGTGAAGAGCGTCTCCTCGTCGACGAGGGCCATGTCGAAATCGAGCCCGAACTGCTTGCTCGTTCGCATCGCGGAGCTGAAACGCAGGAGCGGGGCGCCCGAGACGTCGAGGGGAACGCTCGGGTCACGACGATCCCGAAGGAAGCCCCCCTCCACGTTGAAGTGGATCTGTCCGAGGGGCGGGAGGTCGGTCGTCTTCGCGAAGAACTGGCTTTCCCTTTGCTCGCCGGAGATCGGGTCCTTGATCCGGATCTCGACCTCGTAGGCACCGTTGGGCAGCTCGGAGGTGTCGATCTCCTGGTTGCCGACGTCGTAGATCCCGCCGACGAGCAGTCGCCCGTCCCGGAAGACCTGTACGAGGGAGCGGCGCTGGAGGAAGACCCGGAGACGACTGCCGTAGGCCCGGTCCAGGTAGAGGCGCGTTCGGGTCTTGAGCGACGTACGCGCCCGGAAGCCGACGATCTCCGTCTCGCCGAGGATGCGAAACGGCGTCGAGCGGAAGAGCCCGGCGGAATACTGCCAATCCTTGCGATCGTGGTGGAGGGTGAGGCGGTCGACGACGTAGTTGCCGCCGGTCTGGACGTCGCTCTGGAAGTCGAGATGGGTCGCGCCCTTCGCGAGAAGCGTCGAGGCGCGGAAGCTGTAGTTGGTGTCGCTCTCCGCCGTGCCAGAGAGGGAACCGCCGAGCGTCGCGAGGCCCGTCCATTCCTCCGACGGCGGGGGCAGCCGATCGTCTTCACTGATTCGCGAGAGCCGAAGCAGACTTCGGTTCACGAAGATCTCGACGTGGAATCGGCTCGCGTCGAAGATCACACCCGCCTCTTCGGGCTGAAGGAGGCCGCAGCCGGCGGGGACGCCGGGCTCGACACAGGCGCGATCGACGTTCGCATGGAGTCGTCCTCGAAGCGCCTCCAGGACCCGCGTCGGATAGAGCAGGTTGTCGATCTCGCGCACGATCGCCTCCGGGTCGTCGAAGCGGATCGTGGTGTCGGTGTAGGTGGCACTCGCGACGGGGAGATCGCGCCCTCCGTAGGAGACGTCGATCAGCGTGCGCTGCGGGACGTCGAGGTTCTCGAAGCCCGGCGGCGCGCCTTCTTCGACGATGAAGACGGGCGGGTCGGACGGCGACGCGGGTCGCGTCGTCTCCTGTCCCCATCCGATTCCTGTCCAGGTGAGCGCGCACGCGAGAGCGAGCAGCGCTCGCCTCCCTGTGCGAGCCCGCATCCGACTGGCCCTTCGTTCAGAGGGAGCCGCGCACACCCCGCCGAAGCCGCGTCGCAGAACGCGCGCAGAGGTGGGCGTGAATCCCCGATTTCAAAGGGAAAATCGGAAGCTTCGGGGGTGGGATTGAGGACGTGTCGGGTGCTGCGCACGAATCGGGAAAGGAAAGCGGAGCCCGTTCCGTGGCGAACGGAATCCGTCGCGTACGAGTGGGACGCGGAGCGCCTGAGCTCGCCTAACGACCTTCGAACTTGGCGTCGCGCTTCTGCATGAAGGCCATGATCGCCTCCTTGAAGTCGTCGGTCCGGAAGAGCTGGAGGATCTCCGCCATGACCGCCTGGGAGTTCGCCTCGAAGGTCGAGTCGAGCCCCTGACGCATGGTGCGCTTGGCCGCCTGGACGGCGAGGGGCGCGTTGTGCGCCATTTCCTGGGCCCAGCCCATCGCCTGATCCATCAGCTCGTCGTGGGGCACAACGCGGTTCGCGAGTCCGAGCCGCTCGATGTCGGGTGCCTCGAGAATCCGGCCGAGCATCACGATCTCGCTCGCCTTGTGCCAGCCGACGAGGCGGGGAAGGAGCCAGGTGCCGCCGCTCTCCGGGACGGCGCCACGACGGATCGGCGGTACGAAGCGTGCCTTGTCGGAGGCGATGATCAGGTCGCAGCCGAGGGCCATGTCCATGCCGTAGCCCGCGGCGGCGCCGTTCAGGGCGCAGAGGATCGGCGTGTCCATCCGTCGCATGACCATGGGCGGCGTCTCGTTGATCCGCGTCGGCCCCATCGCACCGGTGTTCGTCTTTCCGCTCGAAACGTCTTTCAGGTCGAGGCCGGAGCAGAAGGCGCGGCCCGCGCCGGTCAGCAGGATGACCCGCACGTCGTTGTCGTGTTCGGCTTCGAGGAAGACGCGCGAGAGATCCGTCAGGACCGTTCCACCGATCGAGTTCATCCGATCCGGGCGATTGATCGTCACGACCAGGACGTGGTCGACGAGCTCGGTCAGGACGTGGTCCTCGGGATCGCACGGGTAGGGCAGGGACATGAGGCTCTCCTCGTCTCAGGCTCCGGGACGCATGAAGCGCAGGCTCAGGGACGCGTGAAGCGCAGGACGTAGTTGTCGTCGAGTCCTTCGAGCTCGATCTCGTCCTTGAACACGAAGCCCGCCGACTCGATCTCCGCCTGGAAGACCTCGCGCCCGGCACGAACGTGCTTCAGGAGGAACTCGGGGGTAACGCCCTCGATCCGGTGGAACTCGATCAGGACGAGCTCGCCGCCGGGCTCGATCGCTTCGTAGAGGCTCGCGAGGGAGTCCATCGGCGCCTCGAAGTGGTGGTAGACGTCGCAGATGAAGGCGACCCGCGTCTCGCCGGTCGGGAGCTCGACGGAGTTCGTCGTGCCCTCGACGACGTCGAAGTTCTCGAGTCCACGTCGCGCGGACTCGGCGCGCAGGTGCTCGAGAAAGCGGGGCGAGATCTCGACCGCCTGGACGCGGCCGGTCCGGCCGACGGCGTCCGCAAAGAGGAAGCTGAAGAAGCCCGTGCCCGCGCCGATGTCGGCGACGACGTCTCCCGGCGCGAGGTCGAGGGCTTCGACGATCGCGAAGCGCTGGGCGTAGACCGCCCGGGACTCGCCCTCGAAGCGTTCGACGAACTGGCCGACGTCCATCGTTTCGTCGAGGAAGACATCGTTGATGTCGACGGGCATGTTCTCGGGGCGGGGCGCTCCGGTCCCTGCGCAGCCCGCCAGGAGCGCGACCATCGCCACCAGCGCGCCCAGGCGTGCCCCACCTCGAGTCGTCCGTCCCGCTCGTTCCCGGTTTCGCATCCGCTCTCGCTCCATGGTTCGTCGTCCGGACTCTCGCACAGGGCCTTGGACCCGCGCATCGACCCGGGGTCGGGGCGCCGCCCGCGCGAGTCTGCTTCCATCCGGAGCGCGCCGTCCCGCCGAGGAGATCGTCCATGGGCTTCTACGAGAACCGCATCCTGCCCCGTCTGATCGACGCCGCATGCTCCACCCCGCCGATCCTGAAGCAGCGCGAGAAAGTCGTGCCGGAAGCCCGCGGACGAATCCTCGAGGTCGGGATGGGGTCGGCGATCAATCTGCCCTTCTACGATCCGGACAAGGTCGAGATGGTCTGGGGGCTCGAGCCATCCGAGGGAATGCGCCAGAAGGCCGCGCCCCGTCTGGAACAGGTTCCCTCTCCGGTCGAGTGGCTGGGACTGCCGGGGGAGGAGATCCCGCTCGAGGACGACAGCGCGGATACGGTGCTGTTGACGTTCACGCTCTGCACGATCCCGGATTTCGGGACGGCGCTCGCGCAGATGAAGCGGGTCTTGAAGCCCGGCGGACGGCTCCTCTTCGCGGAGCACGGCGCCTCGCCGGATCCGCGTCTCCGCAAGTGGCAGGACCGATGGAATCCGCTCTGGAAGCGGCTCGCAGGCGGGTGCCACATCAACCGCGTAGTGCCGAGGCTGATCGAGGAAGCAGGCTTCGAGATCGAGGCCCTCGAGACGATGGCGCTCCCGGGGACGCCGCCGATCGCCGCGTTCCAGTACTGGGGCTCTGCGAAGGGGCGCTAGTCAGGTCCAGAGCGCGAGGGCGCTCATCGCGGCGACGCCGGCGGTCAAGACGCACCATTTCGCGAAGCGGCCGCCCGGGGCGGGAAACTCGTCGCGCAGGATGTCGAAGGTCGCGACGTAGACGAAGGTTCCGCCCGCGATCGACAGGAACGTGGCCTCGAGGCCCGCCCCGAGGCGACCTTCCACGACCTCGCCGAGGATCGCGCCGATCAGGCCGCCGGCCGGGGTCGCCGCGGCGAAGAGTGCGACGAGGGTCCAGCTCTGGCGCGTCGGGAGCTCGCTTCGCGCGAGCGATACGCCGAGCGCGAACCCGGCGGCCGTCTTGTGCGCGATGATCGCGAGCCAGATCACGAGGGCTCGGGAGAGCTCCGCCTCCGCGCCGAGCGCGAGGCCGGCCAGGAGCGAGTGGATCGAGAGGGCGACCAGGACGGCATAGGCCGCGATGGCGTCGCCGCTGTGCGCCCCCGCGTGGTGGTGGCGCTCGGCGATGTGCGCGAAGCGTTCGCCGCTCGGCGCGTGCATCTCTTCGTGGGCCTGCTCCGGGAGCAGGACGTGTTCGACGAGGAGCATGAAGACGAAGGCGAGGCCGGCGAGGGCGAAGGCGGTCGGGTAGTCGTGTCCGAGGGCGGTCCAGGTCCGGTCCGCATCCGGCAACATGTGGACGAGACCCGCAGCGAGGAACACGCCGGCGGCGAAGGCGTTGCCCCATCCCAGCAGACGATCGCTTCCCGCCGCGTTCCGGCGTCGGAGCGGCATCGCCGCGCCGGCGGCACCGGCGACGAGGATCGCGATCAGGAGTGCGAGCTTGATTCCGATCACGGGTTCTCGCTTGAGGCCGGGAGAAGTCGGTTGAGGGGACGGGGGCGTGGGCGCGCCCCTTGCCCGGGTCGACGCCTAGATCACGTTCTGACGAAGGACCGCGAGCCCTTCGGCCGGGGCTTCGACGTCCCCGCGCGCGATCGCCCGGATCCGCTCGGCGTCGAAGGCACGCCCGTCGTAGACGATGACGATCGACTGGTCGCCACGGGCGAGGAAAGTGGTCTCACCGAAGTCGGTGTACCGCGTCGCACCGATCGAGATCAGCGCCTCCGCGGGGCGACCGGCGATACGGAGCCACTCGGAGATGTTCTCGAGGGGGCCTTCGTCGACCTGGCCGTTGAGCTTCTCGACCAGCCAGTCGAGCAGGCGGCCGTACATGTAGCTGTAGTTCGACGCGGGCGAGTCGACGCCGTAGTCCGTGAGTGCGCCATCGCGGAGCAGGAAGGAAGCGATCCGGCAGTGGTCGAGGATCCCGCCCGCCTCGAAGCGGTCGATCTCGATCGACTGGGCGCTGGTCCCCTTGGTGTCCGCGCCCCAGTTCTTCTTCTCGCTGATCTTCTTCGCGCCTTCGCGGCGGATCGAACAGTCGTTGTGGGCCATGGCCCGGCGCGGCGTGACCGCGACCACGCGGTCGCCGTCGTAGGTGAGCTCGCAGAGGAGCGACACCTCGGGTTCGATCTGGTGGTTCTCGTCTTCGGAGCCGAGTCGGATCGTGTCGCTCGAGACCGGGAACGTGTGGAGGAAGTGGTCGCCGTCGCCGGGGACGTAGAAGGGGAAGACGCCCTTCGGCGCGTTCGCGTCCTCGATGACGAGGTCCTTGAAGTCGTCGGCCTCGCCGGCCTGCTCGAGGTGGCCCGTGAAGTTGCCGGCCACGCCGAGCCCGATCACTCGTTCCCAATCCACGCGTCGTCTCCCGAATCGTATTGAAGGCCTCGCCGACAGGACGTCGGAGGAGGCGGGCTCCGCGTGCACGACGAAGCCGGCCCGGCCGGACGAGCAGGGCTCGCCGGGCGCTCGGGCGGCGGGAGTCTAGCAGGGGTTTCGTGGAGGCCGGGGGGCTCGGGCGACGCTCATCCCGCCGCGAGGTAGCGGGTCGCGATCGTCGCGTGGAGTGCGCTGCCGAGGGCCATCGCATCCTCGTCGAGCATCATGCGGCTCGAATGGCAGGGCTGGGGATCCTTCTCGTCGGGCGGACGCACGCCGAGGAGCATCATCACGCCCGGTGCGCGATCGAGCACGTAGGCGAAGTCCTCGGCTCCCATGATCGGCGCGGGGAGGAGGATCGGCGCCCGCTCGCCGAGGAGCTCCGCCGCGGTCTCCCGCGCGAACGCGTCGAAAGCGGCGTCGTTCATCACGACCGGATAGCCACCCTGGATGTCGACCACCGCCGTTGCCTGGTGGGTCGACGCGATGCCCTCACAGATCCGCGGAAGCGCCTCGAGCAGCCTCGCGCGCGTCCGGTCGGAGAGTGCGCGCAGGGTGCCGTTCAGCCGCACGACGTCGGGGATGACGTTGCTCGTCGTGCCGCCGTGGATCTGCGAGACGGTCAGTACGCCCGGATCCGCCGCCGGGATCCGGCGCGTGACGAAGCTCTGGAGCGCGAGCACGATCTCGGCCGCGATCGGGATCGGGTCGATGCAGTCGCTCGGCATCGACGCGTGGCCGCCGCGGCCGCGGACCTCGATCTCGAAGTCGTCGAAGCTCGCCATGATCGCGCCGGCCCGCGAGCCCACGCGCCCGGTCGGGATCTGGGGCGCGACGTGGAGCGCGAAGCAGGCGTCGAAGTCCGGCATGCCTTCGCGCAGCATCACCTCGGCACCGCCGAAGCCCTCTTCGCCGGGCTGGAACATGAAGACGACCTCGCCGGCGAGGTCCTCCCGCCTTGCAGCCAGGAGGCGAGCGGCTCCGGTGAGCATCGCGGTATGGGCATCGTGTCCGCAGGCGTGCATCGCGCCGTCGATCTCGCTCGCGAAGTCGAGCCCGGTCTGCTCGGGCATGGGCAGGGCGTCGGTGTCGCCGCGGAGCAGGATACGGCGGCCGGGCTTCCCGCCGCGAAGGACCGCGACCAGGCCGCTCGTCTCTTCGTGTAGCCGGACGTCGAGGTCGAGATCCGCGAGCTCGTCCTGGACCTTCTGCCGCGTCCGCGGATTGTCGACGCCGATCTCGGGCTCCCGGTGGATCCGGCGACGGAGGTCGACCAGACGGGGCTGGATCGCCTTCGCTTCTTCGAGGAAGCCCCGGGCGCAGGCGGGCAGGATCGGGGCGGCGGACATGGGGACCTCGCGGTGCCCGGGGGAGTGGTACGCTGAACGCACCCGGGCGCACCCATCATACCATTCGCGCCCGCACGACCGACCCACACGCGCCACCCGCGAAGGAGCCCGCCATGGCCGCCCCGCTCGTTCCCGACTCGATCCACATCGGTGCCGATGATCTTCCCTTCGTCGACATCGGCGAAGGCGCCAAGCTCAAGGTGCTGCAGGTGAAGCTCGGCGAGAACCTCTGGATCATCGAGAACGTCTTCCAGGCCGGCTACGAGGTCATCCGCCATCGGCACACCGGTCCGGTCTTCGGCTACACGACCGCCGGCGCGTGGAAGTACAAGGAGTACGACTACGTGAACCGGGCGGGATCCTTCCTCTACGAGCCCGCCGGCTCGATCCACACCCTGCAGGGCATCGAGGACGAGACCCGCGTCTGGTTCCAGATGTACGGGGCGAACGTGAACCTCGACGACGACGGCAACGTGGTGAGCGTCGTCGATGCGTCGACCACCCTGGCGTTCTACTTGGAGGCCTGCAAGCAGGCGGGCTACGGCGAGCCGAACGTCCTGGTCGAATAACAGGCACTTCTCGTGCCATGTTTTCCCCACCGGGAGTCGAACACGCCCTCCGCGCGCTCGCCGCGGCTCCTGTCGGATCCCCTCGATCCCGGTCTGCCAGTCGACCGCGGTCGGGCGAATCGATCGAATGGGGAAGCGCCTGCGTCCCCTCGCGAGTTCGTGCAGGAAAACTTCGCCACGGTGCGTCGATCGCGACCACTCCCTGATCGGTGACTCGCGTTCGCCTCGAGGCACCCACGCTCCCCATCGGGGAACGATCGACAGCGTCGCGCGGACCAGGCCCTCGCACGCGCATCGACGGATCGACACTGTCGATCGATCACGAGGAGAATCGATCATGGACGACCACGAGCGACCGGTACGGGGTCGAGTCCGGCAACGGATCGCCGCTCCGCTGCTCGGCCTGTTCATGATGACCGCGACGACGGTGTCCGCCGCGTCTTTCGAGAGTCTCGGTCTCTTTCCTGAATCGGGCTTCCAGGCGATCAGCGCCGACGGGATCTCCGGCGACGGAAGCGTCGTCGTCGGGCGGGCCCAGGTCGGGCTCGGCGCGGGCACACTCCGGATGATGCGCTGGACGGCGGAGACGGGCCTCGAGGGGCTCGGGCCTGCGATCGCATTCGGTGTCTCGAACGACGGAACGGTCGTGGTCGGCCGTGGGAGTGGCGGAAGCGAGGGAAGCGGCGGGTTGCGCTGGGAAGAGGGAAGCGGCTTCCAGGATCTCGGCGCGCTCGGCGGCGGTGTGACCAGCGCCTACGACGTCTCTGCCGACGGATCGGTCGTCGTCGGGATCACGGGCGGCGTGCCCGGTTTCCGCTGGACGGATGCGACGGGGATGCAGGGACTCCCCGGATTCGGGGGCAGCGCGAGTGGCTTCGGCGCCGCGAACGCGGTCTCGGCGAACGGCGGGATCATCGTCGGCGAAACGGCCGGCGCTCCGGCTCTCTGGGCGGGCACGGCGAATCCGATCGACCTGGGCGCGATCGGAGACGCGCCCTTCGGTCGAGCACTCGGCGTGTCCGCGGACGGCGTCGTTGCGGTCGGCTTCAGTGGCACGCAGCCCTTTCGCTGGACCGCGGCGACCGGCATCCAGGATCTCGGCTTGACTTCGAGCGAAGATACGGAGGGCCAGGCGCTGGACGTTTCCGCCGACGGCAACGTCGTGGTCGGCTTCGTTCGCTACGGCGGGAGCTTCCCGGACATCGGGTCGGCGGCCACGATCTGGGATCCGGTGAACGGGCAGCGACGCCTTCAGGACGTCCTCGGAGCCCTCGTCGATCTCGAGGGCTGGCACCTCGAGGAGGCGACCGCCATCAGCGACGACGGCCGCACGATCGTCGGCAACGGGCGCGCGCCCGACGGTTCGAGCCAGGCCTGGATCGCCGTGATTCCCGAACCGTCGACGGCGCTGTTGATGGCGCTCGGCCTGCTGGGACTCTCGGGCGCCCCGCGGCGCTGAGGCGGTCCTCGCCGGATCCCGATCGAACCCTGCGCCTCACTCGGGCGGGTCGATCCGTTCCACGCGCGAGGTCACGTCGATCGGCTCGGTCGGGTCCTGCGGAGGGGCCGGTGGCCGCTTCCAGGAGGCGAGCATTGCCGTCATGAGGGCGAGGATCAGCTCGTCGAGGAAGGGGACCGGGTCCGGCAGGACCACGTTCAGCGAGAAGAGGCCGGCGGTCAGGAAGAAGAGCACGGGGAAGCGCAGCGACGTGCCGAAGCGGCCGAGGAGTCCGAGGACGATCGCGCGGAGCCAGCCCACGATGCGCGCTCTAGCCGTTCTGCTCGCGGCCGCGGTCGCGGACGCCCGAGAAGGCCTCGCCCGCCCCGCGCCAGGCGTCCGCCTCGCGGATCTGCGCCCGGGACCGCTCGGACTCCATCGGCATCGCGTCGCCGAAGGTCATCGCGAAGCCGTCGTCGATCACCTTCTTCATGGCCGGAAGCATGTGCGGTTGTAGCCCGAGCATGTCGCGGGCGATCTGCCCGGCGGTCTCCATGAGCGTGTCGTCGTCGACCACGTGACTCACGAGGCCCCAGTCGAAGGCGGTCTGGCCATCGAGGAAGTTGCCCGTCAGCGAGAGATACTTGGCGCGGTAGATTCCGATCGCCCGGGAGAGTCGCTGGGAGAGGCCGGCTCCGGGCAGGACGCCGACGCGACCGTGGGTGTCGGCGAAGCGCGCGCTCCGTCCGGCGACCAGCACGTCGCAGGCGAGGGCGACCTCGAAGCCGCCGGTGATCGCCGGGCCGTTCACGGCGCCGATGATCGGCTTGGTACAGGCCTCGATCGCCTGCCAGATGTCCGGGCGCTCGCCGTCGGCGTCGCCCTCGGTCTGGCCCCCGATCTGCCCGAACTCCTTCAGGTCGACGCCGGCGGTGAAGGCCTTGCCCGCGCCGGTCAGGATGACGACCCGAACCGCATCGTCCGCATCGGCTCGAGCGAGCGCGGCCGAAAGGTCGCGCTGGAGCGCCATCGAGAGCGCGTTGCGCGCTTCCGGGCGATTCATCGTGATCGTGGCGATCGCGTCTTCGACTTCGTAGAGGACGGTCGATCCAATGGGCTGGCTCATCGGCGCTACCTGTGATGGGTGGGCTATCAATCGAGGCCGACGTTAGCTCGCGTGCGGTGGCTGCGCGGAAGGGGACGGCATGGGCGCGACCGGAAGACTCGAGCTGCTGCAGATCACGCTCATCGTGCGGGACATGCCGGCGACCGAGAAGGCATTTCACGACGCGCTGGGGCTGGAGGTCGCGTTCCGTGACCCCGGCGTCGATCTCTGGGGCCTCGAGAACGTCGTGCTCCCGATGGGCACGACCTTCATCGAGATCCTGGCGCCCACCCGCGCGAACACCCCCGGCGGTCGCCACCTCGACCGTCAGGGCGGCGACGGCGGCTACATGGTGATCCTCCAGACCCACGACCTCGCGCCCTGGCGGAAGCGGATCGAAGGACTCGGCCTCCGCGTGGCGTTCGAGCTGAAGACCGAGGAGCCCGCCGAGGGCGATTCGTGGGAGGGGATCCATCTCCATCCGAGCGACACGGGCGGGATGATGATCTCCTTCGACAATCCGCAGCCGACGACCTCCTGGGCCGGTGCGGGGCCCGACTGGCGCGAGTTCGTCCGCCAGGACGTCGTGGATGGACTCGTCGGAATCGCGCTGCGCAGCCCGGATCCCGGGAAGCTCGCGGCGCGCTGGGGCGAGGTCCTCGATCGCGAGGTGGTCGCCGAGGGCGCGATCCGGCGCATCGATCTCGATCAGGGCTCGGTCGAGTTCCAGGCGGCGGGCGACGGAGAGCTCGAAGGGCTCGTGCGGATCGACCTGCACGCGACGGATCGCGCGCGCGCCGGCGAGACGATCCCGCTCGCGGGGGTCGATTTCCGTCTGGTCTGAGCGAGGCTCGGTCGGAGCCGTGAAGGAGGGGAGCATGGCGAACGAGATCGCGCTGGTGATCGGCGTCGGGGCAGAGAACGGGGTCGGCGCCGCGGTGGCGAGGCGCTTCGCTCGCGAGGGCTTCCACGTCCTCGTCTGCGGGCGGACTCGCGAGAACCTCGAGGGGGTCGCGGAATCCATTCGCGCCCTCGGACACGAAGCGAGTGCCGTCGTCGGCGACACCACGGTCGTGGAAGGCGTGAAGCACTACTTCGACGAGGCCGAGCGTCTGGGCGGTGTTCCGCGCGTCGTCGTCTACAACGCGGGCAACAACCTGCCGGTTCCGACCCTCGAGATCGAGCCCCGATTCTTCGAGGATCTGTGGCGGGTCTGCTGCTTCGGTGGCTTCCTCGTGGGTCAGGAGGCCGCGCGCCGGATGGTCCCGAACGGGGGCGGCTCGCTCCTCTACACGGGCGCGACCGCGTCGATGCGCGGCAAGCCTCCCTTCGTGGCGTTCGCCAGCGGCAAGGCCGCGCTGCGGATGGTCGTGCAGGGCTTCGCCCGGGACTTCGGCAAGCAGGGGATCCACGTGGGCCACGTGGTGATCGACGGGATCATCGACGGCGAGATCGTGAACACCCGCTTCCCGGGGATCAAGGACCACCTCGGGGCGGGCGGCATGATGCAGCCCGACGACATCGCCGAGGCCTACTGGATGCTCCACTCGCAGCCCCCGAGCGCCTGGTCCCTCGAGATCGACCTGCGGCCGGATCGCGAGGACTTCTGATCCGCCGGCTGCGGGCGCTCGCCGGGTTGGTGCTTCGGCGGGTCCGCCGGCTGCGGGCGCTCGCCGCGCTCAGCTAGGCGTCGTTCAGGCCGATGTCCGCCAGGACCTGGGCGAGCCAGTCGGCGGCGGTGATCGGTTCGGCTCGCGCGGGCCGGTCCGCGGAGACGCAGCTCGGCATCGGGGCGAGGATCGTGTCCGGGGTCGGGTGGCAGAACTGGACGACCGCGAGGCGGTCGCCTCTCTGGTCGGGCTCTGCGACGACGCGGTGGAGGCCGGTGGGAAGGACGCCGTTCGAGATGCGCTCGAGCATCATGCCGCTGTTCAACACGGCGTGACCGGGCGGCGGCTCGACGTCGATCCAGCCCCCGTCGGTCTTCACCTGGAGCCCCTTCGCCGTCGCGCGCGGGAGCGCCGTCACGAGGTTGATGTCCCCGTGTTCGGCGGCCCAGACGTGGGGCTCGCCGGGCGCGGCGTCCGCGGCGGGGGCTTCGGCCATCGCGGGGTAGTGGATGGCGCGGGTCAGATGGACGCCGTGCTCGGTCATGGCGTCGAAGAAGGCCGCGGGTGCGCCGAGCCCCTCGGCCACGATCCGCAGGAATCGGCGCTGGAGCTCGGCGACGCGGCGATGGAAGGACATGAGGAGCGCGCTGATCCCGGGCACGTCGGCTTCCGGGAAGATCGGCTCGAGATACTGATCGGGGAAGCGTGCGCCGAGGCTCGAGTCGGGAGGCGCGGTCTCGCCCCAGTTGAGGTGCTCCTTCCAATCGGCGGTCCGCCGGCCGTGGGCGATCTCGACGAGGCGTCCGGTGTAGCCGCGTTGGCCGCGGGAGCCCGGGGCGGTGCTGCTCGCCTTGGCTTCGTCGGGCAGCGCGAAGAAGGTCGCGAGCTTCGCGTAGGCCGCCGTGAGCTCCTCTTCGTCGAGGTCGTGGCGCAGGTAGACGAAGCCGGTCTCGAGGCTTCGGCGAACGCCGTCGACGACGGCCCGTCGCCGCGCGCCGTCGCCGCGTTCGAAGCCGATCAGGTCGACGTCGAGAATCTCCACGAGCCCTCCTGCGCCTCCGACGACACGAGCGCGAAGAGAAAACGGGGGAACGGTACACGACCGTTCCCCCGTTCCCTGGGACGAGACGGCGCCGGGGCGCCGCGTGTGGATCAGCCCCGGCGGATGATCGTGCCGGTGCCGATGCCGCCGCCGCAGCACATCGAGACGAGGGCATGCTCCTTGCCGGAGCGCTCGAGCTCGTGCACGGCCTTGGTCAGGAGGATCGAGCCGGTGCCGCCGAGCGGGTGGCCGAGGGCGATCGCGCCGCCGTTCGGGTTCACCGTGTCCATGTCGGGCTGGAGCTCCTTGGCCCAGGCGAGGACGACGGACGCGAAGGCCTCGTTGATCTCGCATACGCCGATGTCGCTCATCGAGAGACCCGTGTCGGCGAGGAGCTTCTGGGTCGCCGGGATCGGACCTTCGAGCATGAGCACCGGATCACAGCCGACCAGGCAGGTGTCGACGATCGTCGCCATGGGCGTCGCGCCGAGCTCCTGGGCGCGTTCCCGGGTCATGAGCAGGACCGCGCCGGCGCCGTCGGTGATCTGCGACGACGAGCCCGCGGTGTGCACGCCGTCGGGCGTGTTGGTCTTGAGCTGGGCGAGGCCCTCGAGGGTCGTGTCGCGGAGACCGCCGTCGCGGGTCACGAGCTCGGTTTCCTCGGTAGGCTTGCCGTTCTCGTCGAAGCCGATCGGGGCCTCGAAGGGCACGATCTGCGAATCGAAGGCGCCGGCCTCCCAGGCCGCCTTGGCGAGGTCCTGGGAGCGCTTGCCGAAGGCGTCGGTGTCTTCGCGCGTGATGCCGTACTTCTTGGCGATCCGCTCCGCGCCCTCGAACTGGCTCGTGAACTCGTGGTGCGCCCAGTAGTTCTTGTTGACCGGCGCGCCGACCGAGGGCTCCTTCGGGATCGTCGAGCCCATCGGGATCTGCGTCATCGCCTCGACCCCGCAGCCCATCGCGACGTCCACGACGCCCGACGCGACGAGGGCGTAGGCGAGGTTCGTCGCCTGCTGGGAGGAGCCGCACTGGGTATCGACGGTCGTCGCGGGCGTCTCGATCGGCAGGCCCTTCGCGAGCCAGGCATTGCGCGCGACGTTCATCGTCTGCATGCCGACCTGACCGACGCAGCCACCGACGACCTGGCCGACTTCCTTGGCGTCGATCCCGGCGCGATCGATCACGGCCTGTTGGACGGCACCGAGCATGTCGATCGAGTGCGCAGCGGCCATCTGGCCCTTCCGCTTGCCGAGGGGGGTACGGGCAGCCTGGACGATCACGACTTCACGCATGGGAGGACTCCTGGATGGGACCGCGGGGCGGTCCGGTGGGGAAGGGCGCGGCTGGGCCGGTCGGCCGGGTGCGGCGCAGGGTCGGTTCGCCGCGGCACGAGCCGCAGCGCGCGAAGACGGTAAGGGACCGACGGGAGGGCGGCCAACTACGCGGAAGAACTCGGGGTTCTCGGCGTTCCGGTCACGCGCGCCCGTGTGTTCAGGGGAGCACGCGTTCGACTTCTTCGCTTCCCGCGTAGCCGTAGCGCACGGCACGCGCAGAGAGCGGCACGCCGGGCCGCGGCTCGAGGGGCGCGCTGTACAGCTGCCACGGACCGTCGTCCCAGGCGACCTCGATCGATGCCCCCGGCGTCGCGCAGGACACCTGCACCCGATCGTCCACGAGTCGGATCTCCGGCACCCCGGTCGTCGGTTGTTCGCCACCGGGCCAGAACCGCTCGGCGAGCTCCGCCTCGGGATCCTCCGAGAGATCCGGTACGCGCGCCCGGAACGCAGCGAGCGCCTCGCGCATGCGCGCGAGGTCTCGGGCGTAGGCGGGATCGTCCGAGACGTCCTCGACCTCGTGCGGATCACGCGCCAGATCGAAGAGCCGTTCCTCTCCGGGGGCCTCGAACCAGCGCCGCTGCTTCGCGTCGAGCCGCCCTTCCTCGAAGGCGCGGCGCATCGCGCGCACGATGTCCTGGTTCTCGCGGTAGTCGAGCGGGAAACCCTCCGGCAGATCGGGGTGTCCGCTCCAGATGTACTTGAATCGTCGGCTGCGGGCGGCGCGCTGGCGGTCGGACTGCTCGTCGATCCGGTCGCGCGCGGCGTAGACGTACTCCCGTTCGGGGATCTCCGGGTCGAGGAAGTCGCGCCCGTGCAGCCCGGGCGGGGGCTCGATGCCGGCCATCGCGAGGAGCGCGACCGTGAGGTCGACGAAGCTGACGAGCTGCGCGTCGACTTGCCCGGCGGGCCGGTCGTCCGGGCGGAACCGCTCCGGCCAGCGGATGATCATCGGGACCCGGAGCCCGGAATCGTAGAGATCACGCTTCGCCCGGGGCAGGCCGTCGCCGTGGTCCGTCGTCCAGACGACGATCGTGTCGTCGGCGAGCCCCTCGCGCTCGAGCCGGTCCAGCAGCGCGCCGACCTGTGCGTCCATGATCTGCACGTTGTCGTAGTGGCGCGCCAGGTCCGCGCGGACTTCCGGCAGGTCGGGGTAGTAGGGCGGGAGCACGACGCGGGCGGGATCGGTGGGGACCACCGCGTCGGTGAAGCCGCGGCGCGTGAACCACTGCATGCCCTGCATGACCAGGTGCGTGAAGCTGTGGGGCCAGGTGCCGAGCGGTGCCATCACGCCGCTCTCGTGGGTGACCATGTAGTTGACCATGCCGAAGAAGGGCTGGCCTTCCCGTCGGGGGGTCCACTGCGCTTCGTCGTCCTCGGCGTCCCAGATCGAGTCCGGTCCGCTTCCGGAGAAGGTCCCGCTGAACTGGTAGTCGAGCTTGTGGAGCTGGTAGGTGAAGTAGCCGGCGGCGCGCATCCGCTCCGGGAAGGCCTTGGCGTCGGGCGGCGGCACGGCGAGGTAGCCCCCGCCGGAGCTGCGCATGTGCTGGGTGCCCGTCGAGATCTGATGTCGGCCGAGGATCAGCGCGGCCCGACTCGGCGCGCAGACCCCGGCCGTCGTAAAGACGTTCGTGAACCGCGTGCCCTCGGCGGCGAGCCGGTCGAGGTTCGGAGTGCGCGCGACCGCGTCGCCGAAGGCGCCGATCCGGGGCGACAGGTCCTCCGCCATCAGCAGCAGGATGTTGGGGCGCTCGGGCTCGTTCGCGACGGCCACGCCGGCGACCACGAGGAGAAGAGGAAGGGTGAAGCCCGCGATCCGCGCGGCCCTACTCAATCGGGCGTTCCTTCTCGAGGGTCGACGCATCGAACTCGTTCCAGAAGAGCTTCTCGTCGACGGACTTGCGCGGCGGTCTTCCGTGTTTCCCGGCGGGCCAGCCGATCGGAATCATCACCGCGCTCGGAATGCTCTCCGGCAGGCCGAGCACGCGATCGCATTCCTCGCCGAAGGCGCGGTGGAGGGTCGTGAACGAGGCGCCGAGTCCGACGGCGCGACAGGCCAGCAACACGTTCTGCGCGCAGGGGAAGAGCGCCTGGAGCTGGGGCTCGCCGCGGCGCATGAAGCCCGCGACGAAGAGCAGGACCGGGGCTTCGTGGAGATGTTCGGCGAGATGCAGCGCCGCCCTCATGTTGCGCTTCAGGCGATCGGGGAAGTTCTCCTGCTCCGCGCGCTCGATCGCCGGGGCGATGTAGCTCTGGAAGACCGGACGGTACTGATCCGCGACCCACTGGATCTTCTCGCGGTCGTCGACGGGGACGAAGATCCAGGGCTGCCGGTTGCCGCCGGAGGGTGCGAAAGTCCCCGCCTCGCAGACCTTGCGGATCAGCCCGCGAGGAATCGGATCCGGGCGCAGGCGCCGGATCGCCCGGGCCGTGCGCAGCCCTTCCAGGAGCGGCACGTCCTCGCCGATCGATTCGATGTCCAGCTCGTCTTTCATCGTGGGCGCCATGGTCTGCCGTCTGCCTCCCGGATCCGGCGGCCACGATAGCAACGCCCGGCCGGCCTCTCGGCCGCGATCCCCTCCGCCCGCCGGTCCGGCTCCACGCCGCTATGCTCCGCCGCCCGCCGAGCCGATGGCGGACGAGGAGAAGGCCCATGTCGAACGAAACGATCTCGGAGATCTTCGATCCCGCGCGCTGGGACGAGGTCCCCGGCTTCGACTTCGAGGACATCACCTACCACCGGGCGAAAGGTCAGGGCACGGTCCGGATCGCCTTCCACCGTCCCGAAATCCGCAACGCCTTCCGTCCGAAGACGGTCGACGAGCTCTACCGCGCCCTCGATCACGCGCGGATGACGACCGACGTCGGCGTGATCCTGCTGACGGGCAACGGCCCTTCGCCGAAGGACGGTGGCTGGGCGTTCTGCAGCGGCGGCGACCAGCGGATCCGCGGCCGGGACGGCTACAAGTACGCCGAAGGCGAGACCGCCGACACGATCGACGCGGGTCGCGCGGGCCGGCTGCACATCCTCGAGGTGCAGCGCCTGATTCGCTTCATGCCGAAGGTCGTGATCGCGGTCGTTCCGGGTTTCGCGGTCGGCGGCGGACACAGTCTCCACGTGACCTGCGACCTGACCCTCGCCTCCGAGGAGCACGCGGTCTTCAAGCAGACGGATACGGACGTGGCGAGCTTCGACGGTGGCTACGGCTCGGCCTACCTGGCCAAGCAGATCGGTCAGAAGTTCGCGCGGGAGATCTTCTTCCTCGGCAAGAGCTACTCCGCGGAACAGGCGCACCACATGGGCATGGTCAACGCCGTCGTGCCCCACGCGGAGCTCGAGAACGTGGCCCTCGAGTGGGCGGCCGAGATCAACACGAAGAGCCCGACGGCCCAGCGGATGGCGAAGTTCGCGATGAATCTCGTCGACGACGGCCTGGTCGGGCAGCAGGTCTTCGCCGGTGAGGCGACGCGTCTCGCCTACATGACCGATGAGGCGGAAGAGGGGCGGGACGCCTTCCTCGAGAAGCGGGATCGGGACTTCTCGAAGTTCCCGTGGCACTTCTAGCTTGCGCGGCCTCTGGCCGCGCGGACAGGGCCGGCACGTAGCGCGGGCACGGGGCGTTTCGCTTCGCGGGCTGCGCGAACGGGCAGAGGCCTGGTGCTTCGTGAGCTGCGCGCTCAGAAGTAGCGGATGAAGGACGCTCGCCCTTCGTAGGCGCCGACGCCGTAGGCGCGGTCGAAGTGGCCGCCCCAGGTGACCGACCACTCGTCGGTGAGCGTGACGCGCTGCTCGACCTCGATGCGGAGCCACTCGCTCGCATCCCTGCCGAAGAGTCCCCCTGCGATCGCTTCGGCGCGGAGGGTCGTCCCGCCTCCGCGCGAGGTCCACGACCCGCCGAGACGGGCGACCGGTCCGGCGGCACCGTTGCCCTCGAGGCCGCGGCCGGCCTCGACGACGACCTCGCCGAAGGCGTAGAGGTGGAGTCGCTCGAGCGGGGCGGCGGCCGCGCCGACGCCGCCCTGGAATCGGAAGAGGCTCTCGGGTTCGAGTCCGCTGCCGTCGTCGTCGGAGAGGCGTCGCGTCTGCAGTCCGAGGCCGGCGTGCCAGGCGAGGGGCCGGAAGGGCGCGCGCCACGGGCTCGCGGTCGAGACGTCGACGACGGTGAACTCCTGGAGGCGGACCCGCTCGTGTTCGGGGTAGTAGCGGAGGCGCGTATCGAGGAAGCGGATCTCGCCGCCTTCCGCGAAGCCGTCCGGGGCGTCGATGGCCTCGTGATAGGCAGGTTGGAGACGCCACTCGACGAAGGCTTCCCCCTCGTCGACGCCTGCGGCGATCTCGGTTCGCGCGGTTCCGTGGCCCCCGAGCGGGTCGACGCGGTCCCGGGTCTCGATCCGCTCCTGCTCGTTGGGCCTCGCCCCGAGTCGGCTACGGGCTCGAAGCAGATCGGCCAGGCGTTCGCGTTCCGCCATCGACGGTTGGTTTCGCGCGGTCGTTCGGTGGTAGGCGAGGTCGTAGGCGATGGCGAGGATGCGTCCACGGAGGGATTCCGGCCGAGCAGTGACGCGAGGATCGTCGGGCGGGACCGATCCGGTCGCCAGCGCTTCGACGAGGGCGCCGTCTTCGGGCGCGAGGTTCGCGAGGGCGGCCTGCAGCTTCGTCGCCGGGGAAGCTCGGAGATACGGGGTCCCGACGGAGCCGGGGGCGCGGGCCTCCATGGCGCGCAGCGTATCGATCGGCGTGACCGCCGGTGGAAAGCCTCCCGCCCGGTCGAGGCCCGGCCACGCGATCTCGAGTACGTCGAGCAGGTACTCGGAGCAGTTGCGCGTGAAGAAGACGTAGGGGAGGGCGACCGTCTCGAGCTCCCAGACGTGGAGGAGGATGCGGTCGACCTCCTCCGTCTCGAGGGCGAGCGGGTACTCCCAAATGTCCCGGTCCTGCCAGTCCCCGTAGAAGCGCGTCTTCGCGTAGTAGGGCGCGATTCCGAAGCGGCCGAGATACCCACCCACGAGTCCGCGGACGAGAAAGAGCGGGCCTCGGTCTTCGCCCGGGTGGGCCATGTAGTCGAGGGTCCAGCCGAGCAGCGGCGTCCGCGCTCCGCCCTCCGCGTCGACGGGGTCGAAGCGCAGCAGGGTGTGGCCGAACATCGAAGACGGATTCCCGAGGAAGGCCTCGGGAAAGACGATCGTCGCGCGGACCGTCCCGATCGCGGTGCGCCACTCGTCGAACCGGGGGCAGGCTCCGCGTTCGGCGTCGACGAGACCCTGCTCGGCGAGGAACGCATGGCGCGCGGGCAGGCGGCAGCGGGCCGTCTGTGCGGCCTTCGCGTCCGACGACGTCATCGCAGCGAGGGTCGCCGCGAGCTCGCTCGCGGGGTCGCGCGCGCCCTCCGGATGGAGGTAGAAGCCGCTCTCGGTCAGGCTCTTACGGGCCGCGCGGCTCGGACGGTGGCGCGCCTGGTGGAGCAGCGCGAGCCAGTGCGGGTCGCGGGCCGATGCTGCGATGCGGTCGCCGGTCGAAGCGAGGACGCTCGCAGGAGAGATGGCTCCGAACGCCACGGCGAGCGCGAGAAGGAGCGCCGCGGGATGGAGGCGGCGCATCACGGGCCCGGGGAGCCCCATGGAGGATCCCCGGGCCCGAGCAGGCTAGAGCTGCGCCGAGGGCGCGGCCGCCGCAAAGCGCTCGTCGGCTGCCATCAGGCGATCGAGCGAGACGAGCAGCTCTTCGGAGGTGACCGTTGCGGTCGGGAAGAGCGCGTCGTAGTTCGTCTGCGCGAACTCGCCGAACGCGACCGTGTCCTCGACCTCGAGGAGCGCCGCGAGCGTGTCGAGGCTCTCGCCTCGACCCATCGCCGCGTCGCGAGCGAGCGCGTCGATGTTCGCCGCCGCGAAGTGACGGGTCTGGGCGTTCGCCGTGATCGTGTCGTTCCAGGAGCCGCAGTTCAGGAGACCGAAGGTGATCGAGATCGACTGGAACCCGAACATGCCGTTGGTCGTCGACGCGACGATCTTCTGGACCGGACCCGTCTGTCCCTTGAAGATTTCGGTTCCGAGGCCGCAGCCGATGTCGTTATCGGCCTGGGCGGCGGACAGCGGCGCAAAGATCAGCGCCGCGGCGAGCAGGATCGCTTTCGTGAACTTGGTCATGGTCTTCCCCTCTTGGATCGGAGACGTGGTGCACCACGTCGTCCGTCCGGGCCGCAAACAACGGCGGCCAGATGAACGTGTCGGGGAAGCGTCGCCCCCCAGCGACACGGATCCGTTCCGGATCGGGACCAAGTACAACGCAGCCCGAAGCCGGGCACAAGCATCGCCGCGAAACATCCCTGGAGCCTTCACCGCAAGACGCGCCCCGCGCCGAGCGGGCGCGCGCAGCGCGACCTACGAAAACGCCGGGATCCCGGTCTGCGCGCGCCCGAGGATCAGCGCGTGGATGTCGTGGGTACCCTCGTAGGTATTCACCGTCTCGAGGTTCACGAGGTGACGGATGACGTGGAACTCGTCCGAGATGCCGTTTCCGCCGTGCATGTCGCGCGCCTTGCGGGCGATTTTCAGTGCCTTCCCACAGTTGTTTCGCTTGAGAAGCGAGATGTTCTCCGGGGCGAGGCGCCCCTCGTCCAGGAGGCGTCCGGCTCGCAGGCAGCCGTGCAGACCGAGCGTGATCTCCGTTTGCATGTCCGCCAGCTTCAGCTGGATGAGCTGGTTGGCCGCGAGGGGGCGGCCGAACTGCTCGCGGTCGAGGGTGTATTTCCGGGCGGCGTGCCAGCAGAACTCGGCGGCCCCCATCGAGCCCCACGCGATGCCGTAACGCGCCTTGTTGAGGCAACCGAAGGGTCCGCCCAGGCCCTTGATCTCGGGGAAGAGGTTCTCTTCCGGCACGAAGACGTTGTCCATCACGATCTCGCCGGTGACCGACGGGCGGAGCGACATCTTCCCCTCGATCTTGGGAAAGGTGAGACCCTCCATGCCGTCTTCGACGAGGAAGCCACGGATTTCGCCGTCGAGCTTGGCCCAGACGACGCCGACGTGGGCGATCGGGCTGTTCGTGATCCAGGTCTTGCTGCCCGTCAGCAGATAGCCGCCGTCGGTCTTGTCGGCGCGCGTGCGCATGCTGCCCGGGTCGGAGCCGTGGTCGGGCTCCGTCAGACCGAAGCAGCCGACGAGCTCGCCGGTCGCGAGCCCGGGCAGCCACTTCGTCTTCTGCTCCTCGGTTCCGTAGGTGAAGATCGGGTGCATCACGAGGGACGACTGCACGCTCATGGCCGAGCGGTAGCCGGAGTCGACGCGTTCGACCTCGCGGGCGATGAGACCGTACGCCACGTGCGAGACCTCGGAGCCGCCGTACTTCGCGGGCAGCGTCGAGCCGAGCAGGCCCAGCGCCCCCATCTCGTTCATGATCTCCCGGTCGAAGCGCTCCTCGCGATTCGCCGTCAGCACGCGAGGCATGAGCTTGTCCTGCGCGTACTCGCGGGCGGTGTCGCGGATCAGGCGCTCCTCGTCGGTCAGCTCGTCCTCGAGCAGCAGCGGGTCGGTCCAGTCGAAGGCAGGCTTGGCCATGGGGAGGGACTCCTGTGTGGAGAGGGGAGAGAGGGCGCCGGAGAGATCGAGCAGAGCGCCGGCGACGCGCGCGATCGCGCGGGCGGGGGCTTCGAGCCCACGGGGACCCGGACGCGAGGGGCGCCATTTCGTTAGCACGACCGCGGTGTTGCCGCCCCGCGCGGGAGAGGCGAAGGTACTGACCATGCGTTTTCGAACACTCCTCGGCGGGTCGTTGGCCCTCCTCCTCGTCCTGGCGACCCAATCCGCCTTCGGCGCACCGAAGGTCGGGGAGCCGGCGCCGGAATTCCGCTTCGAGGGCGAAGGTCGATCCTTCGCCTCCACCGACTACGTCGGCGAGACCGCACGCAAGAAGGGCGTCGTGGTGGCCTGGTTCCCCAAGGCGTTCACCCCGGGTTGAACGACCGAACTCGCGGCGCTGCGTGACAGTGCCGAACGACTCGCAGAGTTCGACGTCGAGGTGCTCTATGTCTCTCTCGACACGGCAGAGAAGAACGCGGAGTTCGCGGAGGCGATGAAGACGAAGACGCTGGTGCTGTCGGATCCCGACGGCGAGACCGCGCAGCGCTTCGGTGTGATCGGGTTCGGCGGGCTCTATGCCAGGCGCTGGACCTTCTACATCGACGGCGACGGCGTCCTCCGCAAGATCGACAAGAACGTGAATCCGGCGACCGCCGGGCAGGACATCGTCGAGACGCTCGAAGCCCTCGGCTTCCCGAAGCTGTCCTCCTCGGTCGCGCCCTGAGCCGAGGCGGGAATGGAACGCCTCCGTGTCGATCCCGAGCGCCCGGCCCCGCGCAAGCTGAAACCCGCGATCGATGCGCTCGGTCGCGACCGCGTCGTGCTGTATCCCTCCGATACGGGATACGCGTTCGGCTGTGCGCTCTCGAGCCGCAAGGCGATCGGCACGATCCGGACTCTCAAGGGGCACGACGAACGGTCGAAGAAGCCGCTCTCGATGCTCGTGAACGAGCTCTCGGACTTCGGCCACTACGCGATCATGGAGACGGGTGTGTTCCGCACCGTCCGCCGCATCCTCCCGGGCGCCTACACGATCGTGCTCGAGGCGAGCACCGACGTGCCCCGCGACATGCGCAACCGCTTCGGCGAGATCGGACTGCGCATGCCCGACTCGGCGCTGTGTCGGATGTTGGTCGACGACCTGGGAGAGCCGATCGTGACGGGCTCGCTCACCTCCGGCGACGACGAGCCGGCCCTCGAGGATCCGGACGAGCTCGAGCGGATCTTCCGAGGGCGCGTGGACGTGCTGATCGACGGCGGACCCATGTGGCCCGAGCCGTCGACGATGCTGCGGGCGGCGGGCGGTGAGCTCGAGGTCACGCGGGAGGGCAAGGGCCCGCTTCCGGGCTGAGCAGGCGCTGCGGACGCTCAGCTGCTAGGCGATGACGCGGCGCGCCGACGCGGACGGGGAATGACACGCTGCGCTGTAGGGGCGTCCGGGGCCCGCCCCCGGATTGGTTGACCCGCGAAGGCCAATTGTGGGATCTTCCTCTGGTACGTCCCGCACCCGAGGCCCCCCGACCATGGAACAGCTCAGCGCACTCGACGCGACCTTCATCAACATGGAGACGCGCAACGCGCCGACCCACATCGGCGGCCTGGCCATCTACGACCAGGCGACGGCGCCGGGTGGGCTCGTCACGTTCAAGAGCATCCTCGCGAATCTCGAGTCGCGTCTCCATCTCGCCCGCTGCTTCCGGCAGAAGATCGTGCGCGCGCCTCTCGGCTTCGATCACCCGTACTGGATCGAGGACCCGGACTTCGATCTCGAGTTCCACGTCCGGCACATCGCGCTTCCCAAGCCCGGCGACTGGCGTCAGCTCTGCATCCAGGTGGCCCGTCTGCACGCGCGCCCCCTCGACCTCGGCAAGCCGCTCTGGGAGATGTACGTGATCGAAGGCCTCGACGAGGTCGAGGGCCTGCCGCCCGGCTGTTTCGCCGTGCTCACGAAGATCCACCACGCCGCGATCGACGGTGTCTCGGGCGTCGAGATGACCGCCGCGATCCACGACCTCGAGGTCGATGGGAAGCCCGAGCCGCCGACCATGCCCTGGGTCGCCGAGTCCGAGCCTTCGGTGCTCGAGCTCGGGATCCGCGCGACGGTCAACAACATTCGCCAGCCCTTCCGCTTCGCGCAGATCCTCAGCGAGGCGGCGCCCCCGGCGATCCGCGGCTACTTCGAAGCGGCCGCGGCGCGCGAAGACGACGAGGATGCGCCGGCGGAGGTCCCGCGCACGCGATTCAACGGGAAGGTCTCGCCCCATCGCGTGTTCGAGGCGGCGAGCTTCGACCTCTCCGACGTGAAGCAGATCCGCAAGCGCGTCGAGGGCTGCACCGTCAACGACGTCATCCTGGCGACGGTGGGCGGTGCGCTCCGGAAGTATCTCGAGCACCACATGGAGCTGCCCCTCGAGACCCTGTCGGCCTTCGCGCCGATCTCGACGCGGACCGCCGACCAGGCGGGCACGGCGGGCAACCAGGTGTCCGGCATGTTCGTCGCGATCCACACCGACGAGGTCGAGCCGGTGCGTCGTCTCGAGAAGGTCTTCCGTTCGACGCAGAGTTCGAAGCAGATGACCGAGGCCGTGGGTGCGCGGACGATGACCGACGTGACCCAGACGATGCCGGGCGCGCTCGCGGGGATCGCCGGTCGTCTCGTGGCGCGAACGGGTCTCATGAGTCGGCTCACGCCGGTCGCGCACTGCGTCGTGACCAACGTGCCGGGGCCGCAGATTCCGCTCTACTTCACCGGCGCCAAGATGGTCGGCTCGTTCGGACTCGGCCTCCCGATGGAAGGCATCGGCCTCTTCCATGCCGTCCTCTCCTACAACGGCATGATCACCGTTTCGGTGACCGCCTGTCGCGAGCAGATGCCGGACCCGAGCTTCTACGCCCAGTGCCTCGAGGAGTCGTTCCGCGAGCTGCGCGAGGCCTCGGTCGAGTAGCGCAGGCGAAGTCCCTATCCTGGGACCATGAAGAGCCCCACCTCGCGTTCCATCGTTCCCGCCTCCCTGCTTCTCCTCGCGTCCGTCGCGTGCGTCACCCCGGCGCCGGAATCGCCCACGGTCGTGGCGATCGCGCGGGTTCCGTGGTCACCGGCGACGCAGGATCCGCTGATCTTCGACCTCGACGCGCCGCCGAGAATGGTCGAGACCGCTTTCGAGGTCGAAGGCGCTGCGCTGAACGCGGTCGTCTACGAGGCCCAGGGTCCCGGGCCGCATCCCGCCCTCGTCCTGCTCCACGGCTTCCCGGGCTTCGAACGCAACCTCGATCTGGCCCAGGCGGCGCGGCGCGCCGGCTGGACCGTCGTGTTCTTCCACTACCGCGGCGCCTGGGGCAGCGGCGGCGAGTTCTCCTTCGTGAACGTGATCGAGGACGTCCACGCGGTGGTGGAAGCGATCGCCCAGCCGGACTTCGCTTCGACGCATCGGCTCGATCCGAACCGGATCGCGCTGGTCGGGCACAGCATGGGGGGCTTCGCGGCCCTCGTCGCCGGCGCGGAGAACGATCGCGTCGACTGCGTGGCGTCGCTCGCCGGAGCCAACCTGGGTGGCTTCGCGCGCGCCGCGTCCGACGCGTCGGGCGGCGCCGAGCAGATGGCAGCGAGTCTCGATTCCTGGTCGGGACCGATCGTCGGGCCGAGCGGGACCGAGCTCGTCGCCGAAGTCGCGGCGAATGCCGAGCGCTTCGAGACGACGGGGCATGCCACGCGACTCGCCGGCAAGTCGATCCTGCTGCTCGCGGGAGGGCGTGATCAGGTGACGACCGTCACGGTCCATCACACGCCCCTCGTCGAAGCACTGGAGGCGGCCGGGGCGGAAGACGTCACGGCGCACGTGATGCCCCTCGGTGATCACGCCTTCTCAGGGCTCCGGATCGAGCTGGCCACACGGCTGGTCGACTGGCTGGAGGGGCGCTGCCGGGCCGGCTGATCGCGTCAGCGTACGTCTCCGACGGACAGGTCCGTCTTCCACGGAAGAACGGAGGCGGAAGGTCAAGGTCAGAGGCGTAAGGTCAAGGTCAGAGTCGGAAGGTAAGAGGCGGAAGATCGGACCGCCCCGGTCGGCAGGACCCGCGCAACGCGGTGAACGCCGAGCGGCGTGGCGTGTCCGCGCGTACGCAACTTCCGCGCAACGTAGGGGGAAGACCCGGGGTCGCGCTTCAGGCAAAGGCTCCAGGCGCCGAGGACGGTTCATCACGTCCTGCGCCCGGACGTCCGGAGCCCCCCATGAACACGATCCCCGGCTTGAAAGCACTCGCCCTGGCCCTGTTGGTCGCCTGCCCGTTGCCCGCGCTCGCGATCGGCACGGTGACGGACGGGGGCGTCACGTTCGGCTACACGCAGAACTTCAACACGTCGAACGGCAACACGGTGAACACCGACTTCACCGGTGCGGCAGCCGGCGACCAGCTCTTCGAATCCTGGTGGTTCTTCCGGCTGCAGGGCGACGGACGGGAGTTCGCGTTCGGGACGCCCGACCTCGAGGACTATTCCCTCTTCTCGGGACGCGTGGGCCAGCTCGACTGGTTCGACCCGAGCGGGACCGGGCTCTTCGACGCCCAGCTCCAGTTCGAGGTGCGGGAGACGGGCGCCGGTCAGGGCGTCGTCTTCCAGAACCTCGAGATCATGAACACCGGTCTCTCCGATCTCACGATCGACATCTTCCACTACACCGACCTCGACCTCGGCGGCTCGTTCGGGGACGACCAGGCGATCCTGGTTGCCAACCCGAGCGCCATCGAGATGAGCCTCGCGGATGCGACCGCGACCGCGCCCTTGATCGGCTACGGCGCGGACCACTACCAGGTCACGACCTGGCGCTCGCTGCTGCGCGACCTCACCGACGGCAACGTCGACGACCTCGACGACACGGGCCTGCCCTTTGCCGCCGGGGGTGGTGCGGACTTCACCGGCGCCTTCCAGTGGACCCGCACGATCGGCGTCGGCTCGAGCCGCGACTTCCTCGTCCAGTTCGGCAGCAACTCGGCGCTCGAGGATCCGACGACGAGTCTGGTCCCGGAGCCTGGCCCCGGACTGCTCGCAGCCCTCGGCCTGATGGGCCTCGCTTCCTACGGCCGCAAGCAGCGCGGATAGCACCGCTCCGACGGGCCCCGCCTCGGTCCCGCCTGCCTTCGCGACGCGCTAACGTGCGCGTCCACGAAAGGCGGTCGATCCGATGAACATGCAGGTCCAGGGCAAGATCCACGCGGCGTTCGATGCCGAGCAGGTCACGCAGCGCTTCCGGAAGCGCGAGTTCGTGCTCGAGCTGGAGGGCGAGTCGCGTTATCCCCAGTACGTCATGTTCCAGTTCACCGGTGATCGCTGCGAGATGCTCGACGGCTTCTCGAACGGCGAAGAGGTGAAGGTCGAGTTCAGCCTCCGGGGCCGCGAGTGGACCAGCCCCAAGGGCGACGTCCGCTACTTCACCAGTCTCGAGACCTGGTCCATCGATCGCGTCGGTGACGCTGCACCCGTCGGTGCCGACGATGCTGGCGATGCCGGCATGTTCGCCGACGACCCGCCGCCGCCGACGGACGACGACGACATTCCCTTTTGACCTTGGCGCCGCTCTGCGGCTCTCGAAAGACCCCTTCATGAGTCCTTTCTTGCGCTGAAGGCTCCGGAAGTGGGCCTGGGCCCCGCTGCGCGCGCTTCGAGCCTTCAGCGCGAGACGCGCCGCCGCGATGCGGTGCGTCGAGAGGCGCGCAGCGCCGATGGATCAGCCGGGCGGCGTGTAGATCTCGCAGGCGGCGTGGTGGCCGCCGCTGATGACGAGCATGCGGCCGAGGGCCATGTACTGGCCGATCATCAGGCCGAGCTCGGCGATCTCGGCGTTGCTGAAGTGTTCGCGGAGCTCGCGGATGAAGGCTTCGTCGACGCTTCGGAAGTCGGTGGCGAGCTTCTCGGCGAAGCGGACGGCGAGGGCGTCACGTGGCTTGAGTCTTCGCTCCGCTTCCGGGAGATGGATCTGGGCGATGGTCTCTTCGTCGAGTCCCTGATGCGCAGCCTGCGCATACCGTGCGAAGAGTCAGGTGTCGCACTCGTTCATGGCGGCGATCTTGAGCCGTGCGAGCTCCTTCACTCTCGCGGGAGCGATGCCCTCGGTGTGCGCGGGCCGGAAGAAGGCGAAGAAGCGCTCGAAGAGATCGGGCAGCTCTTCCGTCATGTTCAGCGCGCCGCCTTCCCAGGCGTTCGCCGCCGGGCTCGGCTTCTGGATCTCTTCTGCACTCATCGGGCGTCCTCCGGATCCCTTCTCGGGTGGGATCGATCGCGGCGAAAAGCGTAGCCCACCCGCGCGACCGTTGGCCTAGACTCGCTCGACGCCCCGGCGGGCGCGGAGGGGCGATGTCGAGCGAAGCACAACAGGTCCGGGGGCTCGCCGCGATCCTTCCCTCGAGACTGTTCTACGGCTGGGTGATCGCCATGATCGCGTTCGCCGCCCAGTTCGTCTTCACCGCCGCCGGGCTTTCGATCATCGGCAACCTCGTCACGCCGATCTCCACGGAGTTCGGCGTGGCGCCGACCCTGGTCGGCATCGCCCCGGGCATGGCGATCCTCGTGATGGGGATCCTCGGTCCCTTCATCGGTCGCGCGATCGACGCGGGGCACGTTCGCCGCGTGATGGTGACGGGGGGCCTGCTCTCCGGCGTCGGCCTCGTGGCGATCGCGTACGCCTCGAGCTTCTGGCAGGTCGCCCTGGCCTTCGTCCTTCTCTGCGCGCCCGGGTACGCGCTCTACGGGACGCTGCCGGTGATGGCGCTCGTCGCGAACTGGTTCGTGCGACGTCGCGGCCTCGTGCTGGGAATCGCCGTCGCTGGAGCGACGCTCGCGAGCGGCGTCGGCCCGAATCTCTTCGAGGAGATCGTCGCCGACTACGGCTGGCGGACCGCGCTCGCGACCTTCGGTGCGTTCACCGCCGCGATCTCGCTTCCGCTCTTCGGCGGGTTCATCGTCTCGCGTCCTGAAGAGATGGGACTGCGGCCCGACGGGGAGGTGGTGCCGGAGGAGTCGGAGGGCGCCGAAGAAGCGGGGCCGCGCGCGCGGAGCGCCGCCGAGCTCGCGAAGATCCCGGCTCTCTGGATCCAGGCGATCGGATTCGGCCTCGTCCTGACCTCCCCCGTCGTGATCATCGCGCTCCTCGTGCCCTTCGGTGAAGCGCTGGGCCTGACGCGCGACGAGGCGGCGGACTTCTTTCTCTGGATGATTCCGTTCTCGCTCGCGGGCAAACTCGTGATCGGAGGCCTGGCGGACGTGACGCCGCTCAAGCCCGGGATCGCGCTCATGGTCGTGGTGAACGCGATCGTGTGGTGGATGCTCCGCCAGGAGCCGGACTACGACACGCTGATGGTGATCGGAGCGATCTACGGCCTCGGCATCGGCGGGATGGCGCCGCTCCACGGCGTGTTGATCGGCCGACTCTTCGGGCGGATCGACTTCGGGACGGCGAGCGGCCTCGGCGGGATCGTGGGCGTCAGCCTGATCGTGCTCGCGAGCTTCGGCTCCCAGGGGCTGCTCGCGGCGACGGGCTCGTACCCGCTCGTCTGCACGGTGCAGATGGTCCTCGTCCTCGTGGGCGGGGCGCTCCTCGCCTTCCTGAACGTACCGCCGCCGGAAGAGGCGCGTTAGCGCTCTCCCCGGCGCTCGCGGCTTCCAGGCTCAGCCCTCCGCCGTCGCGTCGTACCAGATCGGCGAAGTCCAGAGTCGTTCCTGGATCGTCTTCGGCGTCGACGGGTCGTCGCAGCCGGTGCTGCGGCCACTCGAGGTCGGGTCGGTGGCTTCTTCGAGACACTGCCGCGCGGACCAGCGACAGCTCGGATTCTCCAGCACGCGCACGTAGTAGACCGCATTCTGTTCCGCGTCGAAGTCCGGGTCGGTCCAGACCGAGCAGAGGCTGTTGTGTCCATCGCCGCGGGGCTGGCAGGTCGCCTCGTCGACGGTCGCGTCGTTCTCACCGCCGGCGACGTCGATCACCTTCTGATGGAAGGTGCCGTCCGCGTCCATCCAGCCCTTCACGACCTGCGCGCGTTGGAGCAGGCCGCCGGGGTGCTCGGGGATCCCGACGTCGCGCATCGCGGAGACGACGAAGACGGGCGCCGCATCGGCGCTCGGTGCCGCGGGAAGATCGCCGCCCATCGGCACGCCCCCCGAGTAGCCCTTCGAGACGAGGTCGCGATCACCGCACAGATCCGCCGGGTACTGCCAGCCGCCGAAGAAGCGCGCGGTGATCCGGGGGCCGCTCGTCCCGAAGGTCTCGCGTCGCTTCATGGCGTCGAAGATCGCGTCCCGGGAGTTCTCTTCCGCCCAGACGCCGGCGAGTCCGCCGGGATTCGCGAGCAGGGAGTTGGTCGCCTGCATCGGGCTCCCGCTCTTGGCGATCCGGGCTTCCCGGGATCCGTCCGAGATCCCGGCCCAGCCCTGGTAGGAGTACTCCTCGACGTCGCCGGGGTTGCCGTTGTGGGCGTCGGTCGCGGCGACGATCCCGATCTTGAAGGGGTTCACGCCGATTCGCGCCTGCTCGCGGAAGCCTTCGACGAGCGCGTAGCGGACGTAGTCGCGACGCGAGACGCAGCCCTGTCCGACGAGGGCGCCGGCGCTGACTTCGTCCGGACCGCACTCGGGGACCTCGGGGCCGCGCCACTCTTCGAACTCGCAGAACTCGTCGCGTCCGCCGAGGACGCCCGCGAACCCGTTCCGGCACTCGCTGTCGCCCTTGATCTGGTTGATCTCGACGAGGCGTTCGATGTCCGCGCGGAGGCGGGCGCGGTCGCGCTGGGCTTCGAGGGGGAGATCCCGCCCGCCGGTGGCGAACATGTTGCCGTTGGAGAGGTTCGAGTTGTGGGGCAGGGTCACGACGTCGCAGCCCGTCCCCGCGTCGGAACACTGGTCCCGGAGCTTCTCCCAGAGGCCGTAGACGTCCGGCTCGTCGATCCAGGCGATCGGCTTCTCGGGGACCACGGCGTTCCGGAAGATCACGTTGTGGTGGATCTTCGCGAGGTCCGGCGTCGCCGTGTACTCGTAGCCATGAAGGGACGTGAAGCGGCAATTCTCGGAACGGTCGTAGTGCCGCTCGGCTGCGGCCTGCTGCTCTTCCCAGACCGACTGCATGACGTCGATGCAGTCGGCGCCCTCCTCGCCGCAGAGGTCGCCGCGGCGCGCGGGGGCCGATCCGTCGGTCTGGAGCGCCGCCGAGATGCCCGCCATGCGCGTCGCGAAGTCGCCCGCCGGATTCGGCTCGATCGGGACCTCGCCGCGGAAGAAGCGACACGCGTGGGTGTCGTACTGAGGGGAGCCGGCGCGCGTGCAGAGCGCGACCTCGCCCTGGAAGCTCGCGTGGTCCGTGAGCGAGGCGAAGTCGATCGGTCGTTCGAGCTTCGCGGGTCGCGTCGGGACACCGTCTTCATCGAGAGGGGCGAGCAGGATCTCCTCGCCCTTGGCAAAGCGGAATACGTCATCGGGGGTACTCCGCACGTCCCACAGCCAGGCATCCATCGAGAGCGTCGAATGGACGTGGAGCTCGCCCCAGAGCGCCTGTCGAAGCGGGTCGCGATCCGTGCAGGGGGCGCGGTCCTCGCTGTAGGGTCGACCGGAAGGGGCGAGGCCTCGCTCCGCGGCGGTCTCCTCCGCCGCCGTGGCCGCTTCGTCGGTCGGCGGGTCGGACGGGCACGCCGCGAGCGTGACCACCTGCAGAGCGAGGAAGAGGAGCAGGGCCTGTCGGGACGGACGCTTGGGACGCATGGGATCCCTCCGATGCCCCGGAACGGGGCGCACGATCGAGGCTAGCCCAGCAGCGCGGCTGGACTAGATTGGCCGTGAACGCAGGAGGCCCGTGATGTCCGATTCCGAAACCCTCGAAACGCTGATCGCCAAACAAGCGATCCGGGACGCGCTCTCGCGCTATTGCCGCGGCCTCGATCGCATGGATCGCGAGATGGCCGAGGACGTCTGGCACGCGGACGGGACCGCCGACTATCTCGGCATATTCGAGGGGACGGGCCATGGATTCATCGAGTGGGTCTGGGAGGCGCACGCGTCCATGGAGCGCCACTCCCATCAGATCACGAACGTGTTGGTCGAGGTCGGCGCCGACGGCGCGAGCGCGACGAGCGAGTCCTACGTGACCGTCGTGCTCTGGACGCTGCCCGACGGGAAGGGCGAGCAGCTCGAGCTGGTGGGACGGGGGCGCTACCTCGACCGCTGGGAGAAGCGGGACGGGCGCTGGGCGATCGCACACCGGGTCCACGTGCTCGACATGTCGAGCTCGAACCCGCTCACGCGGGCCGAGGTCCCCGAAGAGAGCCGTCGCGACGAGAAGGATCCGAGCTTCGGCTACATCGCGAAATGGCGCCGCGCCTAACGGGTGAGGCGACGCGCCTGGCGAGTGAAGAGTCGCGACGCGCCTGAGCGCCTCCCGCGGCAGAGCGCCCGGCGGCGTGCCTACTTGACCTGGACCTTCACGCCGGGAAACGCCTCGAAGTAGAAGTCGAAGGCCTTCCGCAGCTCGGCGGGGTCCGCGCCGAAGTCCTTGCGCACGTCGTACACGACCTGCCCGTCCTTGCCGCGGGGGTGGGCATCCATGTACGCCTGGATCTGTCCCCGCGCGTCGGCGGTCATCTCGAGCCCGGCGACCTCGTAGATCTTCTCGACCGTCCCGACGTCGTCGGCCATGAAGTCGTGAAAGAGAACGTCGTAGGTCCGATCCGAGGGGAGCTGGTCGCGGTCGCGGACGGAGGCGCGGAGGAGGCGAACGATCCGGTCGTGCCAGTAGTCGAGGTACCACTGGGGATCGGTGTGATGGTAGTTCTGCCGGGAGGCGTACGCGTTCATCGTCGCGGCCGACTGGATCACCGAGATCGGGTCCCGGTGGGTCACGACGATCGTGGCGTCCGGGAAGGTCGCCATCAGCGGGCCGATCTGCTCGAGATGCTGGGGACACTTCAGGATCCAGCGCTCCCGCGGCTTCATCCACTGGAGGATCTTGAGCCCGGTGAGGAGCGCGCCCTGATAGTGGGGCGTCTGGTCGTGGGCCAGGTAGTAGTCGCGCCACTTCGGGGCCCGCGCGATCCACTCGAGGTTGTAGCTCGTGAAGTCCGGCAGCATGAACTCGAGCTCTTCGTGGATGTGGTCGGGCTCCATCGGGTGCATCGCCGAGATCAGCGGCGACGTCGCCTGCATGCGCTCCCAGATCGCATTGCAGCGGTGCCAGCGTGGGTCGATCCCATCCTCGCCGGGCTTCTCGTTCGAATCCGGGACCGGCTCCTGGCCTTCCCACAGCGGCATCGAGCGCAGCCGCTGGTCCGCAGCGATCAGGTTGACGAGGTGGGTCGTCCCGGAGCGGGGCAGACCGACCACGATGATCGGCCGCTCGATCTTCACGTCGTGGATCTCGGGGTGGCGATCGAGCAGGTCGTTGATCCGGAGTCTCGTCGTCGCGTACCGCACGCAGTCGCCGAAGAGGATCATTCGGCCGAGCGCCGTCCGGTTGTCGTCGGCGTTCATCTCGTCGAACCAGACGCCGAGCCGCTCCTTCCAGTCGTCGGGACCCCAGCAGGAGAGGCCCGTCGCCTCTTCCGCCGCGTTCACGACCGCGGGAATCGACAGGTCGATCGTCTGCGTCTCCGCATAGTCGAGGGCAGCCTTCTGGGGCGGCGTGAGAACCGGGTTCGCCAGGTCTTCGATGCGGATCTTCTCGCCAGCCACGGTGTCCTCGATGCGACGCGGGTGCGCCGCGAGGGGCGCACTCCGGCAGGGGCAGAACGAGGCTAGCCTCTTCGGCGCCGGACGCGCATCCGAGCCGCAAAAGGGCGATCGGGATCCGATCCCAGGGCACCGGATCGACGAACCGGTCACTCACACGGAGGCGGCGGGGACCCGATCCCCGATCAGGAGGACAACCACGTGACGGCCCCGGACGATTCCCTCGATCGCATCCACCGCGAGCGCATGCAGGCGGAGGCGATGCCCGAGATCGCGATTCGAGGCTTCCTGCGTGCGTTGCACTTCGTGCGCGACGGCGGCACGACGACCCTCCCGGAGGCCACCCTCGATCCGGTCGATCAGCTGCCTCGGGCGGACGATCTCCGCGACTGCGAGGACGCGGGGCGCGAGGCGCTCGATCGCGCCGTCGTCATCAAGCTGAACGGCGGCCTCGGGACGGGCATGGGCCTCGCGGGACCGAAGAGCCTGCTTCCGGTCCGCGAAGACGCGACCTTCCTCGACCTGATCGCCCGACAGATCCTGCATCTGCGGGCGCGCGAGGGCGCGCGACTTCCGCTCCTCCTGATGAACAGCTTCCGAACGCGCGAGCCCTCCCTCGCTCGGCTCGCCCGCTACGACGGGCTCGCCGGCGAGCTTCCCCTCGACTTCCTGCAGCACCGGGTGCCTCGAATCGACCCCGAGAGCTTTGCCCCCGTCGACTGGCCCGACGACCCGGAGCTCGCCTGGTGCCCGCCCGGCCACGGGGATCTCTACGCGGCGATCTCCTCCTCGGGTGTCCTCGCTCGCCTTCGCGAGGAGGGCATCCGCTACGCCTTCGTCTCCAACGCGGACAACCTGGGCGGCGTGCTCGATCTGTCGATCCTGGGCTGGTTCGCTCGCGAAGGGCTCCCCTTCGCGATGGAGGTCGCCGAGCGGACGGCCGCCGACCGCAAGGGCGGCCACCTCGCACGCCGCGGCGGCCGGCTCGTCCTGCGCGAGTCGGCGCAGTGCGCTCCCGAAGACAAGGCTTCCTTCCAGGACATCGCGCGCCACCGCTACTTCAACACGAACAATCTCTGGCTCGATCTCGACGCGATCGCCGGCGCGCTCGAAGCGTCCCCCGACGGCCTGCCGCTCCCGGTCATGACGAACGCCAAGACGATCGTCGCGAGCGATCCGGACACGCCGCCGTGTCTGCAGCTCGAAACCGCGATGGGCGCGGCGATCGAGTGCTTCGACGGGGCGGAGGCGATCTGCGTCTCGCGCGAACGCTTCGCGCCGGTCAAGACGACGGCGGATCTGCTGGCGGTCCGATCGGATGCCTACGAGCTGCGAGAGGATGCCCGCCTCGTCGCGGTCGATCCCGAAGCGACGCGGCGCCGCGTGATCGAGCTCGACGCTCGCTTCTACAAGAACGTCGGCGATCTCGACGCGCGCTTCCCGCACGGCGCGCCCTCGCTGGCGAAGGCCCGGCACTTCTCGGTCGAAGGGGACCACCGCTTCGGTCGCGACGTCGTCGTTCGAGGCGACGTCCGGCTCGAATCGGAGTCGGGGGCGACCGTCGAGGTCGCCCACGGTACGCAGCTCGACGGGTAGGCTCGGGGCTCCGCGCCCCGGGGCGTCAGCCCGCTGCCTCGCCGCTCGGTTCCTCCTCCTCGACGTCGCTGTCGAGGGACTCGAGGTGCCGCTCCTCGAAGAATCGATCGAGGACGATGCGCAGAGGGACGAGCATCACGATGAAGAGCGGGAAGATCAGCGCGAGCGGGCTCACCTTGACCGCCCACAGGACGACCAGACCCGCGAGCTGGATCGCGGTGAAGAGATGGATCTGGCGGAGAGGGACCTGGCGCACGTAGTGCGTGCGCGGGTAGTGGCTCGGATCCATGACCCAGAGCCGAAGGCGCTCGAAGAACTGGTTGCCCGCGAGCGACGTGACGCCCATGAAGAAGAAGAGCCCGTAGAGCACGGCCATCGGGATCTCGATGCCGCGGGTCTGGAGCCACGGAAGGGCGAAGACCGAGAAACCGATCAGCAGATGGATCGCAAGCGCCGTCACACGTTGTTCGCGGACGGCGACGATGCGCTCTTCGGTGCTGCCGTCGCGGCGCACGATCTCTTCGACGCTCGCGAGGGCGCGAACGTGGTTCAGCGAACGAATCGTCGCCGCGACGAGCCAGGGCAGGGCGAAGAGCGACAGCCCCGCCGTGAGCACGCCGACGACGAGGAGGTCGAGGTGGTACGCGGGGCTCTTCTGAAGGCTGTGGTCGGTCTGGTTGACGAGCCGATTCGTGATGTTGTGGTCGAGGAAGACGAGCACGGTGCAGAGGAGCGCAGGGATCGACGCACCGAAGATCGCCCATGCCGGCAGGCCCCAGAGGTCGACGAGCCAGGGACGACCGGAGGTCGTCGCGAAGTGATCCGGGACGGCGAGCGTCGGGAGTCCCTGGACCCCGAGCCAGATCGCGACGCCGGTGGCCGTCGCGATCGCGATGACGGAACCGAAGTCGGCCATGAACTGCCGCATCCACCAACGCAGGTAGCGACTGCGCCGTGAGTTGCGGAGCGTGATGGCGATCCAGAAGGTCGCGACCGCCAGCACGAGGGAGAGCAGGGCGCGGTAGTCATCGATCCTCGGATCGGAGAAGGTGTCGGCGAGGTTCGCCACGGCCTCGTTGATGAAGATCAGGCTGATGAGGAGCGCGAAGACTTCGTCCGTGAATCGCGTGCAGTATCGGATCAGCGAGCTCGCCCCGGTCACCGCGCAGAGGATGGTGAACGCGGCCGTCCAGAGCCCGACCCAGGCGTAGGCGGGCAGGAAGGGCAGCTCGAGCAGTCCGCACAACTCGTAGAGCATGCCGGTGAAGACGAGCATCGGCCCCGTTCCGCCGAGGATCGTGAGTGGCTGGCCCGAGAAGAGGGCGTAGAGCGTTCCGCCGATGGCCGTCGCGACGATCATCTCCATCGCGCCGATCTCGCCACCCGTCAACGCGGCCATCAATCCGCCGAACGCGACGGCGGGCGCGACGCACGCGAAGAAGAGAAAGAGGATCGCGGCGACGGACTTCGGATGGAGACCGTCCGCGAAGTCGCTCGCGTAGAGCGGGAGGCGACGCCGGATGTCTTCCAGCACACCCCGTGCGAACCCCCGGACGTCGAGGCCGTCCGGACGACCCGGCGCGACGACCGGCGCTTCGCTTCGCGCCAGGAACGCATCGACGGCGTCGAGGATCTGACCGGGCATCGTCGCCGCATCGACGTCCCGACGGAACTGGGGATCGGACTGCAGGCGGGCGATCGACATCAGGAGCTCGAGGTGGAGCCCCGCGTCCGCCCGCCCGCCGGTGATGAGGTAGACGAGCTCGACGGGCTCGCCGTCCGGCGCGGCGGCGTCGAGCGGATCGCGCAGGCGCGCCAGCGCGACGAGCGGAGCGTCGAGCTCGTCGAGGAAGCCATGGGGCACGGCGACGCCCTGGCCGAGTGCCGTCGACTGCTCCTGCTCGCGATCGAGGATCTCGCGCAGGACCCGCTCTCGGCGCTCGGCCGACAGCGCACCGGATTCGATCAGTACGTCGACGAGCGCCTCGACCGCCTCGTCGACTGAGTCGGCGGCGACGTCGAGCGCGATGGGCGCTGCGTCGAGAAGGTGTCTTAGGCGCGTGGGCATGATCGCTCCAACGAGACTAGCGCTTGCGGCACGACCGACGCCGGGGTCGCTCGTCGAGTGAGGCCTCCGACGCGCCCCCGACCCGAAATCCCCATCGTACGCCGGGTCCGAGGGGGACCGTCGAGCTGGAGGCGGGGCCCGTCGAACGATCGCAGCTGCCGCCGATCTGCGCGCGGCATGCGTCGACCCTGCCGTGCCGCGCGTCGCATTCGGCGGAGGTGCATCCGCGCTGCGTTCACCTCCGCAGATCGACTCAAGTGCCTGAATTTGCAAGCCGATTCAAGGTTTCGCATGAAGGCGAGTGCATGGAAAGACCCGCGATGGCTCAGTGTCATCCCGGTGGCGTGCGTCCTGACGATCGCGGTCGGCGCGCTGTCGCTCGACGTCGGCCAGTCCGTCGATCGACGCGTCCATGACGCATTCGTGCGGCTCGCGCCGACGGCGGGGCCGAAGCCGACGCTCGCACTGCCGGACGTCGCGGTCGTCACCATCGACCCGCGCAGTCTGCGCGCCAGCGAGCCGTGGCCCTGGCGGCGGAGCACCCACGCGCGCGCGGTTGACGCGCTCACCGCGGCGGGCGCGCGGGCCATCGCCTTCGACATCGACTTCTCGTCCGCCTCCACGCCCGAGGACGACGCGCGTCTGGCGGAGAGCCTGCGGGCGAGCGGGCGCGGCGTGCTCGCGACCTTCTCGCAGATCCAGCGGCTCGAGAGCGGCGCCGAGCTCGAGATCGTCAACCGTCCGATCCCGTCGCTCGAGCGTGCCGCGGCGTCGCTCGGCAGCGTGCTCGTTCCGATCGACCCCGACGGCGTCGTCCGCCACGCACCGCGCGCGAGCGCGATCTCCGGCGAGCGGATTCCGTCGCTCGCGCGCGCTGCGCTCGCCGTCGCGGCACCCGAGACGCTGCGCGCACGAATCGAGCATGCGCTCGACGCCCACGACGCGACCCGCGTCGACTATCGACGCCACTGGCCCGAGATCCAGACGATCTCGTACATCGATCTGATCGAGGGAAGCTTCGACCCGAAGGAGGTCGAGGGACGCGCAGTGTTCATCGGCGCCACGGCGGCCGAGTTCCAGGACCTGTGGCCCACGCCGCCCTCGCCGGCGCTGCCCGGCGTGATGATCCAGGCGATCGCCTACCGCACGGCCGCCGCCGAGGCGATGGACGAAGCGATCCAGCGGTCCGCTCCGCGTCTCCTCGCCGCCGCGCTGCTCTGCGTGCTCGCCGTGCTGACCCGAGGGCGCTCGGGCGAGCGTACGGTCACGCGCCTGGCGCTCTTCCTCGGTCTCGCCGGCGCGGTCGCGCTCTCGGGCTGGGCGGCGCTCTGGTTCGCGGGCTGGGCGATGCCCGTGATCGTTCCCCTCGCCTTCCTGGCCGCGCGCTATGCGCTCGGCATCGAGCGTCTCCAGCGCCACTTCCATCTGCGGGCCCAGGCGCACGAGTCGTCGCTCGTGGCCCTCGAGCGGATCGGCGAAGCGACCCGCAAGGGCTCCACTGACGACGGGCCGCAGACCGGCCTCGAGCTCGCCCTCGAGCTGCTCGGCGACGTCGTGGGCGCCCGCGGCATCGTGCTGATCCGCGCCCTTCCGGACGGTTCGCTCACGAGGGAGCATCTCGAGTGGCGCCCCCACGGCGGGAGCGACGAGGTGCTCCGCTTCGACGAGGCGGAAGCGGCGTGTGCGCTCGAGGAGCAGCGCACGATCGAGACGCCCGAGCCGACCCTCCCGAGCGCCCGCGTGGTCTACGCGCCGCTCGTTGCGGGTCCGGAGTCCGTCGGCGTGCTCGTCGTGTTCGGCCGCGCGGGCCAGGCCGTCGACGCGATCCATTCGCGCACGATCGCGACGGTGAGCGCCCAGCTCGCACTCACCGCCCAGAACCTGCGGCTCATCGAGCGCCTGCGCGAGACCTTCGAGTCGTCGATCGCCGCGGTCGCGAGCGCCGTCGAGGCGCGCGACGGCTACACGGACCAGCATTGCCGCCGGCTCGCCGCGTTCTCGTCGCTGATGGGCGCGCGCCTCGGAATGCCGGAGGACGAGATCCGAGCCATGGAGCTCGGCGCGCTGCTCCACGACGTCGGCAAGATCGGCATCCGCGATGCGGTGCTCAACAAACCCGGACGACTCGACGGCGAGGAGCGCCGCGAGATGGAGCGCCATCCCGAGATCGGGGCCGGCATCGTCGCGCCGGTCGTCGGTCTCGAGGAGACCACGCTCCACTGCGTGATGCACCACCACGAGCGATGGGACGGCGGCGGCTACCCCGACGGCCTCGAAGGGGAAGAGATCCCGCTCGCGGCGCGCATCGTCACGATCGTCGACGTCTGGGACGCGCTCTCCACGGCCCGCCCCTACAAGCCGGCCTTCAGCCAGACGGAGGTCCGAGATCTCCTCGTGAAGGGCCGCGGCCGGCAGTTCGATCCGGAGCTGGTCGATCTCTTCTTCGAGGTCCTGCACGAGCAGGGCGACGAGATGCTCGAGCTGATCGCCCGGACGAGTGGCCACGGGGTGCCGCACCAATGAGTCGTCGCGTCCTCCTTCTCATCGTCCTGCTCGCATTCGGGGGGCCGATCGGATTCGCCCACGCCGAGACTCCGTCGACGTCCGTCGTCGACCGCCTGCGTCGGGCGATCGAGGCCCATCCATCCGATCCGGACCTGCACTGGGCGCTCGCGCGCAAGCTCGCGAACGCCGGCGACTCGACCGCCGCGGTCGCCGCGACCCGGGACTACCTCGATCGCTGGCCGGACCGTCGCCCCGGCGCACGCGTCGAGATCGCGCGCAGCCTCCTCGACATCGGGGCCAACGGTCAGGCGCTCGCGCTCCTCGACGAGGAGATCGACGAGCGGCCGCACAGCGCGCTCGCCCACTTCTATCGCGCCGTCGCCTATCGGGCCCAGCAACTCGTGCCCGAAGCGAATCGGGCGTTCCGGGCCGCGGCGGAGCTCGAGCCGGCGCTGCTCTCCGAGGCGTTGCTCGGGCAGGCGCTCGGACTCTTCGACCTCGGTCGGGAAGACGAGGCGGTGGCGCTCCTGCGCGAGATCCTCGAGCAGGACCCGACGGGGGACACTGCGGTGCGTGCGCGCCTGCTGCTGCGCGAGCGCGAAGCGCTCTCGCTCGAAGATCGCTTCCGGCTCGATGGCTACGCCGGCGTCGAGTACGACGACAACGTCACCCTCGAGAGCACCGAGAGCCAGACGGGCGCAAGCGGCAGCGACGACTTCCGCGGCGTCTGGGGCGTGGGCGCCTCCGGGCGACCGTGGGCCTCGGAGCGGGGTGCGCTCACGCTCGGCTATCGCTTCGACCAGACGCGCCACCACGACCTGACCGACTTCGACGTGGTCGGGAATACCTTCTTCGCGAGCGGCGCCTGGAGCCTCGACGAGAAGTATCTGGTGCGACTCGACGCCATCGCGGCGAGCACGCTCCAGGATCTCGACAACGAGGCGACGATCGGCTCGATCCGACCGAGCCTGATCCGATCGTTCGGACCGGCCTGGGGGGCCCTTCGGACCTTCGCTCATGTCGACGTGGCCGAGTACCACGATGACGCCCCCTTCACGCCGTGGGAACGCGACGCGATGACCTACAGCCTGGGCGTCGAGTACTTCCTGCCGCTCAGGATCGAGCAGTCCTGGCTCTCCTTCTCGGGCTCCTGGTCCCGCAGCCTGACCCAGGCGAAGACCTTCGGCACGCCGGACGGTTTCGACGGGGACTTCGATTTCGACAGCTGGCGCGCGCGCGCGTTCGGCACGTTCCGCCTGCCGTGCGAACTCCAGCTGCGGCTCGAGGCGGCCTACACGCACGACCGGTATCACAACGACAACTTCACGTACTTCCTCGGCACCGGCGGAGACCGCAAGCGACGCGACGACATCGTGAGCGGTCGGATCGCGGTGAGGCGCGAGATCGTTCCGCACGTCGCCCTCGAGCTCTACTGGCGCGGCACGCGCCGCGTCTCGAACGTCGACGTCTTCGACTACGACAAGCAACTCGCCGGCGCGGTCATCCGCGTGTCGACGGACTAGACAGATTCCATTCATCTCGAGGGCCGGGGGGCTCTCATCATCGGAGGAAGACCGATGCAGAAACGAAGCAACGTGACGAAGCACGCGAGCCGAACCGGGACGATCGTCCTGGTCCTGCTCGCCCTTGTCCTTTCGGGCGGCACGGCGATGGCCGACGCGGTTGCGCGCCAGGTCTCGGGCGCGGTCGAGATCGGCTCGGGGGAGCCGCCCATGTGGCGCGCCCTCTCGGAAGGCGACACGCTCGCGCCGAACGAACGCATCCGAACGGGAGCGGACGGCCGGGTCGAGATCGTGATGGATGCCGGTACGCTTCGCGTGCACGAGAACTCCATGCTGCGGCTGCCGCCGCCGACGAGCGCGGCCGACCGCGTGGACCTCGAGCGCGGCAATTCGCTCTTCGACGTCCTGCGTCGCGGCGGACGCCGCTTCGAGGTCCACACGCCCACCGTCGTGGTCAGCGTAAAGGGCACCCGCTTCGGCGTGGACGCCTCGGATGGGATCGGTCAGGTCGCGGTCTACCACGGGGTCGTCGGCGTGCGCGAGGTCGGTGCGGACGCGGCGATCGAGACCCTCGTACGCGAAGGCTTCCTGGCGACCGGCGGGATCGGTCGCATGATCGAGCTCGACGTCGCGCCCGGCGGCGACCCGTGGGTCAGCTGGCAGGACTTCCGTCGCGAGGTGGACGAGCGACCCGCGGCGCCCGCCGCCAGGTCCGACGTCGACCGCGCCCGCGGACTGATGCATCGGGCGACGAACGAGGACGTGATCCGACGCGCGGCCGAGCGCAAGCCCGAGGTCGCGGAGCGGCTGCGCCGTCTCCAGCAGGAACGGGCGAACGGTGCGCGCGCGAAGGGACTCGACGCGGGAGCAGCGGGTGACGGCTCGATGAAGCCCGTGCCGGCGGCGCCGATGCTCCCCGAAGCGGGTGATCGAGGCGACGAGCGCAAGCGGAAGATGATGCGCGAGATGTTGCCCGGCGACACGATGCAGGACGCGATGCGCGACAAGCAGCGGGACGCCGTCCAGCAGCGCCTGCAGAACGAGGCGATCATGGAAGCGATGATGAGGGCCACCGACCCGTCCACCGGCGATCCACTGCTAGGGGGGCTGCCGCTCGTGAACGGTGACACGGCGATGACGCCCGAGGCCGTCCAGGCGCTGCAGGGGCAGGTCCTGCTCGACGTCCTCCAGGCCCGCGACACGGTCTGGGGCGACTTCTTCGATGCGACAGGGGGAACGACGCCCTGGACGCCCGGCGAATTCCGGGATGCGATGGAGCAGGCCCTGATCGACCGCGGCTACGACGGCGGCGCGGCCAGTGCCATCGTGAACCAGCTGGACGGCAACTAGCCGTCGGAGACGATCCGGGCGAAGAGCACGGCCGCGCGCCTCGAACGCGCTCGGCCGTGCTCCGCGCGGCGTGCCGTGGGCGTCGGTCCACAGCCCCGCTCTCGTCCGGTCTCTCCCTCGCCTCGGCTCGTTCCCGGCCTCGTCAGGCGCCTGCAGGAGCGAGTCCGGGGGCGAGTGTGTGTCCCCGGACACGTTCCGTGGTCACGTCGTGTCGATACCCTCTGATCATGGCAGCTCGAAAGAAGGCAAAGCCGGCGAAGTCCGGCGTCGGGAAGAAGGCGGCGACCGGCCGAAAGGCTGCGAAGAAGAAGGGCGCTGCGAAGAAGAAGGCGGCCGCCAAGAAGGGCGCTGCGAAGAAGAAGGCGGCGGCCAAGAAGAAGGGCGCTGCGAAGAAGGCGGCCGCCAAGCAGAAGACGTCGCCGAAAAAGCAGAAGGCGTCGCCGAAGAAGAAGGCCGGCGCTGGCAAGAAGAAGGCGGCGACCAGGCGGCCGGCCGCGAAGGCGGAGGCATCCTCTCGCGAGACGCAGAGGTCCGCCACGAAGCAGGTGACGCCCGAGCCTCCCAAGGAAGAGACCGCGCCGCCGCCCGCCGGCGGGTCGGTCTCGGCGGCGACCGTGACGCTCGGCCATGTCTTCTCCCTGCGACCGCGCGTGAATACCGGCTTCCGCCCCCCGGACTTCCAGCGGGCCAAGCGGGAGCTCGATCAGACGGGCTTCGCCACGATCGAGGAAGCCACGCGGGCCGTCGCCGAGAAAGCCCTCGAGCTGACCCGCGGCGGCTCGGCGCGACCCCGTGCCCCGAAGCGGCGCTAGGGACGCTGCCCGTTCCGCTGACGCGGGTCATCGCGCGCTCCGTGGTCGTCCGAACGCGTTTCGGCGCTGCGAAGGGTCGGTTGCCTGGCGGACCGCGACGTCCGCTTCCCCCTGGCGCGTCCGCTAGTCGAGCAGCGCCTCCGGGATCTCCACGACCCGGGCGCGCAGCCACTCGCCGAGGCTCTTCGCCTGGCCGTCCTGACGCGTCGCGGCCGCCACGCCCTCCTCGAGGAGGCCGTGTACGACGAAGTTCAGGGCGCGCAGGTTCGGGAAGCGGTGGCGATCGATCTCGAAATCCGCCGTCTCCGGCAGGAGCTCGCGCAGTCGGTCGGTCGTGAGCAAGGCGTCGAGCCACGCCCAGGCCGCGTCGTCGCGGACGAAGACGCCTAGATTCGCGTTGCCGCCCTTGTCGCCGGATCGTGCGCCCACCAGCCGGCCGATCGGAAGAGTACGGGTCGGCCCGCCGGGCGCGGGCTGGTCGGGTCCGGGGAGCGGCGCGACGTTCGTCTCGACGTGGGGAATCACCGAGTCGATCCGCCGCGTCTCGCCGCCCAGGATCGTGACTTCCTGGGGGACCGCATTCGCCGGCACGTTCGCCGGCTCGTAGACGCCGAACGCGCGCGCCGGCCCGGGGCCGCCGCCGAGGGTGAACCAGCCGGGCGTCGACGAGAGCGCGAGCTCGGCGACGGCGTTCGAGAACGCACGGCCGACCTTCCGCTCGTCGGGGTCCTTGACCGCGATGTGCCAGACGGCGACGGCTTCTTCGTTCGACGCGGGATCCTCCTTGTCCGTTCGGAGCAGCCGCGTGGTGACCTGCTCGTAGTCGGAGGGCTCGAAGGGGCAGGCGCGCCAGAACGCGGACTCGACCACCTCGGCCTTGGCCTCCGTGTCGAGACCGGGGAGGGCGACGCGCATGTCGTTGCGGTAGCCGCCGTTGCGGTTCATGCAGACCTTGAGCGTGTCCGGCGGCGCTTCGCCCTTCACGCCGGAGACGCGCACCCGGTTCTCGCCGATCTCCTCGAGCCGGATCGTGTCGAAGCGGCTCGTGACGTCGGGGCCGTAGTAGTGGCTGCCGCTGATCTCGTAGAGGGCCTGGGAGGTGACGGTCCCGATCGAGACGAGGCCGCCGGTTCCGTCGTCGTGCTTGCCGATGACGGCGCTCCCGTCCTCCGCGATCTCGGCGAAAGGGAAGCCGAGGTGCTGGATGTTCGGCACCTCCTGGAAGAAGGAGTAGTTGCCGCCGGTGACCTGGCTACTGCACTCGATCAGGTGGCCGGCGACCACGGCGCCGGCGAGCGCGTCGAAGTCGGTTCGCCTCCAGCCGTGATGCCACGCCGCGGGACCACAGACGATCGCGGCGTCGGTCGCGCGACCGGTGATCACGATGTCGGCGTCGCGGGAGAGGGCGTCGACGATTCCCCAGCAGCCCAGATAGGCGTTCGCGGTCATGAAGCGAGCGGGATCCTCGATGGGCTCGCCGGTCTCGAAGTGATGGAGCTGGTCGGCGGAAATCAGCTCGTCGATTTGCGGCATCAGGTCGTCCCCGCGGACGAAAGCGATCTTCGGAGAGAGACCGAGGCGTGTGGCGATCTCGTGGACGGCTTCGGCGCAGCCCTCCGGGTCGAGGCCGCCGGCGTTCGAGACGACGCGGATCCCGCGGTCCAGGCAGGTGCCCATCACCTCTTCCATCGACTGCACGAACGTCCGCGCGTAGCCCTCGCCGGGACGCTTCGCCTGGATCTTCGACAGGATCAGCATCGTGAGCTCGGCGAGCCAGTCGCCGGTCAGGACGTCGATCGGTCCGCCCTCGACCATCTCGCGCGCACCGCTCGGGCGGTCCCCGAAATAACCGGAGCAGTTCGCGATGCGGATGGGGTCGGCCATGGATGGGGATTCCTCGTGAGACTCCGCTTCTCGTGTGCGAGTTGGCGGGCGTGGGGCGGCTCTGATACTACCGGATCGACCGATTCCCCCTTCGCCCGTTCCCTCCTGCTCGACCGAGGGAGTGCCGCGCACGCGGGGGACGGAGGGAGCGAAGTGCCGAGCGAAGCGGGTTCCGAAGACATCGTTCGGGTCGAAATCGAACGCGAGGTCATGACCGTGACCCTCGCGGACCAACCGAACCGGAACGCGCTCGGGTCGGACCTGGTCGGTCGCGTGCGCGACGCCCTGGCGCGCGCGAACGCCGACGACCGGATCCGCGCCTTCGTGCTGACCAACGAGGGCACGACCTGGTGCGCCGGGGCCAACCTGAAGGAGCAGTCCGCGCGCAACGAAGCGGGCGGGTCGACGAGAATCGATCAGTTCCCGGCCCTGCTCGAAGACATGCTCGCATCGCCGACGCCGATCGTCGGTCGGATCGATGGGCATGCCCTCGGCGGGGGCAACGGACTGGCGGCGGCCTGCGACGTCGCGATCGCGCGGGAAGACGTGAAGTTCGGCTTCTCGGAGGTCCGGCTCGGGGTCACGCCCGCGATCATCTCGGTGGTGTGTCTGCCCAAGATGCGGCGCGGCGAGGCGATGGAGGCCTTCCTGCGCGGCAACCGGTTCTCCGGGGCGAAGGCCGCGGAGTACGGACTGATCTCCCGGGCGGTTTCGGGAGGCGAGCTCGACGGGGCGGTCGAGGAGGTCCTGGCGGACTTCCGGAAGGGTGGGCCCAAGGCGCTCGGGATTGCGAAGCGGCTGGTCTACGAGGCGCCGCTCAAACGACCGGAAGAGGCGATGGCGTGGGCCGCCGATCTCTCCGCCGAGTGTTTCGCGAGCGAAGAAGCGCGGGAGGGCATGCAGGCCTTCCTCGAGAAGCGGGATCCGGACTGGATCCAGGACGAACAGGAGTAGACGATGAAGATCGATTCGGGACTGATGGGGATCGCGGACCTCGCGAACGTGCCCGCCGCGGCCCGGCGACTCGAAGAGCAGGGCTACGACGGGATGGTGACCGCGGAGATCGCGAACGACCCCTTTCTGCCGCTCGCCCTGGCCGCGGAGCACACCGAGCGCATTCAGCTGATGACCTCGATCGCGGTCGCATTCGCGCGCAACCCGATGACCCTGGCGAACATCGGCAACGACCTGCAGGCGTTCTCCAAGGGGCGCTTCATCCTGGGACTCGGGTCCCAGATCAAGCCGCACATCACGAAGCGCTTCTCGATGGAATGGTCGAAGCCGGCGGCGCGGATGCGCGAGCTCGTGCTCGCGATGCGCGCGATCTGGGACTGCTGGTACGAGGGGGAGAAGCTCGACTTCCGCGGCGAGTTCTACAGGCACACGCTGATGACGCCGATGTTCACGCCGACCAACAACGCCTACGGACCGCCGAAGGTCGTGGTCGCCGCAGTCGGTCCGCTCATGACCCGGGTCTGCGGCGAGGTCGCGGACGGCATGCTCGTCCACGCGTTCACGACCGAGAAGTACGTTCGGGAGGTGACGCTTCCGTCGCTCGAAGCGGGGCTCGCGAAGAGCGGTCGCGCCCGCTCGGATCTCGAGCTCTGCCTGCCGTCCTTCGTGGTGACCGGCCAGGACGAGCAGAAGTGGCAGGAGGCGCGAACCGCGACCGCCAAGCAGATCGCCTTCTACGGATCGACGCCGGCCTACAAGCCCGTCCTCGATGCCCATGGGTGGGGGGATCTCCAGGGCGATCTCAATCGCCTGTCCAAGCGGGGCGAATGGGACGCGATGGGCGAGGAGATCACCGACGAGATCCTCGAGGCCTTCGCCGTCGTCGCGGAGCCGTCCCAGGTGGCCGGGGCAATCAAGGCCCGCTGGGGCGGACTCGTGGATCGCGTGCTCTGCAGCTTCGACTTCGTGGCCGAAGAGGAGCGCGCCGGATACCTCGAAGAGCTGCGCTCGGCCTAACGGGGACGCAGACCATGTTGCCCATCGCGCAGGACTTTCGGGACGAGGTCGCGGACCTCCATGCCTTCTATTCGACGATCGAGGCCGCCGACTGGGAGCGCGAGACGCGCTTCATGGACTGGACACCCTGGGACGTCGTGGCTCATCTCCACTTCTTCGACGACGTGTCGCTCCATTGCACACACGGCGAGGAGGGCTTCGCTCCGAAGCGCAAGGAGCTGAACGGCATGATGGGCTCGGGCAAGTCGATGAAGGAGCTCCAGCGCGAAGCCCTCGGGCATCTCTCCGCCGACGCGCTGCTCGCGAAGTGGCGGGAGACCGCTTTCGCCCTCGCCGACGAGCTCGGGGAGCTCGACCCGAAGGCGAGGCTCCCCTGGTTCGGCCCCGACATGGGCGCCTCGATGTTCACGACCGCGCGCTTCATGGAGACCTGGGCCCACGCCCAGGCGATCTACGACCTCGTCGGCGCCGAACGGACCCACACGGATCGGATCCGGAACATCGTCGCGATCGGCTACCGCACCTTCGGTTGGACGTTCGTCAATCGGAAGCTGGATCCGCCGGGTTCGCCGCCGCTCCTGCGGCTGACCGCGCCTTCCGGTGCGCTCTGGGAGTATGGAGACCCCGCCGAGGCGAGCCCCGGGGAGACGATCGAAGGAACCGCCCTCGACTTCTGTCTCACCGTGACCCAGGTCCGGAACGTGAAGGACACCGCCCTCGACGTGCAGGGCGACGTGGCGAACGCGTGGATGGAGATCGCGCAGTGCTTCGCCGGTCCGCCCGTCGATCCGCCGCCGCCGGGCCACCGGGTCTCCGGCTAGCGATCGCGGGCGAAGCCGAATTCTTGCGCGCGCGGGCCGCGAGTCTGCAATCCTGGGGGCTCGCCTCCTGGCCAGCCCGGCGGGACGGCCCCCGGAGACTCAGACATGGCCCTCAAGTTCTCGATCCAGCTCCCCACCGACCGTGTCGACGCCGTCGACCAGTTCGGGACGGCCGATGCCATCGCGGAGATCGCGCAGGCGATCGAGCGCGCGGGCTTCGATGCGGCCTTCGTCACGGAACATCCCTTTCCGAGCGACGAATGGCTCGGCTCGGGCGGGCACCACGCTCTCGACCCCTTCGTTTCGCTCGCGATCGCGGCGGGGGCGACCTCGACCCTGCGGCTCCACACGAATCTGCTCGTTCTCTCGTATCGCAACCCTTTCTTGACCGCGAAGGCGATCGCGAGCCTGGATGCCGCCTCGGGCGGCCGGGTGATCATGGGCGTCGGCGCGGGCTACCTCGAAGGCGAGTTCGCGGCCCTCGGCGCCGACTTCGCGAACCGCAACGACGTGACCGACGACGCGATCGTCGCCATGAAGGCGGCCTGGACGGGGGACTCGGTGGCGATGAAGGGCGCGGGCTTCGAGGCCACGGGCAATACGATGCAGCCGCCGCCGGTCCAGCAGCCGCATCCGCCGATCTGGATCGGCGGGAACAGCCCGCGCGCCCGGCGACGCGTGGTCGACTTCGCGCAGGGGTGGAGCCCGATGCCGCTGCCCGCGGCGGGCACCCAGCGGACCCGGACGAGCGCCATCGAGAACGTCGACGATCTCGCCCAGGCGATCGGGAAGATGAACGAGTACGCGGCGAAGCAGGGTCGAACCGAGCCGATCGACGTCAACTTCGTCCCCTTCGGGCTGCACATGAACACGCGCAAGCTGCCCGACGACGACGCGATCCGCGAGCAGTTCGGGGCGCTCGAGGACGCCGGCGTCACCTGGGTCACCCTCGGCTTCCCGCCCGGCGATCGCGCCGAGTACCTCGACCACGTGGCGCGCTTCGGCGAGGTCTTCGCGTCGCAGAGCTAGGCGCGGGCAGCGACGCGCGCGCACGAGGGCCCGGGTCGGGCGTGCTCCGCCGTCCGAAGGGAAAGCCCCGCGCGAACGCGACCCCGGCGCCGACCTCGGGACATCGCGGCGTGCACCCTGGTGCGAACGCCGGAAGGCGGACGGGGTCGAATCCGGAAGCTCTCGGGCGTTCGCATGAATTCCGCTCGGCGAGTGAAAACGAGAGCGAGATCAAGTGCTTGGCGAGTTCAGGTCTCGTGTCGCGCAGCCGAATGGGAGTTTCAAGCGCGCGATCGAGTGATATCGTCGACGCGTCCCAAATCCGACGCTGGGGATCGGGGATGGGAGCGGCGACGGGTGCGCCGCCGGGAGAGAGGATCCGATGAAGCGAGCGATCGTGCTCTTCGCCGCCCTCTACGGCACCTGGCTCCTGCTCTCGGGACACTACACCGCCACCCTGATGATCTACGGCGCACTGTCGTGCGCGGCGGTCGTCGCGATCGTGATGCATCTCGGGATCGTCGACGACGAAGCGGTGCCGACCCAACTCGGCCCGGGTCACGTGTTCTACCTGCCGTGGCTCGCCAAGGAGATCGTGCTGTCGAACCTGTCGGTGGCGCGCGTGATCCTGTCGCCCTCGCTGCCGATCCGTCCGCGCATCCTGCAGGTCGAGGCCAGCCAGGCATCCGACGTCGCGCAGGTGATCTACGCGAACTCGATCACTCTGACGCCGGGGACGGTGACCCTCGACGTGCGCGACGGAAAGCTCCTCGTCCACGCGCTGACGAGCGACTCCGCGGAGGGGCTCCTGAGCGGCGAGATGGACCGCCGCGTCGCGGCTCTCGAAGGCGCGACCGCGCGCGAGACGGCGGCCGGGAGCGACGCGTGAACGTATTCGTCGTCGCCATGGTCGCCGTGCTGGCGACGATGCTCCTCGCGGTGATCCGGGCGTTCCTCGGCCCGACGGTCTTCGATCGCGTGCTCGCCGCGAACATGGTCGGCACGAAGACCGTGCTCCTGATCGCCGTCGGGGGCTTCCTCACCGGTCGCCCCGAGTGGCTCGATCTCGCGATCCTCTACGCGCTCATGAACTTCACCGGGATGATCGCGCTCCTCCGCTTCAGCAAGTTCGCGAATCTCGCGAGCGACGAGCAGCTCAAGTAATGGACGGTCTGCGCGACATCCTCGTCTGGGCCTGCCTCGTGGGCGGGGGCCTCTTCTCCGTGATCGGGGGCATCGGCCTGCTGCGGATGCCCGACTTCTACACGCGGACCCATGCGGCGAGCCTCACGGACACGATGGGCGCGACGCTGATCCTGCTGGGGCTCGCGATCCACAACGGGATCGACCTCGTCACGGTCAAGCTCGTGATCATCTTCCTCTTTCTCTTCCTGACGAGCCCGACCGCCGCCCACGCCCTCGTGAAGGCGGCCTACTCGAAGGGACTCGAGGCGCCGGACGTCCAGGAAGCGACCGGGGCCGCGGAAGCGATCCGGAACGAGGCGCTCGAGGCCGCGCGGCGCGGGGAGGGCACCTGATGGGCGAGCAGGCCATGGGCGCGGCCATCGAGGCGAGCCTCTTCCTCCTGATGATCGTCCTCGCGGTCGTGATCGCGCGGCTGCGCAGCCTCTTCGCGGCGGCGATGCTCTTCGGCATCTTCTCGCTCCTCGCGGCGGGCATGCAGACCATGATGGACGCGGTCGACGTCGCCTTCACCGAGGCGGCGGTCGGCGCCGGGATCTCGACCGTCCTCTTCCTGGGCGCCCTCGGGCTCACGACCTCGAATGAGACGCGCCCGCTCCACCACCGCGTGATCGGACTCGCCGTCGTGACCGCCACCGGGCTCCTGCTCGCCTACGGCACCCTCGACATGCCGGCCTACGGCGATCCGAATGCACCGATCCATCGGCACGTCGCGCCGCACTACCTGGTCGATTCGAGTGCCGAGATCGGGATTCCGAACGTCGTGACGTCGGTCCTGGCCAGCTATCGCGGCTACGACACGTACGGAGAGACGACCGTGGTCCTCACGGCGGCCGTGGGCGCGATCCTCCTCCTCGGCGGATTCGTGACGCGGAGCGGAGACCCGGATCGTCGAGACGGCGACGGGGAGGGCGCATGAGCGATCGCCTCGACGACTTGGGCGAGCGCACGCCGATCAAGATGCGCGTGCGCGAGACGATCATCCTGCGGATCGTCGGCAAGGCGCTCGTTCCCTTCATCCTGCTCTTCGCCCTCTACGTCCAGTTCCACGGTGACTACGGGCCGGGGGGCGGCTTCCAGGCGGGCGTGATCTTCGCCGCGGGGCTGATCCTCCACGCGTTGATCTTCGGTCTCGATTCGCTGCGCGAGAAGGTGCCGCCGATCGTGGTCGAGGTCGGGATCGCCCTCGGCGCACTCCTCTATGCGGGCGTCGGCGTCGTGTCCATGCTGATGGGCGGCGAGTTCCTCCACTACGGGATGCTCGACACCCACGACATGGCCCACGGCCAGCACCTGGGGATCCTGCTCGTCGAGCTCGGCGTGGGGATCACGGTGACCTTCGTGATGGTCGCGATCTTCTACGCGTTCGCCGGGAGGTCGCGACAGTGATCGTCGATCTCTGGAACCACTTCCTGACCCACTGGAACTACCTCGGCTGCATCACGTTGATGATGATCGGTCTCTACATCGCGATCTCCCGCGGCAACCTCGTCAAGAAGATCATGGGAATCAACATCTTCCAGGCGAGCGTGATCCTGCTCTACGTTTCGATGGGGAAGGTGGCCGGCGGAACCGCGCCGATCCTGATCGATGGACGTTCCGAGATCGTCTACTCCAACCCGGTGCCGCACGTGCTCATGCTGACGGCGATCGTCGTCGGCGTGGCGAGCACCGCCCTGGGTCTCGCTCTCGTCGTGCGGATCAAGGAGGCCTACGAGACCGTCGAGGAGGACGAGATCGTGGCCCTCGACCGCGCCGAGGACGCGAAGGACCTCGCGACGGAAGCCCGGGAAGAAGCGGGCAAGGCCGCCTCAGAGGGAGGCGTCGCGTGACCGACGGCGCCGCTACCCACCACGTCGCGACCGAGGCGCTCTCGTTCGCGGATCATCTCCCGGCGCTCCAGGTGCTCTTGCCCCTGATGGGGGCGCCGCTCTGCTTCCTGCTGCGGAAGGAGGCCCTGGCCTCGGCCTTCACGGTCGCGATCAGCTTCGCCTGCCTGGGGATCTCCTTCGGCCTCCTCGAGCAGACGATGGACGGACAGATTCTCGTCTACGAGTTCGGTGGCTGGCCCCGGCCCTTCGGGATCGAGTACCGGATCGACATCACGAACGCGTTCGTGCTGGTCGTGGTCTCCCTCGTCGCGGCGGTCGTCTTCGCGGCGGGCCCCGGCCAGGCGCGCCGCGCGATCCCGGTCGGTCGCGAGTACCTCTTCTACTCGGCCGCGTTGCTCTGCCTGACCGGCCTGCTCGGCGTGACGATCACCGGCGACGTCTTCAACGTCTTCGTCTTCATGGAGATCTCGTCGCTCTCCTCCTACATCCTGATCGCCCTCGGCCGGGAGCGCCGCGCGCTGATGGCGGCCTTCTCGTACCTCGTGATGGGGACGATCGGCGCGACCTTCCTCCTGATCGGCATCGGGCTGATGTACCAGATGACGGGGACGCTCAACATGGTCGACATGGCCGTGCGCCTCCAGGCGGTGAGCGAGACCCGGACGGTCCTGGTCGCCGTCGCCTTCGTCGTCGTCGGGATCAGCACGAAGCTCGCCGTCTTCCCGCTCCATCAGTGGCTGCCCAACGCCTACAGCGAGGCGCCGCCGATCGTCTCCGCGTTCCTGGCGGCGACGGCGACCAAGGTCGCCTACTACCTCTTGATCCGGTTCTCGTTGGGCCTCTTCGGTGCTGCCCTGGTCTTCGATCGGATCGGGATCGACACGTTGCTCATGCCGCTTTCGGTCCTCGCGATGTTCGTCGGGTCGATCGCCGCGATCTACCAGACCGACTTCAAGCGGCTGCTGGCCTACTCGTCGATCGCGCAGATCGGGTACATGACCCTCGGCCTCTCCCTCGCCACGGAAGCGGGCGTCGCGGCCGGCCTCATCCACCTGTTCAACCACGCGCTCATGAAGGGCGCGCTCTTTCTCGTCGCCGCCTGTGTGACCTGGCGGATGGGCGCGACGAAGATCGCGATGATGCGTGGTCTGGGGCAGCGGATGCCCCTCACGATGGCGGCGCTCGTCGCATCGGGGCTCGCATTGGTCGGCGTGCCGGGGACGGCGGGCTTCGTGAGCAAGTGGGCGCTGGTCTCGGCGGCGCTCGAGCAGGACCAGCTCTTCCTGGCCTTCCTGATCATGGCCAGCTCGGTGCTCGCGGTCGTCTACATCTGGCGGCTCGTCGAGGTCGCCTACTTCGCGGAGCCCGATGGCGAGGTCGAGCGACGCGAGGCGCCGCTCCGCCTGCTGATCCCGACCTGGATCCTGGCGGGCATGACGATCTGGTTCGGGCTCTTCTCGGACTTCTCGGTCGACGTCGCCGAAGCCGCGGCCAGACAGCTCTTCCTCGGGCTCGGTGGGGGCGTCTAGCGTGAACGCCGAGACTGCGAACATGGCGATCGTCGCTGCCCTCTGTCTGCCGCTCCTCGGCGCGGCGGGTGTGCAGATCCTCGGGCGCTTCGTCTCGGACAACGCCCGGGACGCGTGGACGGTCCTGATCGGGATCGCGACCTTCTCCCAGGTGCTCCGGCTCGTCGAACCCGTGCTGGACGGGGCGCGCCCGAGCATCGGCCTGCCGGACTGGATGCCGGGCCTGGGCCTCGGCTTCGAGGTCGAGCCGCTGGGGCTGCTCTTCGGCCTCGTGGCGTCGGGGCTGTGGATCCTGACCTCGCTCTACGGCTTCGGGTACATGCGAGGCCACCACGAGAAGAACCAGACGCGGTTCTTCACCTGCTTCGCCCTCGCGATCTCCGCCGCCCTGGGCATCGCCTTCGCCGGCGACCTCGTCACGCTCTTCCTCTTCTACGAGATCCTGACCTTCTCGACCTTCCCGCTCGTGACCCACGCCGGGACGGAGGCGGCGGTCAAGGCGGGGCGGCTCTACCTGGGGATCCTGGTCTCGACCTCGGTCCTCTTCCTGCTCCTCGCGATCCTCTGGACGTCGACCCTCGCGGACGATCTCGGCTTCCGCCCCGGTGGCATCCTCGAAGGCAGGATCGAAGGCACGCAGGCCACGCTCCTTCTGCTGCTCTTCTCCTACGGGATCGGGAAGGCGGCGCTCATGCCCTTCCATCGCTGGCTGCCGGCCGCGATGGTCGCACCCACGCCCGTCTCGGCGCTCCTCCACGCCGTCGCCGTCGTGAAGGCCGGTGTCTTCTCCGTGCTCAAGATCGCGGTCTACGTGTTCGGATTCGACATGCTGTCGACCGGCGGGCTTTCGGATCTCGTCGCCTGGATCGCGGCGATCACGATCCTCGCCGCGTCGGTCCGGGCGCTCTCCCTCGACGGGTTCAAGCCGCGACTCGCCTACTCCACGATCAGCCAGCTCTCCTACATCGTGCTCGGGGCCATGCTCGCGACGGGAACGGCGGCCATGGGCGCGGGTCTCCACATCCTGATGCACGCCATCGGCAAGATCACGCTCTTCTTCGTCGCCGGCGCCGTCTACGTCGTGGCCCACAAGGACAAGGTCAGTCAGCTCGACGGCCTCGGCCGCAAGATGCCCTTCACCTTCGGCGCCTTCTGCGTGGCCAGCTTTTCGATCATCGGGCTGCCGCCCTTCGGCGGCGCCTGGAGCAAGTGGTTCCTCGTGACCGGCGCCTTCGAGGCCGACCAGTTCTGGCTCGGCATGGTCTTCATGGTGAGCTCGCTGCTCTCGATCGGCTATCTGATGCCCATCGTCGTGCGCGCCTTCTTCCGGCCGCTGCCCGAAGGTGAGGAGGGCGGCGTCGCCGACGCGCCGCTGCTCATGCTGCTCCCGATCTGCACGACGGCGCTCCTCTGCTTCGTCGCGTTCTTCTACACCGATGCGGTCTACGACCTGCTCGCCCCGGCGTTCGGGCTGGAATAGGGGAGGGGAGATGTCCGACGAGAATCACGCGCACGGCTCCGCTCCCGAGGGCGAACGCTCGTACTGGCTCGATCAGCCGGAGAACGTGAACCTGCTGATCAAGATCCTGATCGCGGCCGCGATCGGGGTCGTCCTGGCGGATCTCTTCTATCACAAGCACGGCCACTTCGGCTTCCAGGAGTGGTTCGCGTTCGACGCGGTCTTCGGGTTCGCGGCGTACGTCGGGCTCGTGAACTCGGCGAAGCTCCTGCGCAAGCTGGTGATGCGCGACGAGGACTACTACGAGGACGCCACGGTCGAGGCCGCAGCTGTGCGCGAGGAGACGTCTCATGACTGATCTCCTCGGTGCCATCCTGCAGGGCTCGCCGCCCGGCCTCCTGCTCGTCCTCGCGGCGATCCCCGTCGCCCTCCTGCCCCAGCGCCTGTCCCAGCCGGCGATGCTGGTCCTGCCTGTGATCGGGCTCTGGCAGCTCTTCCAGATGCCTGCGGAGTTCTCGCAGACGCTCCAGGTCTTCGACTACACCCTCGAGATCACGCGGATCGATCCGCTCTCCCGGGTCTTCGGAATCGTCTTCCACATCGCCGCGTTCATCGGCGTCCTCTACGCGGCCCACCAGCGCGATCCGCTCCAGGCCGGCGCCTCGCTGATCTACGCCGGCGCGGCGATCGCTGCCGTCTTCGCAGGTGACCTGCTCACGCTCTTCGTCTGGTGGGAGCTGACCGCCGTCTCGTCGGTCTTCCTGATCTGGGCGAGCCGCAACGAGCGCGCCCTGCGCGCGGGGCAGCGGTACCTCGTGATCCAGGTCCTGTCCGGCCTGCTGCTCCTGGCCGGCGCGATCGATCTCTACGCGGAGTCCGGCTCGCTCACCTTCGAGCACATCGGCCTCGGCTCTCGCGGCGGCCTGCTGGTCTTCCTCGCCTTCGGGATCAAGGCCTGCTTCCCGCTGCTCCACGGCTGGATGAAGGACGCCTATCCCGAAGCGACGGTGACCGGCACGGTCTTCCTCTCCGGCTTCACGACGAAGCTCGCGATCTACGCCCTGGCGCGCGGCTACGCCGGGACCGAGATCCTGATCCCGATCGGCGCCGCCATGACGGCGTTCCCGATCTTCTTCGCCGTGATCGAGAACGATCTGCGTCGCGTCCTTTCGTACAGCCTGAACAACCAGCTCGGCTTCATGGTCGTCGGCATCGGGATCGGCACCGAGCTCGCCCTGAACGGCACCGTCGCCCACGTCTTCGCCCACGTGATCTACAAGGCGCTGCTCTTCATGGCGATGGGCGCCGTCCTCTTCCGGGTCGGGACGATCAAGGCGTCGGAGCTCGGTGGGCTCTACAAGTCGATGCCCTGGACCGCGGCGTTCTGCATCATCGGCTCCATCTCGATCTCCGGCTTCCCGCTCACCTCGGGCTTCGTGTCGAAGTCGATGGTGCTCTCGGCGGCGAATGCCGAGCACCTGCTCCTCGCCTCGTTGGTCCTCCTCTTCGCGAGCGCCGGCGTCCTCGACCACTCGGGCATCAAGATCCCGTTCTTCTCCTTCTTCGCCCACGACTCCGGCAAGCGCGTCGAGGAAGCGCCGAAGAACATGCTCGCCGCGATGGCCATCGCCGCGTTCCTCTGCATCGGCGTCGGCGTCTACCCGGCCCCGCTCTACGCGATCCTGCCGTACCCGGTCGACTACGCGCCCTACACGTGGACCCACGTCTTCACCGTGCTCCAGCTGCTGATCTTCGCGGCCCTGGGCTTCGTCTTCCTCTGGAAGATGGGCTGGTACCCGCCGGAGCTCCGCTCGACCGTCCTCGACGTCGATTGGGTCTGGCGGCGTGCGTTCCCGGCCGTCTGGCGTGGCCTCGTCAGCGTCTGGAAGGACGCCCAGGAGACCTTCCTGCTGATCGCGGACGCCGTCCGGCTCCGCGTGCTCGACCTGGCCTCCGCGTCCCTCTCGCCCTGGTCCCGCTTCGGTGAGCCCTGGCCGACCGGCGCGACCGCGATGTGGGCGGCGGCGCTGCTGCTCGCGTACCTGTTCCTGTCGTACTAGTCCTCCGCCTGCGGGCGCTCGGCGGGGAGTTCGCCGTCTCAACCGCCGCCTGCGGGCGCTCGGCGGGGAGTCCGCCGCTTTCGGGTGCTCGGTGGGGGTGCGGTCTAGAGCGCGGCGCCGAAGAGTTGGCCGACGACGGTGGTCAGAAACATCGCCGCGGCGCCCCAGAGCGTGACCCGCGCGGCGCCCCGGGCCATGGGCGCGCCGCCGGCGTTCGCGCCGAGGGCGCCGAGCCCGGCGAGGGCGACGAGGGAGAGGCCGCCGACCCCGGGTACCGCACGCTCGATCGGCAGCACGGCGAGGGCGAGCAGCGGGACCGCGGCGCCCACGGCGAAGGTCGTTCCCGAAGCGAGCGCAGCCTGGACCGGGCGCGCCGTGGCGTGCTCGAGGATCCCGAGCTCCTCCCGGGCGTGGGCATCGAGCGCGTCGTGGGCCATCAGCTGTTCGGCGACCCGCTCCGCGGTCGCCAGGTCGACTCCACGCGCGACGTAGATCTGGGTCAGCTCCTCGAGCTCGAACTCGGGATCGTCTTCGAGTTCCTGGCGCTCCCGGCGGAGGTCGGCCTCCTCGGCGTCCTTCTGGGAGTGGACCGAGACGTACTCGCCGGCGGCCATCGACATCGCGCCGGCCACCAGCCCCGCGACCCCCGCCGTGAGGACCCCGCCGCGGCTCGCTTCGGCGGCGGCGACCCCGAGCACGAGGCTCGCGGTCGAGACGATGCCGTCGTTCGCGCCGAGCACGGCGGCCCGGAGCCAGCCGAGGTGACGGCTTCGATGGATTTCGTCGGTGTGCATGCGCCCCCCGTCGCGCGACGGCCAGGATAGCCCGCCCCTAGCGCCGCCGCGCTCGATCGGGTCTCATGGGTCGGACCGAACTTCGCGAGGAGCCCCGCTTTCGATGCCCGATGTGATCTACGAGAAGAACGACGGGATCGCGACGATCACGCTCAACCGCCCCGAGCGTCGCAACGCGTTCAGCCCCGAGTCGATCATCCGGCTCGCGGAAGCCTGGATCGACTACCGCGACGACGACGACCTGCGCGTCGCCATCCTGACGGGCGCCGGCGACAAGGCCTTCTGCGCCGGTGGCGACCTCGGGAGCCTGCTGCCGCTCTTCACCGGCGCCAAGCAGCCCGAGGACGAGTGGGGCGAACGTCTGATGGGCAACGTCGCGGAGTACATGTCGACGGCCCTCCTGCGGCCCTTCGAGCTCTACAAGCCGATCGTCGCCGCGATCAACGGTTTCGCCCTGGCCGGTGGATCGGAGCTCCTGCAGGCGACCGACATCCGGATTGCCTCCACGAACGCCTCGTTCGGCCTCTCCGAGCCGCAGCGGGGGCTGGTCCCCGGGGCCGGGTCGATGGTGCGTCTGCCGCGCCAGGTGCCCTGGGCGAAGGCGATGGAGATCCTGATGACCGGGGACCCGGTCTCCGCGGAGGACGCTCTGGCGATGGGCTTCGTGAACGACGTGGTCGAGCCCGAGGCGCTCATGCCCAGGGCCCTCGAGTTCGCGGATCGACTGAAGCGGAACGCGCCCCTCGCCGTCGCAGCGGTGAAGGAGGCCGCGCTCCGGACGAGCGGGCTCCCCCTCGAGGAGGCCTTCGCCATCGAGAACCAGGTCTCGGCGCGGGTGACGTCGTCGGAAGACGCCCGGGAGGGGCCGCGGGCGTTCATGGAGAAGCGCGATCCGGTCTGGACCGGGCGCTGAGCGGAGGGAGACGAGCGATGACGAGTCCGATCGAGGTGGTGAAGCGGGTGGTCGAGTGTGACAACGCCCGGGACGCGGCGGGCTACCGCGCGATCCTGCACGACGACTACCTGTCCTACGTCCACGGCAAGGAGCAGAACCGCGGGGCCGACGTCGAGGTCGCGGCCCTCGAGTCCTGGTGGAAGGCGGCGAGCGACGTCCACCTGGAGATCCTCGAGATCGGCGAGACCGACGGACTCGTGACACTCCGCTACACCCTGACCGGGACGAACGACGGCGACCTCTTCGGGATGCCGGCGAGTGGGAACCGTTTCCACGTCGAGAACTGCACGCTCCTGCGCGTGGTCGACGGCAAGGTGAAGGAGACCTTCCGCTACTCCGACACGATGGGGCTGATGACGCAACTCGGCGCCATGCCCGCTCGGGATTGACGGTCGGCGCGCGCGCGTCGCGTCGACGTGCGCCGCTCGGGTGCGTGTCCTTCGGGAAGTCGCGTTGCACACCTCGGTTCGTGCGCGGCGGATTCGTGCCGCGAGAGTCCGCTGCAATGCGGTCTCGCGCGCCGGGACTTGTGCATCTCGAAAGCTGTGCTTTTTCTCCTCGGCTCCATCCGACGACGACGCGTTCGCGCGAAGTCGTCCCTTTCCGAGGAGAGGTCCCGCCGTCCCGATGCGTCTCGTCCACCCGCTGTTCTACGCAATGCCCCGCCGCGACTCCACGCGCGGCGTTCACTTCCACGCCACCCGCGACCGTGATGCCAACTACGAGATCGCCTGTGCCCTGGCCGAGCAGGAGAATTTCGGTTTCGGCACGTCGATTCTGAACTTCCCGGCGACCCCGCGCACGAGCTACCAGCTGCTGCCGGAAGCCGACCTGCGGCACGTCCCGCTCCCCTTCGTCCGCGACCACGATGTGATCGTCTGCACCACCCGGCCTCCGCTCTCCGACGGGATGAGCGGCGACAACAAGTGCGTGGAGCCGGGGAACACCGATCTGGAGCGCCGGATCTTCCACTTCTGGGGGCGCTACGTCCGCAAGCTCTCCCGCGCCCACCTCGTGTGGTCCGACGCTGCGGCCGCCTTCCTGCCCGACGAGATGCGGAACCGCGCCGAGATCACGTTCTTCCAGCAGGGTTGCCGCTACCAGCACCTCAAGGAGCCCGGGGCGGACGGCGCGCGGATCCGGAGCCCGTTCGGTCAGCGGACCCTCGCGGCGCTGCTGCGACTCGACGAGCTCTGGCCGAACGGTCCGGGCCTCGTCTGCGCCTGGGGCATGAACGCGACCGCGACCCTCGCCTGGTGCCATCTGGTTCGTCACCGCTACCCGCATCTCCTCCACCATCGCGGGCTCACCGCCGTCGAGCTCGATCCGGCGCCGCTGCCGGCGCACCCGACGACCTTCGAGTGGACCCTCGACTGGCGGGCGACGCCGCTCTTCCAGACGGCGGGCGAGCTTCCGCAGTAGGGGCGGGGCGTCGATCGCGATCGTCGCGGGGGGCGCGCCGAAAATCCTGGGCCGCGATCGGAGTTCACGAGGATTCCCGCACGATTCGGATTCCCACTTGAACCGCTCCGTCCGGGCGAACGCACCCGGCGGAGTCATGGAGATCCGGATGCCCAGGAAGATGCGAGAGAAGTCCCGAGACAAGAGCCACGAAACGTCCCGAGCGAAGCAGCAGAAGCTCGACCTGTCCCCCGAAACCACGCCCTGGTCCCTCGTCGATCGCGTCCTCGCGAGCGCGCACGCGCGGACGCTCTATCTCTGGGGGCCGCCCGGCGTCGGCAAGTCGTTCGTGGCGACCCGCGAGGGGCTGGCCGGTCGCTCCGTCGCGGCGATCACCTTGACCCCTGAAACGCCCAGCGCGGAAATCCGCGGAGGGTGGATGCCGAAGGGGTCGGGATTCGAGTGGCGCGACGGCCCGGTGGTCACGGCCATGCGCGAGGGCGGCCGCGTCGTCCTGAACGAAGTCTCCTACGCCTCGTCGGACGTGCTCGCGTTCCTGCACCCGGTCCTCGAGTCGCCCGAGACGGCCCGGCTCACGCTCCCGAGCGGGGAGTCGGTCGTCCCCGCGCCGGGCTTCCAGGTCGTCGGGACCGACAACTGCTCGCTCGATCAGCTCCCGGAGGCCCTCCAGGATCGCTTCCGCAGCGTGCTCAAGGTCGAGGGGCCCCACCCCGACGCGCTCGCGCGCCTCCGGCCCGAGCTGCGGGAAGCCGCGCTCCGGACCTACGACCTCGAGCCCGAACGCGCGATCAGCATCCGTGGCTGGCTGGCGGTCCAGGACTTCGAGTCGGAGCTCGGCGCCGAGCAGGCCTGTCAGGTCGTGTTCGGTCGCGAGCGCGGTGAGCAGGTCTACAAGGCGCTGCGTCTGGCGGCCGCGTAGTCGACCGGCGCCGCCGCCGAGCGTCGCGCAGGGGGCCGGGCGCGCCCCCTGCGCCGATGCCTTCTCCCCCTTCCGCGCCCGGTCCGGGCCGGGTCGTCCCTGCGGCGCCCGGTTCCAGGAGGTCTTTCCATGCGTGTTCCCGAACGCCGTTCCTTCGAAACCCCCGACTCCGCCCACGCTCCCTATCCCGAGCTCGTCGAACCCGGTCGCCCCGCCGGTCGCTGGAAGGTGCTCGACAGCCGTCGCCATGACTGGCTCCCGAGCAACGGGGCGACGATCAAGGTCGATCGCATGCTCTTCGTCCCCCTCGAAGAGGGGGGCGAGCCGGTCTCGATGCACGAGCTCGCCCACGTCGCCTGGTCGCCGGACCGCTTCCCGGAGGTCGACTATCCGCTCATCCTGCTCCAGGCGGTCGAGGACGCGCGCATCAACCAGGGGCTCGCGCGGGTCGGCCTCCGGGTCGAGCCCGATCGAGCGTCCCTCGCGCACATCGCCCACCTGAGCGCCCGCGACGGCAAGAACGGGCGGGTGGCGGCGGTCCTGCTCCGGGCGATCGCTTCGATCGGGACGAGCGCCGAGCCGGTGACGCGCGGCGAGATCGAGGCGCTCACGCCTCGCGCGCGAGCGCTCGCGCTCGAGTGGCTCGAGCGCGTCGAGGCGCGCCTCCACGCGGACTGCGCGGCCGCTGGCGGGCCGGTTGCGCCCTTCGAGACCGCGGAGGCCGTGGCCGAGGAGCTCGCCGCGGCGCTTCGGCGCTACGGGCTCCTCGAAGACGACCTGAAGGTCAAGGGCATGACCTGCTGCTACGTCGCCGAGGGCGTCGAGGTCGGCGGGGCCCTCGGGCTCGGGGAGCGGGCGCGGCGGATGATCGGGCGACGCCTCGGGCTCGGCGAAGACGCGGAAGACGGCGGCGTCGAGCCCGGTGTCATGACGATCGCGCGGCCGCCGCTGCGCGTGCGCCTGCGGAAGCTCGGTCCGCCCCGCTTCGGCGCGCTCCGGTCGGCCACGGAGGGCGCGCAGATCCGTCGGCCGGACCGGCTGTTGATCGACCGGGCGATCTTCGCACGCCGCGGGCGGGCCGCCGGCGGGACCCTCCTGGTCGACGTGAGCGGGAGCATGTCGCTCGACGTCGACCAGGTCGAGGCGATCGTGCACGCGGCCGGGGGCGCAGCGACGGTCGCGACCTACTCGGGCTCGGGCGAGGAAGGCGAGCTGCGGATCGTGGCCGAGCGCGGTTGGCGGGTCGAGGAGACCGACCTCGCCCCGGTCGGTTCCGGCAACATCGTCGATCTCCCGGCGCTCCAGTGGCTCTCGCGCCAGCCGGAGCCGCGCTACTGGGTGTCGGATGGCGGCGTGACGGACGTGGGAGACAACAGCTGCCCCCACCTCCGCGATCGCTGCATGGCCGTCGCGCGACGCGGTCGGATCACGCGGGTCGAGGACGCGGACGCGGCGCTCGAGGCCCTCGGCGCGGCGTCGCGGTGAGCCTGCGGCGGGTCGCGTCAGCCGCCGACGACGATCGCCTGGAGGAGGAAGGGCACGATCGGATCGTCGCCGCCGGTGGGGTCGCGCTGCTGTTGCTGCATGACGACGAGGACCGTGCCGGTGGCCGGACTGATCCAGAGGTGGGTGCCGTAGGCGCCGCTCCACCAGAAGTCGCCGTCGTGCCCGGGCAGGAGCGAGGCCTCGGCGTCCGTCATGACCGAGACGCCGAGGCCGAAGGAGAGCCCTTCGATCCCCATCTCGCCGGCGAGCACGCCGCCGATCTCCGGCTCGCGCATGCGCCGGGCGGTCGCCGTCTCCAGGATCCGCACGCCGTCGTACTCGCCCTCGTTCCAGAGCATCAGCGCGAAGCGCATGTAGTCGGCGGCGGTCGATACGAGCCCGGTTCCACCGGGCGTCCAATCGTCCGGGCGGTTCTCCTGGACCGCCCGGACGAGGCCGTCCTCGCCGAGCTGGTACATGACCGCCAGCGGCGCGTCGGCCGGCACGTCCTTCAGGTAGGTCGTCCGGGTCATGCCGAGGGGCGCGAAGATCCGGCGCTCGAGGAAGCGGTCGACGGGCTCGCCGCTCGCCACCTCGATCAGGCGCGCAAGCACGTCGTACGCTGCGCCGTAGCGCCAGCGCGTCCCCGGCTCCTCGAAGAAGGGGAGCGGCGGGATCCGCTCGATCCGCGTCGAGAGCGGCCCCGACCCGGCATAGGTCCCCTCGGCGAGCCAGCGGTCGCGCAGCGGGCCCGGGGCGAAGCCGGGCCCCATACCCGACGCGAAGGCGAGCACGTGTCGGACGAGGAGCGGCGAAGCCATCGGCTTCGTCCCCGTCACGGTGCCGGCTTCGTCGGTGATCGCGACCCGGAGATCCGTGAAGGAGGGCAGGTAGCTCGAGACGGGCTCGTCGAGTCCGAGACGCCCCTCGTCCACGAGGATCATCGCCGCCGTCCCGATCACCGGCTTCGTCATCGACGCGATCTGGAAGCGCGTGTCGAGGGACATCGGGATCCCCGCCTCGACGTCCTGGTCGCCCGTCGTCGTCGCGTGGACGACCCGTCCGTCGCGCGCGACCAGGACCACGAAGCCCGAGCGCGCGCCCATCGCGACGCGCCCGCGGATCGCCGCCTCGATCGCCGCGTCTTCGAACCAGGAGAGCGGCTCCGCCTCCGGGAGGTCGGCCCGGGCGGGGGGCAGGTCCGGCAGCGGGGTGTCGCTGCCGCAGCCGACGAGGAAGAGCGCGAGAAAGCTGCCTGCGATGCATGCGCGCATGAGATCTGGCCTCCTGACGGGGCGACGGGTCGTCTAGTTCCGAAGCGCGTCGAGGTTTCCGGTCTCCGAATGGATCCACCACTGGTTTCCATCCGGGTCGAGAGCCGTGAAGCCGTAGGCGACGAAGCTCTCTTCCGGACCCTGAATGATCTGCGCGCCAGCGTCGACGGCCCGCGCGTGGACCTGGTCCACCTGCGCCCGCGTCGTCAAATGGAGCGCGATTCCGCTCGGGCCCGCTTCGGCCCAGGGCGGTGGCCGGACGTTGACGCTGATGCGCCCCCCGTGCCATTCGAGCTCGCCGTGCTCGACGGGGGCGCCGTCCGACGGGTCGCGCCAGATCTCTTCGAGGCCGAGGGCCGTCGCCGCCCAGTCGAGGATCGCTGCGACGTCGTTCGACCAGATCAAGGGATAGACCGACGGATTCGACATCCGGAGCGCCTCCAGGCCCGTCTCAGCTGAGGGCGCCCGCCGCCGCGATCGCGGAGATCTCTTCGTCGTCGTAGCCGAGGATCTCCTTCATCACCTCGAACGTGTGCTCGCCGATCAGCGGGCCCGCGTGGGTGGGCGCCGACGGCGTCTTCGAAAACTTCGTCACCGGGCCGTCGAAGCTCTGGCGGCCGAAGCCCGCGTGGTCGAGATCGATCCAGAAGTCGCGCGCAGCGAGCTGCGGATCGTGCCGGTAGTCCCGGGCCCGGAGCGGCACGTAGGCCGGCACGCCCGCCTCGCGCAGCCGGTCCGCGACCTCGAAGCATTTCTCGGAGGCGGCCCAGCGTTCGAGGATCCCGTCGATCTCGTCGCGGCGGGCCAGCCGGGCGTCGATCCCGTCGAGCTCGTCCCCGCCGAGGTCGGCGAGCTCCGGGATCAGGCCGCAGAGCGCGCGCCATTGGGCCGCCGTCCGCGTCTCGATCGCCACGAACCGCTCGGTCTCGCTCGTCCGGTAGACGCCGTGCGGGCAGCCCCACTCGGAGTCCAGACCGGGCTGGGCGACGACGCGGCCGGTCCGCTGCGAGTCGAGGATCGTCGGCGCCAGGTGGTGGATGGAGGCCTCGATCTGCGACACGTCGATCAGCTGGCCCTCGCCGGTCCGGTCGCGATGGTGCAGGGCGGCGACGAGGGCCGAGAGGGCATAGCGGGGCGAGATGAAGTCGGTGTACGCGCCCCAGGGCGAGACCGGCTTCCGGTCGGGCCAGCCGGTGATCCCGGTGAAACCGCCGAGGGCGGCCCCGTGGATCCCGAAGCCCGTGTGCTTGCGCTCGGGGCCCGTCTGGCCGCGCATGCAGCTGTAGAGCATCACGATGTCGGGCTTGATCTCGCGGAGCTGGTCGTAGCCGAGGCCGATCCGCTCGGCGGTACCCGGCGTGAAGTTCTCGACGACCACGTCGGCCCACTCGACCATCCGGTGGGCGACGGCGAGGCCTTCGGGCTTCGTGAAGTCGATCGCGATGCCCTTCTTGCTCTGGTTGAAGTTCGCGGCCATGTGGCCGGTCGTCGTGCCCGGGTCGCCGAGCCACGGCGGGATGAACCGCAGGGTGTCGACGCGGGACTCCGTCTCGACGCGAAGGACCGTCGCGCCGAGGTTGGCGAGGTCCTTTCCGATCAGCGGTCCGGCCGCGATCCACGAGAAGTCCGCGACCTTGAGCCCTTCGAAGGCCTGCGTGCGCGGCGCCGGATTCGCGACGGTCGGTCCGAGGGGCTTCCGGCCGACGTCGTCGACGAGGGCCTGGTCCTGACCGAGGGTGGGCGCGGGACGGTCGTACTCGATCGGGGTCTGGCCGAGACGCGCGAAAGGGCCGGGGACCTTGTCGCCGTCGAGCTCGATCCAGAAGTCGCGGTCGAGGAGCTGTGGATCCGCGAGGAGATCCGGCGCCGTGTTCACCGGCGCGATCAGCCACTTGCCCTTGACCGCCTGCTCCTGGATCTCCGCCTTCGTCATCGTCTTGAGGAAGGCCTTGAACTGCTCGACGCCGCGAAGCGCCGTCGCGAGCTCGAGCTTCCCCTCCTGGAGGTCCTGGATCCAGGTCATCCACTGGACTTCCAGGAGGTCGTCGTCGAGGCCGCCCTGTTCGCCGATCCACTTCATGCAGGCGTCGAAGCCGAAGGCGCCCTGGGCCCCGAGGACGAGGACGATCACGACGAAGCCGTCCTTGCACGGCTCCATGACGGGCAGGTCGAGCCCTTCGAAGACGGCCATCGTCCCGGTCCGCCCGGCGCGGTCCTCACCGAAGTTCGGCATCTCCTGGTCGACGGCGCTGAAGCTCGTCTGGTTCATCAGGCTCCAGAGCACCGCCGTCTGCACCGACGAATCGAGATGCTGTCCCTCGCCGGAGCGGTTGCGCGAGTAGAGCGCCATCAGCGCGTCCGCCGCGGCCTGGGTCGCGCCGAGGTGCGCCGTCTCGGGGAAGCCGATCGGCAGCGGGACGCGATCGCCGTCGCCGGTCGAGTTCAGCAGACCGCCCGCCGCCGAGAGCGTGAGATCCGTCGCCGGCTGCGTCGCATAGGGGCCGTCCTGACCGAAGGGCGAGACCGAGACGTAGATGAGCCCGGGATTCAGCGCTTCGAGGTCGGTGTAGCCGAGCCCCTTCGCGGCCATGTCTCCCGGCGTCGAGGACTCGAGCAGCATGTCCGCCGTCTGCGCGAGGGCGAGGAATTTCTTCCGGTCGGCCGCGTCGTCGAGGTCGAGGACGACGCTCCGTTTGCCGAGCCCCCAGGCTCGCCAGAAGAGCGACTGCTCCGGATCTCCGCTCCCGCGCTCCGGGCGCGGGGCGTTGGCGCTCGGCGGCGTCGCGAAGGGCGGGGCGAAGCGCGCTTCGCAGCCCCCCGGCGGCTCGACCTTGATCACCTCGGCGCCGAGGTCCGCGAGGATGCGGCCGGTGGCTTCGCCGAGGGGCGTGGTCAGGTCGAGGACACGGATTCCTTCGAGGGCGCGACAGGGCATGGGAGGTTCCTTCGGGTCGAGGTCGGTCGGGGCCGCCCGGCGGCGGACGGGGTCCACAAATGGAAACGCCCGCGCTGCTCCGGGTCAACCGGGCGGCGCGGGCGTTCTTCGATCGGGGACGAGGCCCTACGCGGGGCGGAGTTCGTTGAGCTCCCGCGTGTTGTCGCGGAGGATCTGGAGCGTCTGGGTGTCGTCGAACTGCTCGAGCTCCTTGACGTAGTCGAGGGGCGTCGGCATGCCCTCGATGTGCGGCCAGTCGGAGCCGAAGATCACGCGATTCGCGCCCATGTGGTGGGCGACCTCGTTCACGTCATCCTCCCAGAAGGGGTTGATCCAGACGTGCTGGCGGAAGCTCTCCGCCGGGTGCTCCCCATAGTAGTTGGCGATCGAGAGACGGTTCGCCGACTGGTTGAGCTTCCGGTAGAGATCCGGGAGGAACTCGGCGCCGTTCTCGATCGAAGCGATCCGGACGCCGGGATGGCGCTCGAAGAGCTTCTCGAAGGCGCAGGTGATCAGGAAGTCGTATGCCGCGCGCTCGATGTTGAAGTGCTTGATGTTGGGTGAGATCGCGGCGCCCACGGCGTCTGCGGTGAACCCGTCCTGCACGTAGCCGTGGGTCGTGTAGCCGGAGTCCGCGGCGTGGATCACGACGGTGATGCCGGATTCGGAGACGCGCGCCCAGAAGGGATCGTGGCGCGGGTGGCTCGGCGAGAACGTGCCCTCGCGGGTGTGCACGGCGGCCGGGCGCATGCAGACGACGCGCGCGCCTTCCTTGAGCGCCCATTCGAGCTCGCTGACGGCGAAGTCGACGTCGGTCAGCGTGATGTAGGGGGCACCGAAGATCCGGTTCTGGTAGGCGACGCCCCAGTCCTCGTGGAGCCAGCGGTTGAAGCCGTGAAAGAGGACCTTGACCGCCTCCGTGTCTTCCTTGATCAGCTCCTCGTAGAGGACGCCGAGCGTCGGGAAGAGCCACATCGCCTCGATGCCCTGCTCGTCCATCTTGTCGAGGCGGGCGTCGGGGTTCATGTAGTAGTCCGGCAGCGGCTCGCGCTCGCGGAGCGCCTTCATCATGGACGTGCCGTCCGGGTTGCCGCGCAGGAAGTCGGAGATCGCGCCGGGCATGGCGATCGGATCCCAGGTCGGGTTCTTCACCGCGTGCGCGAGCTTGCCGCCCACGACGTGGTGCTTGCGTCCCTCGATCTCCGCCCACTGGACGCAGCGCGCGTGCCATTCCTTCGGCACGTGGCGGGTGAAGGCGTCGAGGGCCTCGTAGTAGTGGTTGTCGCAGTCGAAGGGGAGGTAGCCGAGGTCCTGGGCGACGGGATTGTCCGTGGAGAAGGCCATGGTCGGGAACTCCTGTGGTGGGCTGGGATCGCGTCGGGGACGCCCGCCGCGCCTGGGTCCACAGCGCACGCGCTTGCGGCTCGGGGCGGGTTCCGAACGATCGTTCAGGCCCTCAGAGTCTAGCCGACTCGCGAGGGGCGGCGACACATCGGGAAGAGGCAAGTCGGTGGCGAATTCACCCGTCGGGACGGCCCTGAGGCGCTTTCGGGACGCCCCCGGGCGCGCGATCCTCGCCCCCGCAGCGCGGGCTCGTCTCGAGGCGGAGCGCCCGGGCGAGGGGGAGGGGGTTCCTTGGACAAGCTGATCATCGATGCCCGGCTGAACGAGTACACGTTCCGCGAGCCCAACCCGAACGTGCCGTACTCGCCGGAGGAGATCGCCTCCGACGCGGAGGCCTGTGTCGCCGCCGGAGCCTCGATCGTCCACTACCACGCGCGGGAGCCCGAGACCGGAGCGCCCTCGAACGACACCGCGCTCTATGCCGAGACCGCGCGGGCGATCCGCGGGCGTTGCGATGCGCTCGTCATGCCGACCCTCGGCGCGAACACGGTCACGGACCTCGACGAACGGATCGGGCACATCGAAGCGATGGCGAAGGACGACGCGACCCGGGCCGACCTCGTTCCCCTGGATCTAGCGAGCCTCTCCCTCGGGATGTGGCGCGAGGGCATGGACGAGGTCCGGGGCGACGACCTCGTCTACTACAACCCGATCGGGACGCTGAAGGCGCTGGCCGCTCGCGCACGGGCGGCGGGCGCACTTCCGATGGCGGCGATCTGGAACGTCGGGTCGCTGCGTCTGCTCGAAGCGTTCTGCACCACCGGAGTCCTGCCCGGCACGATCTTCGCGGAGCTCTTCACGACCGAGGGCGGGCTGATCTCCGGGCATCCGGGGACAGAGGCGGGGCTCCAGGCGCTGATCGACTTCGTGCCGCCGAGCGTCGACTGTCTCTGGGCAGCGGCCTGCTACGGCGCGAACGCGCTGCCGCTCGCCGAGCAGGCGATCGCGCAGGGCGGCCACGTCGCCATCGGTCTCGGAGACCATCCCTATCTCGAGCTCGGCGACGAACCGGCGACCAACGCCGAGGTCGTCGCGGCGGTCGTCGAGATCGCGCGGCGCCACGGCCGCGAGATCGCGACCCCGGCCGAGACCCGCGCGCGGCTCGCGGGGCGCTGAAGCGAGCGGCTGCGGCCGGAACGCGAGGAGAACGATGCAGGGTTTGCGCGCGACGCTTCGGGGACTCGACTTCTACTACGAGCACACGGGAGCGGGTGAAGGCCGGCCGAAGCTGCTCTTCGTCAACGGGACCGGGGGCGACCTGCGCCAGCAACCTCGACTGATCGACGGTCCGCTCGCGGAGGCGTTCGAGATCGCGGCCCACGATCAGCGCGGGCTCGGGCAGACGGCGAAGCCCGACGGGCCCTACACGATGGCCGACTACGCGGACGACGCCGCGGCGCTCCTCGACCACCTGGGTTGGGACCGTGCGCACGTCCTCGGCGTCTCGTTCGGTGGCATGGTCTCCCAGGAGCTCGCGCTTCGGCACCCGGATCGGATCGATCGGCTCGTGCTTTGCTGCACGTCGAGCGGCGGCGAAGGCGGCGCTTCCTATCCGCTCCACGAGCTCGCCGTGCTCGGTCCCGACGAGTACATGAACCGGGTCCTCGCGATCAGCGATACGCGCTGGTCCAGCGGAGAGGGCGGTCGCGATCCGTCCCGCTTCGCGAAGGTCTTCGAGTTCATGAAGAAGCGCACGCAGATTCCCGACGACGACGAGGACCCCGAGCGGAAGGCACGGGGCGCCGCGCGCCAGCTCGAAGCGCGGTTCGCTCACGACACCTGGGATCGCCTCGACGGGATCCGCGCCCGGACGCTGCTCTGCGGCGGGCGCTACGACGGGATCGCGCGACCGGAGAACATGGAGAACCTCGCCGCGCGCATCCCCGATTCGGAGCTCGCCTGGTTCGAGGGCGGGCACGGCTTCCTGCTCGAGGACCGGAGCGCGTTCCCGCGGATCATCGCGTTCCTGACGACGGACTGACGCCGTGCGCTCAGGCCGGGCGCCGTCGCAGCCCGAACGCGAGGCCCCCGCCCACCACGCCGAAGACGACCGCCATGAATCCGCGGACGAAGACGAAGTCGAAGATCGGCGCGACGGGCATCACGATCGTCTCCTCGATCGAGGCCCACTTGTGCTCGCCGCCCCCTGAAGCGGAGAGATCGAGCGCCATGTCGAGCATGTCCCGACGGCTGCGGTAGCGGACGATGCCGACCTGGTCCCAGGTCCCCTTCGACGCATCCGGAGGGATGAAGGGACCGGCGTAGTGCGCCATCAGGATCGGATGGGAGCCGCGTGCGAGCAGGGCCGGAAGGACGGCGCGGCCGTACCGATCCGCCGCCGCCTGCGCATCGTCGTCGTAGGGGGCGCCCGGCGGATAGAGCGCCTTCTGGCGGTACCGCATCAGGTTCAGCATGTAGAACTCGTCGCCATCGTCCTGGCTCGCGAGCACGCGGAACGATTCGAGGAGATCGCCGTCATGGGCGGAATGCGCCGACTGATTGGCCTCGATCCGCGCGAGCACCGCCTCGGTCTCCTCGGGCGTGAGCGGCGTGCCGGAGCCGCCGTACCAGAGGAGGAAGGCGAGGTAGAGCAGGGCGCTCAGGAGCAGGATGATGCGCGAAGGGGTCACAGGGCTCTCCTCGGCCGGGTTCGGTCGAGGAGGGTAGGTCGCGATCGGGGCCGACGCGCGTCCGTCGCCGTGGCTAGCGCGACTCGAGCGCCAGGATCGGCTCGACGTAGTCGTAGCCGAGGGCCTGCGCGACCTGCGGCTCGGTGACGTGGCCCGCGCACACGTTGAGGCCGTTCATCAGACCGAGATCGGTCTTGAGCGCGGTCCGAGCGCCGCGGTCGGCGAGCCGCCGGACGAAGGGCAGCGTCGCGTGGTTCAAGGCGTAGGTCGACGTCTTCGGGACGGCGCCCGGCATGTTCGCGACGCAGTAGTGGACGACGTCGTCGACCAGGAAGGTGGGCTCGGCGTGGGTGGTCGGTCGTGAGGTCTCGAAGCAGCCGCCCTGGTCGATCGCGACGTCGACGAGGACCGATCCCCGTCGCATGGCCGTGACGTGTTCACGGGTGACGAGGTGGGGCGCGGCCGCGCCGCGGACGAGCACGGCCCCGACGACCAGATCGGCGTCGAGGACGTGGCGCTCGATCGCCTCGCCGGTCGAGTAGACGGTCCGGAGCGCCGCGCCGAAGCGGGCGGCGAGGGCCTCGAGGACACGCGTGTCACGATCGAGGACGGTGACGTCGGCGCCGAGTCCGAGCGCCATCTGCAGGGCGTTCGCACCGACCACGCCGCCGCCGAGGACGACCACCTTCGCCGGTGCCACGCCGGGCACGCCACCGAGGAGCAGCCCCGCCCCGCCTCGACTCGCTTCCAGGCTCGCCGCGCCGGCCTGGATGGACATGCGCCCGGCGACCTGGGACATGGGGGTCAGCAGCGGCAGTCCGCCGCGGTCGTCGGTCACGGTCTCGTACGCGATGCAGGTGGCGCCGCTCGTGACGAGATCCTTGGTCTGGTCCGCATCGGGGGCGAGGTGGAGATAGGTGAAGAGCGTGTGGTCCGGCCGGAGCCGCGCTCGCTCTTCCGCCTGCGGCTCCTTCACCTTCACGATCAGCTCGGCCGCCTCGAAGACGTCGCCGGGCGTCGGAACGATCTCGGCGCCCGCGCGCGCGTAGTCTTCGTCCGATGCGTCGATGCCGACACCCGCGCCGGTCTCCACGAAGATCGCATGACCGTCACCCGCGAGCTCGCGAACGCTCGCCGGCGTCAGGCCGACCCGCCGCTCCTCGTTCTTGATCTCCCTGGGAACCCCGATCCGCATCGCGAACGCCTCCGTCCCCCGGACCATCGACGCGTCGCCGCATCGGCTGTACTCGAGGGTGTGCGGGCGCGCCGGCTCTACGCCTTCGAGCATGCTCACCGGAATGACGGAGGCAACCCGCCGGCAGTTCCCCGGGTGACCTCCGGGATCGTCGGCGCGCTCGGATCATCCGTCAGCGGGACGAGCCGAGCCCCCGGGTCGGGTCGAAGACCTGCGTCCGCGGGGCGGAGGACGCCTTGCAGAGCGCGAGGAAGTCGTTCACGAGATAGTCCCACGGCGACCGGAAGCGAGGCTGGGCCTCACCCGGGTCGTAGTCCGCGTAGGCCGCGACTTCCTTCGGTGCCGGAAACGCCTCGAGGCCCTCGCGGGCGAGCAGGAACTCGCAGCGACCGTAGTGGTGGAGGTGGCTCACGACGATCACGCAGCGCTTTCCGGCGAACGCGTAGCGAGGCAGCTGGTCGACGAAATGCCGGATCACCTGGCCCGTGTTCCAGTCCCGCGGCGGCGTCACGAGCGCCGGGGAGGGCGCGTCGTCCCGCTCGGAGAGCGCGAGACCGACTTCGTGCTGGACGCCGATCCAGGCCTCGGGGAAGAGCCGGTGGCAGCGAACGAGGGCGTCGGCGAGGGCGGCGTTGTTCGGCCCCGGTTGGCGATCCTCCGGGCGGCGCGCGAAGGGCGAATCGAGGCGGTAGCCGAAGGAGAGGCCGAGGATCGCGGCCGGGGCCGGGTGGAGGATGGCCGGGCGGGGCGTCTGTTCGATCGGCTCGAAGGCGCGGGTCACCTGCTCGACGGGGATCTTCCAGCCCTTGGCGATCTCGACGCCTTCGTGGCTCGTTCGCCGCGCGATCTCGTCACACAGCGCATCGACCAGCCGGGGCGAAAATGCGCGGCCTTCGTAGTGGGTCCGAACTCGCTTGATCAGTGCGGGGTGCTTCATGGTCTCCGGGTTCCCACGGGTGCACGGGCGCCCCCCTGGTCGGAACGCGCTTCCGTCGAGTGAGTGCCGGGGCCCCGGCGACGGTGACCGGTGGGAGGCGGGGCTCGGCGGCGTCTCGGCCACATTGCGCCGGGGCTGCCCGTCGGTTGCCGGTGTGCTTCCACCGGCGCGGTCAGGATTTCGCAGCTCGGCGTACGGATTTTTCGCGATGGAGACGTGCGTTCGGTGTGGCGGTTCGGTGCCCCTTCGCATTCAATTCTCCGAAGACCGGGTCCGGTCGCTTCCGGTGCGAGCACGTCCATCACAGGAATCGTGGTTGCGCGGATCGGAACGAGTGACCGGCGGGTCGGATGCAAAATAGAGGAGCTGGCGGCCACAACTACGGCGCGACGGCGACTCGGATAGCTAGTGTTGCCGCACTTCGGGGGCGACGGGTGGAGGTCGAGTGTCTTCCTTCCCTGCTCGTTCCAATCGAATCGCGGGGATCAACGTCTCCCGTCCACGAACCCGTGGCCGGGAGTGGAATCGATCGACAGGAGAATCCGCACATGAAGAAGTCTCTCGCCTCCCAGTCCTTTGGCGTGGCCGGTGGCCTCGCCGTCGCCGCGATGCTCGGCGCTTGCGCAAAGCCCCTCCCGTACCAGGAGCCCGTCGCGGTCACGCCGCCCTCGGGCACGGTCGCCGTCACCCAGGCCGTCACGATCCTCGACGCCTCCGGCTCGAAGGAAACCGGCTTCCCCGGCTCGAAGGCGACCCTCGAGTCCCTCGTCGCCGCGATGCCCGGCGGGAGCTACGAGGCCAGCCAGCTGAGCTTCGGCGGCGGCCAGCGTGAGACCGCCGGTGGCGGCAGCTTCGATCGCTCGACCCTCGCCGCGGCCGCCAAGGGCGCGACGTTCCTCCAGGGCTCGACGCCGCTCTACTCGGTCCTCGACAATGAGGTGACCGACGCGATCGGCGCCGGCGACGGCCGCGCCGCGGTCGTCATCATCTCGGACGGTCTTGCCACGGACTACGCCGGCCGCGACGACGCGGGCCGCGCGATCGCGTCGGCGAAGGCGCTCGCCGAGAGCCGTGCGGGCGAGGTCTGCTTCCACACGGTGCAGGCTGGCAACGATCCGGCCGGGGCCACGGCCCTTCGCTCGATCGCGGACGTCACGAGCTGCGGCAGCTTCACGACGACGACGGCGCTCGGTTCTTCCGCGGCGCTCCAGCAGTTCTCCCGCGCCGTGTATCTCGGCAACGAGCCGGCCCCGGCGCCGGTCGTGAACGTCGCGGCGGCGCCGCCGGACACGGACCGCGACGGCGTGATCGACCCGCGCGACGAGTGCCCCGGCACCCTGCGCGAGGCGCCCGTCGACGACCGCGGCTGCTGGCAGTTGAACGACCTCCGCTTCGCCGTCAACGGCGCGGCGATCGAGATCGACTTCGACGAGACCCTCGCGGCCGACATCGCGGTCTTGAAGGCGAACCCGGGCGTCCGCATCCGCGTCGATGGCCACACCGACTCCGACGGGGCGGCGGCCTACAACCAGGATCTGTCCGAGCGCCGCGCCAGCGCGGTCAAGGCGCGCCTCGTCTCGGCGGGCATCGACGCCGACCGCCTCGAAGTGAAGGGCTTCGGTGAGTCGAACCCGATCGTCCCGAACGACACGAAGGCCAACAAGCGCGAGAACCGCCGCGTGGAGCTCACGATCCTCGACTGATCCGCTCCACGAGCCGGCCGACACACGAAGGGCCCGGGACCCCCGCCCATGACGGCGGGGCCCCGGGCCCTTCTCCGTTCACCGCCCCAGCGCGCCCACGAGTGACGGCGACGGATTCAGCCCCAGCGACGCCGCGAAGCGGCGCCTGCGCCCGAGCCCTCAGCGCAAGACGGGTCCCCACAAGGGACCCGTCGAGAGGCGCGCAGCGCCGTCCGGCGTCAGCCGGCGCAAAGCGTCAGCCGGCGAAGTAAAGAAACTGCTCTTCGACGATCTTGCCGTCGGCGACGGTGTAGAGCGCGATCTCGTCGAGACTCTGGCGTTCGCCGGTCGGCTTGAAGGTCACGTCCATCGTGAAGCGGACCGCGAACTGATCTTCGCGCTGGCCGCAGTAGGGGCCGGTCGCGCTCTCGGCGTGGATCTCGTGGTTGTCGTACCACCAGGCGTTCTTGCCCCGGACGGCCTCGATCCCCTCCATCCGGGCCGGGAGCTCTTCCGAACCCTGGGCCTCGATCGAGACGATCTTGTCGTCGTAGAGGGCGTCGACAGCGTCGAGTCCCTTGCGGTCCTGGCAGAAGGCGACGAGTTGCTTTCCGATTTCGACGGTGTTCATGGTGGGATCCTTTCCTGGGTTCCTGCGATCGTTGTTTCTTCGGGTCTCGGCGTCTCGCCCGGTCCGATCTCGGCCGGGCTTCGAACACGGAGCACTCTAGACTCGAATAGGTCAGAAATTGACCTATTTGTGTGGCATCCTCGGGCGATGCCGAAGCGGAGTCGCGGTGACGAGCTCAAGCGCGGCGACCGGCTGGAAGCGCTGGTCGCCGCGATTCGTGCGCGCGAAGGCGTTTCGATGGGCGAGCTCGCGGAGGAGCTCGCCGTGAGCGTGCGGACGGTGCGGCGCGACGTGGCGCTGCTTCGCGCGCGGGGGCTCGACATCGAGGGGGACCGGGGACGCGGCGGTGGGATCCGTTTCGCTCGCTTCGCACCGCTGCCGCCGCTTCAGCTCGACGCGCAGCAGGCCGTCGGTCTCTGGCTCTCCGTCGAGATCGCCCGGCGCGTCTCCGGTCTGCCCTTCAGTCGCGGCAACCAGAGCGCGATGAACAAGGTCCTCGCGTCGCTCCCGCCGGAGCGGCGGGTGCAGCTTCGACAGCTCTGTCGTCGGATCGTCATCGGGACTCGGGCCTCCGAGGCGATGCGCGAGTCCTTCGGCGAAATGTCACCGACCCTGCTCGACACCTTCGAACGCTGCTTTCGCGAGAGCGTCTGCATGCGCTTCCGCTACACCGACCGCCTCGGTGCCGTCACCCAGCGCCGGGTCGAGCCCCACGGCATCTTCGTGCGCGCCCCGTTCTGGTACATCCTCGCCGTGGACATCGACCGGGTGGACGCCGATCCCGAAGCGGGTGCCGAGGAAGTCCGGCGCCAGTTCCGCATGGACCGGATCGCGAATCCGCGCGTGATCTCGCGCCGCTTCACACCCTCGATCGAGATCGTGGACGAGATGCTCGAGGACGAGCCCTATTTCGCCGTCGCCTCGGGCGACGCCTGGATCTAGTTCTGGGGCCCAAAGGGCTTGTTGACACCTGAGATTCCTTCGGAGGAAATGGGGTTGCAGACCAACCACCTCCACCGAAGGGAGATCTCAGGTGCAACTCCATCCTAACGCGAAGCTGACGCCGAAGACGCGGCTTC